>CASELH010000029.1 GCA_949288715.1 uncultured Bacteroides sp. | reverse complement strand
TGTCCTGCTGGGTCAGCACGATGGTCAGTTCCTTGGCGCGGTCGTTGCGGTAGTTGAAGAAGATGACCACGTCGCCCTCCTTGATGGTGCCGTCGAACGTACTGTTGTTGATGGGCTTGATGAATTCGTCCGTCACGCCCTCGTCATACGACTCCTGCATGGCCTTCACCATGTCGTCGGCCTGCTTGCCCTGGCCGTTCACCAAGAGTTCGTAGGCCTCCTTCACGCGCTCCCAACGCTTGTCGCGGTCCATGGCATAGAAGCGTCCCACGATGCTGGCAATGCGTCCTGCGCTCTGTGCACAATGGTCGGTGAGCTGTTGTATGAAGCCCTTGCCGCTCTTCGGGTCGGTGTCACGACCGTCCATGAAGCAGTGGATGAAGGTGCGCTCGCCTACGCCGTATTCCTTGGCAATGTCGCACAGCTTGAACAGGTGGTCCAGCGAACTGTGCACGCCGCCGTTGGACGTCAGGCCCATGAAGTGGATGCCCTTGCCCTGCTCTTTGGCGTAGCTGAAGGCGGAGATAATTTCCTTGTTCTTGAGGATGCTGCCGTCGGCGCAGGCGCGGTTAATCTTCACCAGGTCCTGGTAAACAATGCGTCCGGCACCGATGTTGAGGTGTCCCACCTCGGAGTTGCCCATCTGCCCGTCGGGCAAGCCCACGTTTTCGCCGCTGGCCTGGAGCTGCGAGTGGGGGTACTGTGCCAGGAGGCTGTCCCAATACGGGGTGGGAGTCATGTAAATCACGTCGTCTTTCTGGCGGTCGCCGATGCCCCAACCGTCCAGAATCATAAGAAGAGCTTTCTTAGCCATAGTGTATCAAGATTTTAAATTGAACTTTATCGTTTTGCGGCGCAAAGGTACAAAAAACTGAAAGAGCAGCCACAAGGCAGAGGTATAAAAGAAATGAAAATGTTGGGAAACAGAGAGAAAACCCATACCTTTGCCACCGCTTCCCCCCGAGGGAGCCCCTAAAGTATCCGCCCCATGCGAAAATACCTCTACTTTGAAGACGGCTTCAGCGAAAAGCCCGAATGGCAGCCCAACTGCTGGGTGAACATAGAGTGCCCCGACGACAACGACTTCACCTTCCTTACGCAACAGCTGCAGGTGCCCGAATCGTTCTTGGACGACATTGCCGACACCGACGAGCGCCCCCGCACCGACACCGAGGGCAACTGGCTGCTCACCATACTGCGCATACCCATGCCCAGCACCCGCCTGGGCGTACCCTTCATCACCATCCCCGTGGGCATCATTACCAACGACGACATCATCGTCTCCGTGTGCTACCACCACACCGACCTCATCCCCGACTTCATTGCCCACGCCCGGCGCAAGGGCATCGTGGTGCGCAACAAGCTCGACCTTATCCTGCGCATCATCTACTCGTCGGCCGTGTGGTTTCTGAAATACCTGAAGCAGATAAACAACGACGTCACCACCGCCGAGAAAGAGCTGGAGAAAAGCATACGCAACGAAGACCTGTTGCGCCTGATGAAGCTGCAGAAAACATTAGTCTACTTCGACACCTCCATACGCGGCAACGAAATGCTGATAGGAAAGCTGAAAAACATCTTCCAAGACACCGGCTACCTCGACCTGGACCTGCTGGAAGACGTGGCCATCGAGCTAAAGCAGGCCTACAACACCGTCAACGTCTACAGCGACATCCTCACCGGCACCATGGACGCCTTTGCCTCCATCATCTCCAACAACGTGAACGCCATCATGAAGCGCATGACCAGCCTCAGCATCACCCTCATGATACCCACCCTCATAGCCAGCTTCTACGGCATGAATGTCAGTCTACCCGCCGGGCACCACCCGCACGCGTTCATCCTCATCGTGCTATGCTCGGCAGCCCTGTCGGCCATCGTCTTCGTGTGGTTCCGCAAAATCAAGTGGTTCTGACCGCCCGCCTCACCCGAAGTCCAGCGACAACTGCCTGTCGCCCCCCAGCAGGTTGAACGACTGGCGGTGGTAAGGCGTCGTGCCCCACTGCGCGATGGCCTCGCGATGAGCCCGGGTGGGATAGCCCTTGTTGCGGTCCCAGCCATACTGTGGATACTCCTCGTGCAGGCGCAGCATGTAGTCGTCACGATACGTCTTGGCCAGCACAGAAGCCGCCGCAATGGCCAGGTACTTGCCATCGCCCTTCACCACCGTGGTGTGGGGCACGCCGGGGTAAGGCCTGAAGCGGTTGCCATCCACCAGCAGATGCTGCGGACGCACCGCCAGCCCGTCCACAGCCCGGTGCATGGCCAGAAGGGCGGCGTTGAGAATATTTATCTCGTCAATCTCCTGCGGGCTCACCACGCCCACCGCCCACGCCACGGCCTCACGCTCTATCACCCGGCGCAAGGCGTAGCGCTGCCGTGCAGTCAGCTGCTTCGAGTCGTTCAGCTGCTCGTTGCGGAAGTCCTTGGGCAGAATGACCGCCGCCGCATACACCGCCCCCGCCAGGCAGCCTCGCCCGGCCTCGTCGCACCCGGCTTCCACCAGGTCTTCGTGAAGATAAGGTAACAGCATCGATGTGGGGTTTAGGGGTTAAATGGACTTCAAAGGTAGCGCATTCAGAGCCACCTCTGCAAGGCGATGTGTTAAAAGAAACAAATACGCCTTTAGGCATCTTCCTCCTCAGGCTGCCATTTTAAGAAATATCCCTACAAACAGCAGGCCATTCCGCCACCTACCCCATTCGTACCTCAGTCGTACCCCATTCGGTACTCATTCGGTCGCGCCTCGGCGCTATAGAAGCGAAAAAAAAGCGGACAAAGGGGGACGGAGGTAGGGTTAGGGAAAACATCGGCTAATTTTTTTCTCAGCATAAGTAACGTTCTTTTATCCTTTCTTATTAACTTCGCGACATATTAACCAACATTAAACAGATTAAGAAACATGAAAAAGTGGTTTTACGTGCTGATGGCCGCGATAGTGACCACGGCAATGGTGGCCTGCTCGGACGACGACCCGGCCCAAGGAGAGCAAGGCGGAAACGAAAATGAAGGCGGGAGCGGCGGCAACGAGCAAGTAGAAACCGAAAAAGTGTCGGCCGAAGACTTGATGGGACATTGGCAATGCTCGTTCCAGCAGTGGACTACAGGCGAAAATAATCGCAACCGCTCTTACGAGGTGGGAAAAGACATCTATTACTTGAAATTCCTGCCAGGCATGAAAGGGGCAATGGGTTCCGATGAAAACGAATTGCTGGGCATAGATGCGGGACGTGTCAAGACCTTTAATTGGTCTGTTTCTGACGGAAAGATATCTATGAAAGAGTTTCCATCTTCTCCCGAAACAGAATGGCTGGTTGAAAAACTTTCCGAAAACGCCATGACGTTGTCTTGCCAGGTAGGAGATGAGAAAATTACCTGCAACTTCCAACGCAACACCAACAGAGGCGTTTATACGCCCATGACAGGAGACAAAGTAACGCGCATCAGGAAATACAACCTGCGAAACGGGGAAACGATGGAGCGTGTAGAAAACTATGAATACGAATACGATGACCAGAACAGGATAAAGACAGTCCGCCATAAAGTAAACGGCTCTACTTACACCACGACATATGAATACGTGGAAGACACAATTAGAATTAACGACAATGACATCATTCTTATCGGCAAGAACGGCTATATCCGGTATGACAGGCAGTACGATTATTTGCATGTCGGCGAGAGGACAACAGCCATTGTACACGATGAAGAAGGCTATCTTTCCAAGATAGAATATATTGACGACCCCCTGATACAGGATGATGGAGTAATTGAGTTCAAGTACAGCGACCGGGGATTTGAGTACACTCTCGAATCTTTTTATGAGGACGATTCAGTAGAGTTTGGATACAATATTGAAGTACCAAACAATACCTCCCTCAACCTGCCTGCCACGTATATATATGGGGCGTATTACTTCAACCTCTTCGATTTCTATGGGAAGAGGATGCCTTATGTCATAAATAGCGTAGGGAATAGTTGGTACAACTTTGAGCTTGACATGGAGCACAACGGCAGAGTCAGCAAGATAACAAAAAGCGATAACATTTCCCCGGATGTGTGGGAAATCTATTATGAAGACTAACTCCTCCATAACTTGAAGGCGGCAAAGCCTGTCTTGCAGAGTGGCCTCGTTCATGGAATGGGGCCACTTTTATTTTTCTTCGTGAAATCCACGCAATCCGTAGCTTGGGGAATGGATTTATATCGCTATCTTTGCATATATTTGCAACGGTAATGCATTGCTTGCGATAAAAATAGATTTGTTATGTTGAAATCAGTCATATTGCGGGATTTCTTTTCCTTTAAAGGAGAAACCAAAATAAAATTGCATGAAGGGGTCAACCTGCTGCTGGGCATTAATGGGAGCGGGAAGACGTCTTTTATCAACGCGTTGCGTTTGCTCAGCGAAGGTATCGCAGGGGACGGATTAGTAAAACTTATCCAAGAACAATGGGGCGGATACGGGCAGATAGTGAACTTCAACGGGGACAGGACGGCTCCCTGTGCGCAGGTGACTTACGTATTCGACTATAAGGCACTGAATGCCTTGAATCCTGCCGCCGGTTTCCTGTCTGATGTATTCTACCGGATTACTATCCGCCCTTCAGGTACCAGCTATACGCTGAACGAGCAAATGTTTACCGAACACAAGAAGAAGCAAGGGGCTGCTTTCACTTACCTGGACTTCAACAACGGGAATGGGAAAATCAGCACACGCATGCCAGATGGCAGCATACTGCTTCAAGACTACGCCAGTACAGAGGTCTCAGGACAAGAGCTGGTGCTGAGGCAGATAAATGACCCTGCACACTACTTGCCTACACACACGCTGCGCAAGGCTATAGAAGCCATAGCTGTATACAATGATTTCAATGTAGGAGAAAGCAGCAAACTGCGCACTGCAGCAGAATTCTCTACCGACACCCGCCTGCGCAAATCGGGAGACAACCTGATACAGATTTTGAACAACCTCAAATTGAACCACATGTTTGATTTTGAGCGGTTAGAAGAAACCTTCCATCATGTTAATCCCTATTTTAAGAGCATAGAAATCAGTAATCTGTACGGTAAGTCCTACTTATCTCTGCGGGAAAGCAACATGAGTCGGGCCATTGGCGCTTTGCATATATCAGACGGTACTTTGAGATTTCTGCTTCTGGAAAGCATTTTCTACAACCCGTTCCGGGGAGCTTTGGTTGCCATAGACGAACCGGAGCGAGGACTGCACCCTGACATGATTCGCTCAGTGGCCAACATGATAAAGGACACGGCTAAGCAGTGCCAAATCATTGTAGCTACCCATTCGCCGCATCTGCTAAATCAGTTTGAACTGGAAGATATTCTTGTGTTTGAAAAAAATAAAGAGAACAGTACGGAGGTTCACACTTATTCGCAAGCCGATTTCCCGGATTGGGAAGGTGATTATCTGCCAGGGCAAATGTGGCTGTTTGGACTAATAGGAGGAAAACGATGGTAAGGCTGAACATCATTGTAGAAGGCGGCACGTCACTCAACAATGTTCCTGCCGATACAGCAAACAATGTGGAGGCATTGCGCCAATCATTGCATCACTTTTTTGCACGAATTCTCGGACGGGAAGACGTGGACATTGCAATATTCATGGGCTGGGGATACCGCATGGCGGCCAAACAGTTTTTAAGGCAGCAAAGTAGCCTTTTGTATGTAGACTCGGATGCCCCTTATGCAGACAGATACCGTTGGTTTGCCAAATTGGTGAACAATGATTATCCGGAAAAAAACATTATAATTCCTGAGGCACAAAAAGACAAGGTATACTTCATGGTCCAAGAAATGGAAGCATGGTTTTTAAAGCAACCTGATTGTTTGGAAAGATGGGCTGACAAAGAAGGTTGTGTACGAAGACACAGACAAGAAATCCTTTCGGAACATTCTTTGATAAGGAACAAAGATATTGAAGATATAGTGAAACCCTCGAAGGCATTGAAAGAGTTAATGAAACACTTCTTCAGCAAAAACAAAGAGGTGGTAAGATATGGCAAACTGAAAACAGCACCGGGCTTGTTGGACGCTATGGATGCAGACATGCTGATTACAAAGGATGCAGAGCTGCAACGTTTTAAAGTTGGTAGCCCAATATGATGCCAGCATAAATTATACAGTAAAAAAAACGGACTTCACTTGTCACATTCTTCTATTTACCGTATATTTGCCACAACATTCTGATTTTCATTTTATCTGTTACTGCCATGAAAAAGTATCTTTTTATCGGGACGTTTGTATTGATGGCTGTGGCAGGCTGCAAGCCTTCTGCCACGCACGACGACCTTGTCATTATCGACGTGAAAGCGAGCCATCCAGAAAAGGAGTTAGCGCTCCAGAGCCTTATGGAGGTGGAATACGTTCCGTTGGAAACAACGGATGAGTTTGTCACCCAAGGCGATGTGTTGGCTGTAGGCGATAAGTACATGGTGGTGAAGAACTGGGTGAATGATGGGGACATATTCATCTTTGACAGGCAGACAGGCAAGGGCATCCGCAAGTGGAATCGCCGGGGGCAGGGAGATGAGGAATACACCTACATAAACGGGGTGGTGCTGGACGAGAACGCCGGGGAGATTTTCGTGAACTGTAGTCCGACGAAGAAGGTACTGGTTTATGATTTGTCCGGCACATTCAAGCGCAGCTTCAACCTGCCGGAAGGTGTTGAGGCACTGGCTATATACCATTATGATGCAGACAACCTGATGCTATACGACATGTCAGTCTACTATGATGAAGGAAAGGCAAGATCGAAGCCTTATTATCATCTTATCATCTCCAAGCAGAATGGGGAGGTGCAGAAAGGCATTGCCCTGCCATTCGGCATCGTGAAAGCCCCTTACGTGCAAAAAGGCGACGCCGTGGCTGTGGCCTCAGTGTGCCCCATTGTGCCATGCGGAGATGACTGGCTGCTGGTGGAGACGTCGACAGACACGGTGTATAGCTACCGGACTGCCGGCAATGAATTGCATCCATTCCTAGCAAAAAAGCCCACTGCCGACCCCGAAGTCTTGCTCACTATGGGTGTCGTGACAGAGCGTTACTGGTTTATGCAGACCGTGGAAAAGGAATTTGACTTTACCACCGGAAGAGGCTTCCCCCTGGGATGGCTGGTGTATGACAAACAGGAAAGTGAACTGTATGAGCCTGTTGTGCACAATGCCGATTACGAGGGGCAAGAGGTGGACTTGATATCACATCCGCTGAACAATGCCAAGGTAGCAGCCTTCCAAGTATTACCGGCCAATCAACTGGTAGAGGCTTATGAAAACGATAAGTTGCAAGGCCGCCTGAAGGAGATTGCCGCCAGGTTGGAGGAAGAATCCAATCCGGTAATTATGCTGATGAAGTATCTTTAGTGTAGTGATGAGCGATTAATTCGTAGAAGAATATAAATATATTTGGTGAAGGATATTGAAGATAGCTGCATTTTTCGTATTTTTGAAATTGATATTTGAAGCATAAAAGGAATTATGAAGCGTACGAAATTTATTTGGGCAATCTGCATTATAATCTGTCTTTGCAACTGCTCTAAACAGCAAGACTCAAGCGTCTATGTGGTAGACGTCAGCAAGGATTATCCTGAATTGAAATTGAACATACAGGACATTGCCGATGTGACTTACCTCAAGTTGGAGACAGACACCGGCTATGTGACCAAAAGTCGCCCTAAATGCATCAGTGAGAACTTCGTAGCCGTAAATGGCGCCGGGCAGGGAGAGATTTTAATATTCGACGCCCACACGGGAAGTGCAGTCAGCCATTTTGCCAATCAAGGCAATGGGCCCCATGAATATCTTTATACCAATGAAGTGCATATTGACGAGGCAGCACGCGAGGTCTTCATCCATGATTCCTTCCTAAGAAAGATTTTTGTGTATGATTTTGAAGGGAATTTTGTGCGGGAGATTCCAGCGGAAAAGAGTGGGCGCATTTATCCTTTCGGGGAAAAAGAAGAATTCCTCTCTTATGACTTCGACGAGCGTGTAAAAGAGCCCGAAAAGCCCAGCTTTTCTATCCTGTCAAAGGCAGACGGAAAGTTGCTGAAGCATTTTGAAGTTCCCATTGCGGGCAATGTGCATAACTTAATGGTATATGTTGAGATGGAAGGAGGCGTTTTCGCCTATTCGGCAGACCATTTGCCTGTCGTAAAGACAGAGGGGGGATACCTGCTAAACCCGCTTTCGGCAGATACCATTTATAAATATTCCTATGAAGGCTTTTGTGAACCATACATAGCGAGGACACCCGGCTTGGCATCCATGAACGAACCGGTTTACCTGCAAGCTGGGGTAGAGACAAGCGATTATATCTTTCTGAATGCAGTGAGCATTAACGCGGATAGCGAGGAAGACATGTTTCCCGGCCATGCTTTGGTTTATGACAAAAAGCAGCGGAAGCCCTATCGTTGCAAAGTGGTAAATACAGACTACCCGGAGCAGGAAATTGAGCTGAATGCCCACGTAGTAGACCATGTAGACAGGCCGGGATGTGGAGTGATAAGGCTTCATGCAGATGCTTTGCTGGCCGCACTCGAAGAGGGAGAGCTGCACGGAACACTGAAAAGCCTTGCACAAAGCCTGCACGCAGAAGACAACGACGTGCTGATGCTCCTCAAGTTCAAATAAGAGTTTCCCTTGCAAAGGCAACGCCTTCGCCAAGGCAAGGCAGCCCCTTTGCAAAAGAAAGCCTCCGGGCCGCCGAGCGGCAATATCTTCACAAACAAATCTTAATATCCCTTTAGATAACAGATTATTGTTGTAAATTTGCCAGCGCAAAATGAAATGTTAGAAAAACGTATGGCAACAACAAACGCAGAGTATTATCGCGTCGGACTGACCGACGAAGAAGTGTTGAGAAGCCGGGCAGAGCATGGGGTGAACCTGTTGACGCCCCCCAAGCGCCCTTCCATGTGGAAACTGTATCTGGAGAAGTTCAAAGACCCCGTAGTGCGCGTACTGCTGGTGGCGGCGTGCTTCTCGCTGGTGATATCCATCATAGAGAATGAATATGCCGAAACCATCGGCATCATTGCAGCCATCCTGCTGGCCACGGGCATAGGTTTTTTCTTTGAGTATGATGCCAACAAGAAGTTCGACCTGCTGAATGCCGTGGGCGAGGAGACCCCCGTGACGGTGCTGCGCAACGGAAAGATACACGAGATTCCCCGCAAAGACGTGGTGGTGGGCGACATCATCATTCTGAACACAGGCGAAGAGGTGCCGGCCGACGGCACGCTGATAGAGGCCGTGTCCCTGCAAGTCAACGAATCGAGCCTGACAGGAGAGCTGATGGTGAACAAGACAACCAATGAGGCCGACTTCGACGAAGAAGCCACCTATCCCTCGAACACCGTGATGCGCGGCACCACCATTACCGACGGGCACGGCACCATGAAGGTAGACCGTGTGGGCGATGCCACCGAGATAGGCAAGGTGGCACGCCAGGCCACCGAACAAAGCCAGGAGCAGACGCCGCTGAACATACAGCTCACCAAGCTGGCCAACCTGATAGGAAAGGCGGGCTTCACCATAGCGGCACTCACCTTTGTCATCTTCACCACCAAAGACCTGTATGCTTACTTCCAGCTTAATGACGTGACCGGCCTCGACCAATGGCTGGCGGTGGCCAACATCGTGCTGAAATACTTCATGATGGCCGTGACGCTGATTGTCGTGGCAGTGCCCGAGGGCTTGCCCATGAGCGTCACCCTGAGCCTGGCGCTGAACATGCGCCGCATGCTCAAGACCAACAACCTGGTGCGCAAGATGCACGCTTGCGAAACGATGGGCGCCATCACCGTCATCTGCACCGACAAGACCGGCACGCTGACCCAGAACCTGATGCAAGTGCACGAGGCCAAGCTGGACGAAAGCAACCCCAACCTGATAGCCGAAGGCATAGCCGTGAACTCCACCGCCTTCCTGGAAGAGAAAAGCGCGGGCGAAAAGCCCTCGGGCGTGGGCAACCCCACAGAAGTGGCCCTATTGCTGTGGCTCAACGGGCAGGGAAGGAACTACCTGCCCCTGCGCGAGGGGGCCAAGGTGGTGAACCAGCTCACCTTCTCCACCGAGCGGAAATACATGGCCACGCTGGTCGACTCTCCCTTGCAGAAGAAACGCGTATTATATATAAAAGGTGCGCCCGAAATCGTGATGGGCAAGTGCCAATTGGCAGACAGCCAAATCAAACAATACAATGAGCAACTGCTGGCCTACCAGAACAAAGCCATGCGCACGCTGGGCCTGGCCTACAAGTACGTGCCCGAAGGCGCGTCGGAAGACTGTGCCGAACTGGTGGGCGAAGGCGGCATGACCTTCCTCGGCATCTTTGCCATCAGCGACCCCATACGCCCCGATGTACCCGAGGCTGTGAAGAAATGCCAGTCGGCAGGCATCAGCGTGAAGATTGTGACGGGCGACACGCCGGGCACCGCCACCGAGATAGCCCGCCAGATAGGCCTGTGGCAACCGGGCGACACGGAACGCAACCGCATTACGGGCGTAGAGTTTGCTGCGCTGAGCGATGAGGAAGCCCTGGACCGCGTGATGGACCTGAAGGTGATGAGCCGCGCCCGTCCCATGGACAAGCAACGACTGGTGCAGCTCTTGCAAAAGAAGGGTGCCGTAGTGGCCGTGACGGGCGACGGCACCAACGATGCCCCCGCCTTGAACCATGCCCAGGTGGGCCTGTCGATGGGCACGGGCACTTCCGTAGCCAAGGAGGCGAGCGACATCACGCTGCTCGACGACTCCTTCCACAGCATTGCCACGGCGGTGATGTGGGGACGCTCGCTGTACAAGAACATCCAACGCTTCATCGTCTTCCAGCTCACCATCAACGTGGTGGCACTGCTCAGCGTGCTGCTGGGAGCCTTCTTCGGCACATCGCTGCCGCTCACGGTGACGCAGATGCTGTGGGTGAACCTCATCATGGACACCTTCGCCGCCATGGCTTTGGCTTCCATTGCCCCCAGCATGGACGTGATGAACGAGAAACCCCGCAAACGCACGGACTTCATCATCACCCCCGCCATGCGCAACAACATCTTTGGCGTGGGCATTGCCTTCCTGGCCATACTGATGGGATTGCTGGCCTACTTCAAGGGCTTGCCCGGCGGGGTGCTGCCCAACGGCGAGATGAGCGTGCACTATCTGACCATCTTCTTCACGGTGTTCGTCATGCTGCAGTTCTGGAATCTGTTCAACGCCAGCGTCTTCGGCACCAACCACTCCATCTTCAAGGATGCCGGCCACGCGCTGGGCATGCTGGGCGTGGCGCTGATTATTCTGGTGGGACAGATTATCATCGTGGAGTTTGGCGGGAAGGTGTTCCGCACCGAGCCGCTCGACCTCTGCACGTGGCTCGTCATCATTGCCTCCACGTCGTGCGTGCTGTGGATAGGCGAGGTTGTCCGCTTGGTAAAACGTCTGGCTAAGAAATAAGCAGTGCCCCCATGAGGTTGGATAACATCTGCACCCATAACTCCCCCTGTGTGGCGACCATTGGCTTCTTCGATGGCGTGCACCGGGGGCATCGCTTTCTGATAGGGCAAGTGCAGCGCGAGGCAGCTGCGCGAGGCATGGAGTCGGCCGTGGTGACCTTTCCGGTGCACCCGCGCAAGGTGTTGCAGCCCGACTTCTGCCCCCGGCTGTTAACTACCTGCGACGAGAAGCTGGCCCTGCTTGAGGGGTTGGGCATAGACCGCTGCATCTTGCTCGACTTTACCCCCCACCTGGCCTCGCTCTCGGCACGCGAGTTCATGGAGGTGCTGCGCAACCGCTACAACATCCGTGTGCTGGTGGTGGGCTACGACCACCGCTTCGGGCACAACCGTGCCGAGGGCTTCGACGACTATGTGCGCCACGCGGCCGACTTGGGCATGGAGGTGCTTCCGGCCGAGGCCTACAGCGAGCCGGGCAGCAGACCGGTGAGTTCCTCACTGATACGCCGGCTGCTGCAGGATGAGGGCGACGCGGCGCAGGCCGCCGATTGCCTGGGCTACCGCTACTTCCTCTGCGGCACCGTGGTAGGCGGCCGGGGCATAGGCCACACGCTGGGATATCCCACCGCCAACCTGCAGCCGGACAGCCCCGACAAGCTCATCCCCGCCAACGGGGTCTACGCCGTGCAGGTGGACATTGCCGGACGCAGCTACGGGGGCATGCTGAACATCGGTGTCCGCCCCACGCTGGACAATGGCCCCGACCGCAGCATAGAAGTCTACATCTTCGACTTCAATGACGATGCCTACGGGCACCCCATGCGCCTGTCCTTCATCCGCCGCATGCGGGGCGAATGCAAATTCGCCTCCCTCGACGAGCTGAAGCAACAACTGGCACAGGACGAGGCCACTGCAAGGCAGACGTTGCAGGCGGCAGGCGTGCTTCACTGATGACTCCGGAACTTATATTCTCCCTGCCCCGGCGGACTGCTGTAATCGTCCGCCGGGGCAGTTTTTATTGCCCGCGCGGGCGGCAATTACTACCCGCGCGGGCAGTCACGGCTATCCGCGCGGATTTTTTTGGCCGCCCGCCGGGGCGCTTTCCGGCACCTTTCCGGGCGGTTTTACCCCCTTACGGAGGCTGTTTTATTGAAAAACGCACTTTTTTTATCGTTTTTCGATAATTTTTTCTCGTTTTTCTTGCACAGTTCAAAAATTAGCCTTTCCTTTGCATATCGAAAAACGATAAATGATTATCGAAAAACAACAGAACGTATAACTTTTAAAAGAATAAGCCATATGAAAACAACAATGAAACCCGAGAAAAGAAATGCCGGAATGAAGTTTGCAAAAGGCATCGCCTACTTCCTCATCGGAGTGGCCATCTACTGCCTGATAGACCATGTATATGTCGACGTGAAGCACGCCATAGCCGACGCCCTGGAAGAAACCCGATAAACCCCTCACTACAAATACAACGAACAAATCCCAAAAAAACATATTTATAAGTATAACCCTTAAAAAACAACAGATATGAAAGCTTTAGTAATGACAGCAATCTTTGCAGCAACCAGCCTGGTAACCTCAGTAGCCAACGAACTGAACAACAAGTATGCCTACAACTATGCGGTAGACGACAACAACCAAGTGACCTCGGAAATGGTGTACAAAGCCGACGGCAAATACCTGGAGCACCACCTGAAGTATGACTACACCTACGACGAAGCCGGGCGCGTAGTACGCAAAGAAGCCTACAAGTGGAACGCTACCGAGCAAGCCTACGAACGCTACTACTGCATGACTTACAACTACGGACAGGAAGGTGTAGCCCTGGAATATGCCTTGTGGAACGACGAGGCCGGCGACTACACCACCGCCAAGCAGCGCGCCGTGTACAACCTGACGACCGACGGCGTGAACTACCAAGCCTATGCCTGGGACGGACAGCAGAACCAGTGGCAACTCCAGGCCGAACATGCCGTGACCAGCGAAGCCAACCTCTTTGCCGTGCGATGACCTACCTAACGACCGAAGCGAACGATGAAAACAGCACTTAAACTCATCTTGATATACATAGCCTTCCAGTTCCTGGGCACATGGGCCGCACTGCCCTTTGTGATGGCCATACAGTTTGCCAACACCGGCACGCTGGACGCCAACCTGGTGACCCAACAAGCCATCATCCCAGGACTGGCATTGACAATGCTGTTCACCGTGTGGTACCTGTGGAAAGCCGGATACCTCACGGGCGACAGCCGCCTCTACTCCCCCCTGTCGGCCGGATGCATGGTCTGGACGGTGGCGCTGGGCGCGGGCGCCATCTTCCTGCTGGACGGGCTGACCTCGGCACTCAGCTTCCTGCCCGACTGGCTGGAGGGCACGTTCGACTACATGCAGACGTCGTGGGCGGGCATCCTGCTCGTGGCCCTCGTGGGGCCGGTGGTGGAAGAGCTGTTCTTCCGCGGCGGCATCCTGCGGGTGCTGCTGGGCAAGTACAAGCCTGGGGTGGCGATAGTGGTGTCGGGGCTGATATTCGGCATCATCCACATGAACCCCGCGCAGGTGGTGTTTGCCAGCCTGGCAGGCATGTTGCTGGGATGGCTGTACTGGCGCACGCGCAGCCTCATCCCCTGCATGGTGGTGCATGTGCTGAACAACAGCTTCTCGGTGTGGTCTTCCCTGGCCTATCCCGAGGCCAACAGTCTGACGGAGGTGATGGAGCAGCCGGCCTACCTGGTGTGCCTAGCCGTGGCCGCCTGCCTCTTCATTGTGGCGGGGATGCGCCTGCGCCGCTATAAGACGGAACAAACATACCTATAACCAATAACGGAACATTATGAAAAAGAGACTGAACATACTTTGCCTCATCGTCCTGGTGCTGATGGGCTGGTCGGTGCTGGAGACGGGATATTACATGGTGGTAGGCGCCTCCACAGGCTTCAAGGCCGGATGGGAATACGCCAAGCAGCAGAAGGAGAATCCGCAGGCCGCCAAGACTCCGGAGATGGAGACAATAGACCAGCTGCAATACATGGAGCACGTGCACCTGTCGCCCCAGACCTTCGACATGGAGCACTGGCTGGCCGACTCGGTGTACAACGCCAAGACCCGCCAGTACGTGCCCGCCATGTACGCCGAGCTGATGGTGAGCGTGCCCCGCACCGAAAGCACAGTCATGCAGATAGCCAACACCCTGCTGGGATTGCTGAAGCTGGCGGTAAGCATCTGGGCCATCGTGCTGTTCATCAAGTGGGTGGTGGCGGTCAACCGCTCGGACATCTTCACCTGGCACAACGTGCGCCGCTTGCGCCGCATGGGCGTGCTGATGCTGGTGAGCTGCGCGGCAACGTGGTTGATGGAGTACCTCACGGTGCACAGCGTGGAGCAAGTGTTCACCCTGCCGGGCTATGAGCTCACCCTGTCGGGCACCGTGCCCCTCTCCGTACTGCTGCTGGGGCTGTGCTCGCTCATCGTGGCGGAGGTATTCGCCATAGGGCTGCGCATGAAGGAAGAACAGGATTTAACCATATAAGTATCATCATAACTATGAGCAACATTCTGCATACCAAAGACAAATGGACCGCTGCCGCATGCTTCATCCTTGGCCTGATGCTGGTGCTGATGCTTTCCACCGCCATATTCTTTATCGTCACCCTCGGCCTGCTGGACTTGCGTGGGCCGGAGTGGAAGTGGGTGCGCATCTATGGCGCAATGGTGTGGCTATACTTCTGGCAATACATGACCTACCGGTGGATGAAGCGCCACACCACATGGTGGGGCGAGCTGACCGAGGAAAAGAAACAAGAAACAAAATAGGAGGAATTGTATTATGTCATTAAAGAATAAGATAGCACAGAAAAGAGAGAAGAACCTGATAATCCTGTTGAGTGGATTCTGCGCCTATGTATTCATGGGCAGCGTGTTCCGCAACATCATGCTGGCTTATGAGTTGGGCAAGGACGATACGGACACTTTCATCTGGCACATGGTGCCGCAGAGCGTGGCCATGCTGCTCATGATGTTCTGCGCCGGCCTCATCATCAAGATGCTTTACAACCTGAAGCACAAGAGCGTCTTTGTCCACGAGAACGTCCGCCTGGTGCAGTACCTCGGACTGGCGGTGATGGTGTATGGCGTCTTCCTGGGCATTTGGAAGCATGTGTCGCCCGTAGAAGAAACCATAGCCTTCATGCGCGACGCATTCCTGCTGCTGGGCGGTTTCATTCTGCTGATAGGCAGCGTGTTCAAGGCGGGCATCCGCATAAAGGAAGAACAAGACCTGACAATATAACATGGGAGGACTGAACGATGAAACTGAATCTAACAACTGAGAAAGACGAGAAGCAAGAACGCGAGTTTGTCATGACATGCCTAGCCGTGACCTGCGGGGCGGGCACACTGGCCGAAGCCCTGCGCCTGCTGCTGGCCGTGATGGACTGGACGGACGGCACGCTGACCGACGGCTGGGTGCTGGTCCTGCGCGCCATCAACCTGGCCATATGTGCCGTGTGTGCCTGGCTGGCCTTCCTCATCATGCGCGAGGTGAAGCACCGCCGCGTGTTCACCCGGCTCAACGCGCAGTACATCACCCTCATAGGCTGTGCGGCCACCTTCGGCGGCATTGCGCAGAACGCCATCATGACCTTGGTGTACGAGGATGCCCCCCAGCAATCGGGCGACATGACGTACCTCATCCTGGGCCTACTGTTGCTGTTCATCGCCAGCCTGTTCAACATAGGCATCCGCATGAAGGAGGAGCAGGAACTGACGGTGTAGCCTACCCTATAAACGGTACACTATCGTACCCAATAGTCGGCACACTATTGTACCCAATAGACGATACACTATTGTACCCAATAGCCGGTACGCTATTGCATCCGCCCCGAAAGAAAAACATGGAATAGAACAAGAAAGAAAAAGACAGAGATATGAGAAAGATTAAGCTATTGGCACTGCTGGTCATCGTGGCCTTCGTGGTGCAGGACTTGGTGAGTATGTTCAGCGGCTTCACAGACGGTATGCACGCTGCGGGAGACAGCACGGAATACAACACGCACTTCGACCTGGCCGTGCGCCCCACCGACACCCTGGTGCCCGACTCGCTGCAGGGCGTGACCAACGGCGTGAAGGCGCCCTACTGGGCCACGCGCATCGAGGGATACGGACGCATACAGAAATCCGTGCCGCAGGTAGTACTCAACATCGTAGCCTTCCCTCTGGCACTGTTTGTGCTCTATGGCATCTATTGCCTCATCCGGCTGGTGATAGCCGTGCTGCGGGGCAGCGTCTTCACGCGGAAGAACGTGTGGCGCATGCGCATCTTCGTCTACAGCACCCTGCTGCTGGGCGTGCTGTTCGAGCTTATGAGCTACGCCGCCTACCTCAACATAATCACCCGCGTGGACATCCCCGGCTACGAAGTGGTGTATGGCGGGCTGAAATACACCTGGCTGCCCTACCTGCTGCTGGCCCTCTTCACCGAAATATTCGCCATCGGCGTCAAGCTGAAGGAAGAACAAGACTTAACCATTTAACGGAAGGAGGAGAGTAGTTTATGCCGATTATTGTGAATTTGGACATCATGATGGCGCGCCGCAAGATATCCCTCAGCGAGCTGGCCGAGCGGATAGACCTCACCCCTGCCAATCTCTCCATCCTGAAGACGGGCAAGGCCAAGGCCGTGCGCTTCTCCACGCTGGAGGCCATCTGCAAGGAGCTGGACTGCCAGCCGGGCGACATACTGGAGTACAAGGAGGAGTAAAAACCTCCTCCCTCCGCTTGATTTACAGCAAACTATCGCTATCTTTGCACCATGAAGGTAAGAGAGGAAATAGGGAAGTGGCTGATGGACGTGGCCAAAAAAGAAAAGAAAGGAGATTGATATGGATACAATATTTGTATTATGCTTTTTGATGGCAATACCCATCGGGTTATTTATCTTTGCGCATACCTCCAAAGGAAAGAAGTTCTTGGATATGTAGATGCCTATATGGCAGTCGTTGTAAATGGCACGCAGCCTGCACGGGTGGCATTCCACTCATGCAGGCTGCGTGCATTTGGGGCATTACTGTTGTTCCTTCGTTTTGAATGCCAGCGCATACATTCGTATTTGCTTCACCATGGCCAGCAGGCCGTTGCTGCGGGTGGGCGAGAGGTGTTCCTTCAACCCGATGCGGTCGATGAAGTAGAGGTCGGCGTTAAGGATTTCGTCGGGCGTGTGGCCGGACAATACCTTAACAAGCAGGGCGATGATGCCCTTCACTATCAGCGCGTCGCTTTCGGCTTGAAATACCACTTTGCCGTCCACCTCATCGGCCTGCAGCCACACACGGCTTTGGCAACCTTCGATGAGGTTCTGGTCGGTCTTATACTTTTCGTCCAAGGGGGGCTGCTCGTTGCCCAGGTCTATCAGCAACTGGTAGCGGTCCATCCAGTCGTCCAGGTCGCTGAATTCGGCGATTACTTCGTCTTGTAGTTCGTTGATGCTCATAATATTTAATGAAGAATTAATAATGAAGAATGAAGAATTTCGTATCTGCACCTATGCAATTCTTCATTTTGCCGCCCTTCGCGGCGATTCTTCATTCTTCATGTACCATTATTGTTCGTTGTATATCACCTCAAGCACCGTCTGCCCCACAGCCTGCAGGGTGGCGCGGTCTATGATGTCCATGTTGTCCTGGTGCGTGTGCCAGAAGTCGCCGAAGCCGCTCGAGGCATTGGGGTCATAGTTTATGATGTCCACGCAGGGTATTTTGCACAGCTGATACACATACACATGGTCGTCCGTCACTTCCGAGCCGTTGCGCTGGGGAAAGTAGCTGCCAAAGCCTATGCGGTGGGCGGCATCCCAAATCTTCTTGACATACTTGCCGGCCGTGCGCTGCGAAAAGCCTTCGTAGTAGAACGTGGCTCCCCGGCCGCCCACCATGTCGAGCAAGATGCCGAAGCGGGCATTGTATCCGGCTACGTGCGGCATGCGCCCCCAGTACTGCGAGCCCAGGCACCAGGTGTCCGGCTTGTAGCTGCCTTGGTAGAAGGTGGGGATGCCGTAGTCTTCGGCGTCGAACAGCACGATGTCGATGCCTATCGTCGGGGCTTGTTGCTGCAATTGCCGCGCTACCTCCAGCAAGACGCCCACGCCGCTGGCGCCGTCGTTGGCGCCCAGGATGGGTTTCTGCTGCAGGGCCTCGTCTTGCTCCTCGTCGGCATAGGGGCGGCTGTCCCAATGGGCACAGAGCAGCACGCGGCGGCGGTTGTCGGGATTGAACGAGGCAATGATGTTGCGTGCCTTCAGTATGGTGTTGTCGTAGGCAATGAGGTCGGCATGCTGGTCGTACACCTGGGCGCCAAACTGGCGCAGCTTCTGGAAGAGGTATTTGCCGCACAGGCGGTGTGCCTGCGTGTTGGGCACGCGCGGCCCGAAGTCGCACTGCGCCTTGACGTACTGGTAAGCACTGTCGGCATTAAAGGCTGGCACGCTGACGTTGGAAGCCTCCCCGGCGGGCGTAGTATCACCCGCTGCCTGGTTGTTCTTGCTGTTCCCGCAAGCTGTCATTCCTGCTATGAGCAAGGCCAGCAGGGGGACGATAAGGGTATGTTTTCGTTTCATGTCTTTTGGTTGTCTTTGTATGGATATGTTTGCGTATTTCTATTACAGAGTGAAAAGCTTAGCCGTGCCTCCCTCCTGCCCACCTCCAATGTCACCTCGGCACCGTTGACGAGTGGGACGTTCATCGTGACGTGCCCCACGGGGAAGTTGAAGCATACGGGCATGTCATACTCCTTCAGCACATCGGCCAGCGCGCCATACAGGTCCTTGCCCAACGACTTGTTTTCCACGTACTCGGTGAACTGCCCGATGATGAGCCCTTTCAGCCTGCCCAGCACGCCGCCCAGCCGCAGGTTGTACAGCATGCGCTCCACGGCGTGAGGGCGTTCGCCCACGTCTTCCACGTAGAGTATGGTGTCCTCGGGAGGAATGTCGAGCGGCGTGCCGCGCAGCCCGTAGAACACGGAGAGGTTTCCGCCGCGCAGCGTGCCCGTGGCCGTACCCCGGTGATTCAGCTTATGCGCGGGGCAGGTGTAGCCGAAGCCTTCCATCGCGCCCGCCCCCCGGCCGAAGAGAATGTCGCGCAAGGCCAGCGTGCAGGGGTCGTCGGCCGGCTCCACGGTGAGGTGGCGCGCCATGGGGGCATGCAGCGAGGCAAAGCCCTCGTGCTGCATCAGGTTGTGCAGCGCGGTGATGTCGCTGAAGCCCACCAGCCACTTGGGGTGCTGGCGGAAGTAGGTGAAGTCCAGCTTGTCCACCAGGTGCACCGCCCCGTAGCCTCCGCGGCTGCACAGAATGACCTTTGCCCCTTCGTCGTCCATCGCCGCCTGGAGGTCTTCCACCCGCTGGGCCATGGTGCCCGCATACGTGCCGCACGATGATGCCGCATGGCGTGCCACCACCACCTCCAGCCCCCACGAGCGCAGCCGCTTGGCGGCTCCCTTGAGGAAGGCCTTGTCTATCTTGCTGGACGGGGAGACGATGACCACGCGGTCGCCCTCGCCCACATAGGGTGGAAATGTGAGGCTGTTCATAAGCTTTCTGTTGATTTCCGGCAAAAATACACATTTCGGGGCGTAATGCCACCGTGTGGAAACTTTTTTTAGCAAGATAGACAAGTAAAGCCATCTCCCCTGTTCCGGCAATACTGTAACTAATATGAAATATCGCCCCATCGGCGTCAGGCTTACGTCTCTCCCTACAAATAACTACAACAGCAGACGGGCAGGCGGCTGCCAACGCTACACCACTTTGTAGCAAAGATGAAATGCTGATGTAACACACGCCCTATACTTTCGCGGCAAATTTTAGCAAAGATATAAATAAGCTATGTTGAAAATCAGAAAGAGTGTGAGTCTGTGCCTAATGTTACTTGTCGCGGTAAGCGCAAGTGCAAGGGAAATTAAAGGAAAAATTAAAGACGCCATTACCGGCGAAGACATCATAGGCGCCTATATTGTGGTGAAAGGCGAGCCTTCCAAAGGGGCGGTGAGCGGATTGGACGGCACCTTCAACCTGGCCGTCGAGAAAGACAAGTTTATCCTGGTTTGCTCCTACGTGGGCTACAAAGACTATGAAGTGGAAGTCTCTTCGCAAAAAGACGAAATTATCATCCCGCTGGAGACGGACAACATCCTGCTGGAAGGCGTGACGGTGGTGGCCACCAACCCCGGCCGCACGGAAGCCGGCGCGCGCGGCATAGAGAAGACGGCCATGAACGTGGTGAACGTAATGAGCGCCAAGGCCATGGAACTGTCGCCCGACATTACGGTGGCCAATGTCATCCAGCGCATGTCCGGCGTCACCATCGAACGCAACAGCAGCGGCGAAGGCCAGTATGCCATTCTGCGCGGCATGGACAAGCGATACAACTACACGCTGATAAACGGCGTGAAAATCCCCAGCCCGGACAATAAAAACCGCTTTGTGCCGCTGGATATCTTCCCTTCGGAGATGTTGGACCGCTTGGAAGTGACCAAGTCCCTCACCGCCGACATGGAGGGCGACGGCATTGGCGGAGCGGTCAACCTGATTATGAAAGATGCCCCCAACGAACGGCAGTTCACTTTCAATGTCTCTACGGGCTACAACGCCATGTATTTCGGGCGCGACTTCCAGTCGTTCAACCATAAAGACATCGTCAAAAAGTCGCCCTACGAGGCCAAGGGCTTTCCCGAAGACACCCGGGTCACGATGGATGACTTCACCATGGACAACCTGCGCATGAAGTGGAAAAAGCCGCTGCCCGACCTCACGGCAGGCCTGTCCTACGGCGACCGCTTTTTCGGCGACAAGCTGGGCGTGATGCTGGCAGGCAGCTTCCTCAATACCTACCGCGGCAAGGAGAGCCAGCTGTTCTACCAGCCCGGCACCACCCACGACGGCACGGAATACCGCAACTACTCTTCCCAACAGACACGCATCGGTGCGCACGCCAAGCTGGACTACCACATCAACCAAAGCCACAAGCTGACATGGTATAACGGCTACATGGACATGCGCGAGGCAGAAGTACGCGACAAGCACGATGACGCCGAAGGAGCCGTGCGCATGAAGTGGAATCGCCAATACATCATTAACTCTACACTGAAAGGCGAGCACGGCTTCCTGCCCGACAACGCCCTGCGGCTCAACTGGTCGGCCGTAGTGTCCAAGGCATACAACGAAACGCCCGACAACGCCGAAATCTACCTGAACGGCAACCACCTGGCCAACACCAACTCAGTGGAACGCCGCTGGGAACACAACTCCGACCGAGACCTGGCAGGCTATGCCGACCTGGACTACACGCTGAAACTGGACAACGGGGCGACGTGGGTATTTTCGGCAGGAGGCATGTACCGCGACAAGAAGCGCGACAGCTTTTACAACAACTACTGGTTCCTTTCAGCCGTGCCCACCCCGCAAGTGCAGGGCCGCGACTGGACCAACTACGACCAGCTGAAACTCGACGTGCAAAGCCGCGGCCTGAGCAATCCGCTGAACTACGATGCCACCGAAAAGGTGGGCGCGGGCTACGGCATGGTGAAGTTTACCCAAGCCAAGTGGGAACTTACGGCCGGTGTGCGTGTGGAGCACACCGACCAAGGCTACACGCTGAAATTCCCCAGCAGCAGCGTCAATCCGGAAGGCAATCAGCGCTATACCGACGTACTGCCCAGCTTCCATGCCAAGTACAACGTGCACCGCAACGCCAATGTGCGCCTGTCCTACGCACGTGCCATCAACCGCCCCAGCTTCTTTGAGATTGTGCCCTACCACATCACCAACGAAGACTATCCGGAGGAAGGTAACCCGGAGCTGAAGCACACCGTGGCCGACAACATCGACCTGCGCTACGAGTTCTTCCCCAAGTCGTCCGAGCAGTTCATGATAGGCTTGTTCTACAAAAACCTGCAAGACCCCATAGAGTATGGCCTGGTGCAGCGCGGGCAAACGCTGACGTACATGCCCATGAACTTTGGCAACGCCCACAACTTGGGGCTGGAGGTCGATGTGCTGAAGTACTTCAACTGGTTTGGCATCAAGGCCAACTACACCTACACCCACTCCAAAATCACCACCTCGAAGCAATACATGAAAGACTCCCAAGTGGAGCAGACCACGCAGTCGCGCCCCCTGTTCGGCCAGGCGGCCCATGTGGCCAACCTCTCGCTGCTGTTCAAGAGCACGAAGTACGGCTGGGAGGGGCAAATAGCCGGCAGCTACACGGGCAAGCGCCTGAGCGACATTTCGCAATGGGCCAATGACGACATCTGGGAGAAAGGCTACTTCCAGCTGGATGCCTCGGTGGAAAAAACCTTCAAGAAGGGCGTAAGCCTCTTTGCCAAGGCCTCCAACCTGCTGGACACGCCCCTGCTGCGCTTCATACAGAAAGGCCCGCAAACCGACGCCGTGGACTCTAAACGCACCGACGGCAACGTGATAGAGCGCAAAGAGTGGCACGGGCAAAGCTTCATGGTAGGCTTGCGCTACACCTTGTAAACAACGGAACCATTAACTAATTTCAATACGATTATGGATTTTAAAAAGTTTTTGCTCATGGGAACCGCATTGGTATCCCTGTCTTTTGCCGCCGCCTGCAGCGACGACGATGATGTAACCCCCAATCCTACTCCCAACCCGGACGATGAACAGGGCGGAGGCACCGTCAGCGACCTTACCGACCCCGCCCAATGGGAAGGCACCAACACCCTGACCTGGCCTGCCGGCTCCACCATCAACCTCGACACCCACTACACCGTGCCCGAAGGCAAAAGCCTCGTCATTGAACCGGGTGTGCAAATCATTGTCAACACCGCCGGCGTAGGCGCCAACGGCACGCCCATTGAGTTCACCGTCAACGGCAACCTGTATTGCGAAGGCACAGAGAGCGCTCCCGTGCGCTTCACCATCCCCGAAAGCGAGCGCACCGAGGCCAATGCCCTCAAAGGCATGTGGGGCGGCATCATGGCCAACGAAACGTGCGCCGAAATGCTCATCGACCACACCATCATAGAGTACACCGGCGGCCAGGTGGTTGAAGACTCGCCCGCCGCCCAGGTAGGCGCCTACACCGCCGGCGACGATGCCTATCCGCAAATCACCACCAACAACATCAACGGCAAGTATGTCATCACCAACTCCATCCTGCGCTACGGCTGGAGCGACGGCATCTACCTGATGGGCGGCCAGGCCATCATAGCCCACAACCTCTTTGCCGGCAACGGTTACGACGGCGCCGAAGCCGTGAACGTAAAGGCAGGCTGCGTGGTCGACGTGGCAGGCAACGTGATGTACAGCCCCAACACCAACGGCCTCAAGCTATCCAGCTCGGGCCAGGGAGGCAACCGTGGGCAAGCCCTCATCAATGCCTACAACAACACCATTGTCAACGCAGGCTGGCGTCGCGATGGCGAAAAAGGCGGATGCATCTACGTGGAGAAAAACGCCAAGGTGAACGTGTTCAACAACCTGATGGTGAACTGCAAGTTCCGCGCAAAAACGCCCAGCTACACCATCCCCAACAATCCCGATGAGGGCTATGACGACAGCTCCGTCATCGACTACAACTACTACGCCTCCGGCAGCCAGCAGTGCGAAGTGGTGTGGGAAGAAGAATCGGGCGTGGCCTATGCCTGGGAAGGCTACAACTTTGCCGACGAAGACTACAATCCCGCCGTCGATACCCACAGCGTCGTAGCCACCGAGGACGATGGAAAAGACCCGATGTTTGCAAGCTACGACCTGAGCGGCGTGTCGCTGATGAACTACATCTACGACGACAGCTGGGACTTCCATGTACAAGCCGGCTCGCCCGTGCTCGAAGGCGCAGCTACTGCCGACCTGGCAACCCCGCACTTTGCCGCCGGCCTTACCGTGAACGGGCAGACCTACACTTCGCCTGCGGTAGAAGCACGTTTCGGCGCATACGGTGCAGAATAATCTCCGGAGAAAACTTTTTATAACCTGATAAGCGGGGGCACGTCTTTCGGACGTGCTCCCGCATTTTTTTGCCGGCAAAAGCTTCTGCCGGGATGCCAACCTGTAAAGTATTGCGACTTACTTTGTACGCATTTCAGCCGTTCCCGCTTCGGTCCATAGCGCCGAAGCCGGAGCGAAGGAGGACCGAACAAGGTACGAATGGGGTACGAAGCAGGTACGTAGTTGGTAAAAGGGAAGGACAAATCGGGAAGGTATGTAATTGATATACAGAGTTGTTTAAAGTCTTAGTTTCTACGGTTTAACAGTATTTTACACCCATATAGTGTAAACTATTTTAATTTGAAGTGTAAGGAAATGTAAATTATCGAGAGGAGCATTTGCTGGAATGGAACGGGATGGGTATATTTGTGCAGGACATTGGGCAGGAGAATGAAACAAGATATGACGATGGAAAAGACTCGCGACGTGATTATAGCCGACACGCTTGAGGGGCTGGGAACGGACAGGTATGCCGACTACCTGGCGCATGCCCTTTGCACGGAGGGCAGCTGCCGCTTCGTGTTCAACGGCAAGGAGTTCAGTCTGCAGGCAGGTGACCTGATGATTGTGCGCAAAGGCAAGCTGGTAGAGAGTATCTGCCCGTCGGCGGACTTCCGGGTGCGGGTGGTGTATGTCACGGCGGGCTTCATAGAGCTGAGCACCCCGCAGAGCAACTACGGCATGAAGGGGCAGCTTGCCTTGTTTCTGAACCCCGTGATGCGGCTCGATGCCGGGCAGCAGGCGCGCTGCCGACGCAACTTCGACCTGGTGGCCGGGTGTGTGGCCGACGAGGGGCACCACTTTTACCGCGACATGCTACTCTGCGCCGTGCAGATGATGATACTGGACTTTTTCGATTTCCACTCCCACCTGTACGACGAAGGCGACCTCCCCTTGCAGAGTGCGTCCATCATGAGCCGCTTCCTGGGCATGCTGGAGGATGGGGAGTTTCGCCGCCACCGCGAGGTGGGCTACTATGCCGACCGGCTGTGCGTCAGCCCGAAATACTTGTCGGAAGTGTCACGCAACGTAAGTGGCTATGCGGCCAACTTCTGGATAAACCGCTACACGGCGCTCGACATTGCGCGGCAGTTGCGCGACAAGTCGCTGACGCTGACCGACATTGCCGACAGTTTCGGTTTCTCCTCGCCCGCCCATTTCAGCCGTTATGTGCAGCAGCACTTGGGCATGCCGCCTTCCATGTTTCGCAAGAACAGCGGGGCGTAGGGGCTACAGCAGCTGGTTGTTGGCCGCCTTCAGGTCGTAGAGCGAGATGTGCTCGTTACGATAGCGGGCGTCGGGGTTCACTTCGCCGCGTGCCAGCAGGGGGTCGTCGGGCAGGTGGGCAAACTGTATGGCCTTCTGCGGGCAGTTGTGTATGCAGGCAAAACAGAATTCGCAGTCGCCCTCGGCCTTCACCCCGCGCGAGGTGAGCGCGTAGTTGCCCCGTGGGCACACGTAGGTGCAGATGCCGCAATCCACGCAACGGTCGGTCACCCGGAAGTATTTCTCGCTTTTCATCACAAAGCCCTTTTCGGGGTCGAGGCCGGTGTAGGCCATGAAGCCGGCGTGCATCCGGCGCTCTTCCTCAGTGACGGGCTCGTGCCAGCGGCGGCGGGCGGCGAGGTCGGCATTGATGCGCTGCAGGCTTTCGGGGATGTGCTTGTCCAGCTTCATCTGCTCGTTCATGTCGAAGTTGGGCAGCCAGTTGTCCACCATAATCATGGTGGTGATGTAGTCAAAGGTGTGTCCGGCCTTGCGGGCGGCTTCGTCCCACAGCTCCACGGCGTTGCACTTGCGGGCGCCGAAGGTGAGGACGGCAAATTTGTAACCGGCCTTCAGCCGGGCTTTCCGAATGAACTCTTTCACCATGTAGGGCGGCATGTGGCCGTAGATGGGGTAGACAATGCCTATCTCGTCGGCCTCGAAGTCATATTTGCCTTGCTTCACCAGCTGGGGGATGCTGAGCAGGGTGGTCTCTGCGTTGGCCAGCTGGCGCGCCACGTAGAGGCAATTGCCGGTTCCGGTAAAATAGAAGATGATGCGGCGGGACTTAGGAGCCGAGCAGGACGATAGTGTAAATGTTCCCGATGCGGCGGCCACGCTGCCTGCCACGAGTAGGCCCATACGCTTCAGGGCCTCGCGGCGGTTGAGTTTGTGGTTGGTTTCCATCATAGGTAAATGGTTTTGTGATTTGTGGAGGCAAAGGTAAGCATGCCGGTCTGCACTCCTTTTACACATAGGGCAGAAGAAAATGCCAGAATTGCGGTTTGCAGGCCGGTGGGCGGGGCGGAAACAGTAATCCGTGCATCACTTCCCGTAATTTTGGTAAGGTGTGTCAGGCTTCTGCGCCTTATCTTTGCAAGCGGTAAAAAAGAGTTGGAAGTTATGTTACGTAAAATCAGATTGACGTTGGCCGTCCTGTTCTTTGTGGGCATCACGTTGCTGTTCCTCGACTTTACGGGGACGGTGCATGCCTGGTTGGGATGGATGGCGAAGATACAGTTCTTGCCCGCGCTACTGGCCGCGAATGCGGGCGTGGTGGTGTTCTTAATATTGCTGACGCTTGTCTGCGGGCGGGTGTATTGCTCGGTGATTTGTCCGCTGGGCGTGATGCAGGATGCCGTTGCCTGGTTGGGCAAGAAGCAGCGGAAGAACCGCTACAGCTACTCGCCCGCTTTGTCGTGGCTGCGCTATGGTGTATTAGTGGTATTCATTGTGGCCCTGGTGGCGGGGTTGGGCTCGCTGGCTGCCCTGCTGGCACCTTACAGTTCCTACGGGCGGATTGCAAGTAACCTGCTGGCCCCCGTTTACGGCTGGGGCAACAACCTGCTGGCCTATCTGGCCGAGCGTGCCGACAGCTATGCCTTCTACGGGACGGACGTGTGGCTGAAGAGCCTACCGACGTTCCTAATAGCCTTGCTCACCTTTGTTGTCATCGGCATATTGGCGTGGCGCAACGGGCGGACGTATTGCAACACCATCTGCCCGGTAGGCACGGTGCTGGGCTTCCTGGCCCGTTGGGCGTGGTTGAAGCCGGTAATCGACACGGACAAGTGCGTGAACTGCAAGCTCTGCGCCAGGAATTGCAAGGCGGCTTGCATCGACATTGCCAACCACCGGATAGACTACAGCCGCTGCGTGGCCTGCATGGATTGCATAGGGAAGTGCCATAAGGGAGCTATCAGTTACAAGCATAGCCCCTCTCAGGCTCTCCCCCGCAAGGAGAGGGAGAACGTAAAGTCGGATAGCCAAAGCTCTCCCACAGGGGAAGTTGAGAGGGCTGCCCGCCGTTCATTCCTTACCGCCACGGCTTTGGTGGCCACTACGGTGGCCTTGAAGGCGCAGGAGAAGAAGGTAGACGGTGGCCTGGCGGTGATTGAGGATAAGAAAATCCCTGAGCGCAAGACTCCGATTGTGCCACCCGGCGCAAGGAGCCTGAGGCACTTTGCACAGCACTGCACCGCCTGCCAATTGTGCGTGTCGGTGTGCCCCAACGGGGTGCTTCGCCCCTCCACCGACCCATTGAGGCTGATGCAGCCCGAGATGAGCTACGAGCGCGGGTATTGCCGCCCCGAGTGCGGGCGTTGTGCCGAAGTCTGCCCAACCGATGCCATTCATCTGACGGACTTGGCGGAGAAATCGGCCACGCAGATAGGCCGTGCCGTGTGGGTTAAGAAGAACTGCGTGCCGCTGACTGACGGCGTGGAGTGTGGTAACTGTGCCCGCCATTGCCCGTCGGGAGCCATACAGATGGTGCCCTCCGAGGCGGGCAACGCGGACTCGCCCAAGATTCCCGCCGTCAATGTGGAGCGGTGCATAGGGTGCGGGGCCTGCGAAAACCTTTGCCCGGCACGCCCGTTCAGCGCAATATATGTGGAAGGAAACGAAGTGCACAGAGAACTATAACACGCAAGGATATGGAAAACGGAAAGAACAGAGACAAGATATCCCGCCGCGACTTCTTCAAGCTGATGGGCGCAGCGGGCATGGCAGGTGCCGGCCTGGCGGCCTGTGGCACTAATGGTCGGGAAGGACAGACGTCCGCAGGCGAGATTCCCGCAGGGCAAATGACCTATCGCACCAATCCCAAGACAGGCGACAAGGTGTCGCTGCTGGGCTTTGGCATGATGCGCCTGCCCTCGGTGGGAGGCCGCTCGGCACGCGAGGGCAACGAAGCCATCGACCAGGAGATGGTGAACCGCATGGTGGACTATGCCCTGGAGCACGGGGTGAACTACTTCGACACGTCGCCTGCCTATTGCCGGGGCGGGTCGGAGCGCGCCACGGGCATGGCCTTGAGCCGGCACTCCAGGGAAAAGTACTTCGTGGCCACCAAGCTGTCCAACTTCGCCCCCTCCACTTGGAGCAGGGAGGCATCCATCGGCATGTATCGCAACTCCATGAGGGCCTTGCAGGTGGACTACATAGACTATTATCTGTTGCACGGCATAGGCATGGGCACCCACGGCATGGAGGAGTTTGAGAGCCGCTACATCAAGAACGGTGTGCTGGACTTCCTGCTGGAGGAGCGCGCGGCAGGACGCATCCGCAACCTGGGCTTCTCGTACCACGGGGACATCCGGGTGTTCGACCGCCTGCTGGCCGAGCACGACAAGTACAAATGGGACTTCGTGCAGATTCAGCTGAACTACCTGGACTGGAAGTATGCCAAGCAGATAAACCCGCGCAACACCGATGCCGAGTATCTGTATGGCGAACTGGCCAAGCGAGGCATTCCTGCCGTCATCATGGAGCCGCTGCTGGGCGGACGGCTGTCCAACGTAGCCAACGACGTGGTGGCCATGCTGAAGCAGCGCGAGCCGGAGGCGAGCGTGGCCTCGTGGGCCTTCCGCTTTGCGGGCAACTTCCCGGGCGTGCTGACGGTGCTGAGCGGCATGACGCGCATGGAGCACCTGCAAGACAACCTGCGCACGTACAGCCCCCTGAAGCCGTTGACGGAGGACGACCTGGACTTCCTGCAACGCGCCGCCGACCTCATGATGCAGCGCGACACCATTCCGTGCAACGACTGCAAGTATTGCATGCCCTGCCCCTATGGCATAGACATCCCCGCCATACTGCTGCACTACAACAAGTGCCTCAATGAGGGCAACATTGCCGAAAGCACGCAGGACGAGCACTATCGCCGTGCCCGCCGCGCCTACCTGGTGGGCTACGACCGCAGTGTGCCCCGGCTGCGCCAGGCCAGCCACTGCATAGGGTGCAACCAGTGCAGCCCCCACTGCCCGCAGGGCATCGACATCCCGGCGGAGCTGCACCGCATAGACGCCTACGTGGAGCGGCTGAAGCAGGGCGTATAGTGCAAATGGTAAGCGGCAACGCGCAGTTTTCGCCGGGAACCGTTGGAAATGTCGACAGAATGACATACCTTTGGGCAAAAACCAGCGAATACTATGCAACCCATACGAAACTTTGACGAGCTTACCGCACACCTGCAGGCGCTGCAAAAGCGCAGGCGCATCGCCGTGGTCTGTGCCAAAGACCCGAATACAGAGTACGCCATTGCCCGTGCCCTGAAGGAGGGCATTGCCGAGTTCCTCATGATAGGCGACCCGGGGGTGCTAAAGCAATATCCCACGCTGCAACACTACCCCGGCCTGGTGCACACCGTGCCTGTGGACGACCCCGACGAGGCCGCACGCCTGGCCGTCGGGCTGGTGCGCCGGGGCGAGGCGGACATCCTGATGAAGGGCATCATCAACACCGACAACCTGCTGCACGCCATCCTGGACAAGGAGCACGGACTGCTGCCCCGCGGCAAGGTGCTCACCCACCTGGCGGTGATGCAGATTCCGGCCTACCACAAGCTGCTGTTCTTCACCGACGCGGCAGTCATTCCCCGGCCCACGCTGCAGCAGCGCATCGAGATGATTTGGTACGCCATCCACACGTGCCGCCGCTTCGGCATACAGAGGCCGCGCATTGCGCTGATACACTGCACGGAGAAGGTCAGCGCCAAGTTTCCCCACTCATTGGACTATGTGAACATCGTGGAGCTGGCCGAGGCGGGCGAGTTTGGCGACGTCATCATCGACGGACCGCTGGACGTGAAGACGGCCTGCGAGAAGACCAGCGGCGACATCAAGGGCATTGCCTCGCCTATCGACGGGGAGGCGGATGTGCTTATCTTCCCCAACATTGAGAGTGGCAATGCCTTCTATAAGGCCATGACCCTCTTTGCCGGGGCAGAGATGGCTGGACTGCTGCAGGGCCCCACTTGCCCCGTGGTGCTGCCCTCGCGCAGCGACAGCGGCCTCTCGAAGTACTACAGCATGGCCATGGCCTGCTTGGTTAAGGGTGAGCGGGTTAGTGATTAGTGATTAATCCCGCTCCGCTGTCCCTCAACCACTACCCATTAATCACTAATCACTAAACACTAACCACTTATGAAGATATTAGCCATAAACCCCGGCTCTACCTCCACCAAGATTGCCGTGTATGAAGACGAGCGGCCCGTGCTGGTGCGCACCATCCGCCACCGGGTGGACGAGCTGGCCCGCTTTCCCCGCGTCATCGACCAGTTTGAGTTCCGCAAAGGCCTGGTGGCGGCCACGCTGCAGGAGGAGGGAGTGCCCCTGCGCTTCGACGCGGTGATAGGAAGGGGCGGACTGCTGAAACCCATCGCCGGCGGGGTGTATGAGGTGAACGACGCCATGCTGGACGACCTGATGCACGCCCTGCACCAACATGCCTGCAACCTGGGCTGCCTCATTGCGCACGAACTGGCCCTGGCGATGCCGGGCTGCCGGGCCTTCATGGCCGACCCGGGCGTGGTGGACGAGCTGGACGACGTGGCCCGGCTGACCGGCTCGCCCCTGCTGCCGCGCATCACCATCTGGCACGCGCTGAACCAGCGCGCCATTGCCCGCCGCTTCGCCCGCGAGCTCTCCGCCAGGGAGGGGCGGACGGTGGCGTACGAAGACCTCAACCTCATCATCATCCACCTGGGCGGGGGCATCTCCATCGGGGCACACCGGCGGGGGCGCTGCGTGGATGTGAACAACGCGCTGGACGGCGAGGGCCCCTTCTCCCCCGAGCGGGCGGGCACGCTGCCTGCCGGGGCGCTGGTGGACTTGTGCTACTCGCGCCGCTTCACCCAGGCGGAGCTGAAGCGACGCATCTCGGGGCACGCGGGGCTGGCCGCCCACCTGGGCACGACGGACGTGCAGGAGGTGGTGCGCCGCATCACGGAGGAGGGCGACGAGCATGCCCGCCTGGTGCTGGACGCCATGATTTACCAGGTGGCCAAGAGCGTGGGCGGCGCGGCCGTGGCCCTGCGGGGCGAGGTGGACGCCACGCTGGTGACGGGCGGCATAGCCCACTCCGCCTACGTGGTGGAGCGGCTGAAGGAGCGGGTGCAGTTCCTGGCGCCCGTCCACGTCTACCCCGGCGAAGACGAGCTGCAGGCCCTGGCCCTGAACGCCCTGGGCGTGCTGCGCGGCGAGCTGCGCGCGCAGCAGTACCGCTGATGGGGTGCGCGCACGCCACATTTTTCGGGGCTTCCGCCCAACTTTTCCGGCAAAACATGCTTGTACTTCAGCAGAAAAGCCTATCTTTGCCCCCGTGTTAAGTTAATAAATTGATTAAGGTCGATTTTTGACTGTCGGCCCGGAGCGCATGGGGGTGCGCCCCGGGCTTTTTTATAGGCATTATGCTTGCATTTTTAAAACGGAAAACATATATTTGCCAATGTATATGAATCCCTTAAATTTGTATTGTGTCATGAAAAAGTTATTTCTTTTCCTGCTCTTTGCCATATCATTGGCAACGTGCCCTGCGCTCTACGCGCAAAAGAACCTTACCGCCGGGCAGCAAGCCATGCAGAACGGCATTCGCCAATTCTTGCGTACAGAGGGTTATGTACCTACTATTGATGAATCGGACAATTCTTTAATGTTCAAGAAAGAGGGGCATACCTATTGGGTGTATGTGAATGAAAACGGCCCTTACTATGTTACTACTCAGCGTGCAGGGTACAGTACTGAACCCGATGAGAAAAACGATGTGTCTTTTCCTGATTTCACTAGACACTTTCTTTGTTCATAAACTAAAATAATAGACGCGTTCAGATGCGCGATACTAAAACGATAGACACAACTATA
>CASELH010000028.1 GCA_949288715.1 uncultured Bacteroides sp. | reverse complement strand
AATGGATTCGGACGCATCGGACGTTTCGTATTCCGCGCAGCTCAAAAGAGAAACGATATCCAAATCGTTGGTATTAACGACCTTTGCCCGGTAGACTACTTGGCTTACATGCTGAAGTATGACACTATGCACGGCCAGTTCGACGGCACTATCGAAGCTGACGTTGAAAACAGCAAGCTGATTGTAAACGGCAAGGAAATCCGCGTAACAGCTGAAAAGAACCCTGCTGACCTGAAATGGAACGAAGTTGGTGCAGAATACGTAGTAGAATCTACCGGTCTGTTCCTGACGAAAGAAAAAGCTCAGGCTCACATTCAAGCCGGTGCTAAATATGTAGTAATGTCTGCTCCTTCGAAGGACGACACCCCGATGTTCGTATGCGGCGTAAACGAGAAGACTTATGTGAAGAGTACTCAGTTCGTATCCAACGCTTCTTGCACCACCAACTGCTTGGCTCCCATCGCTAAGGTGTTGAACGACAAATTCGGTATCATCAACGGTTTGATGACTACCGTTCACTCTACTACTGCTACGCAGAAGACTGTTGACGGTCCGTCTATGAAAGACTGGCGTGGTGGCCGTGCCGCTTCCGGCAACATCATCCCGTCTTCTACGGGTGCTGCCAAGGCTGTAGGCAAGGTTATCCCCGAACTGAACGGCAAGCTGACCGGTATCTCCATGCGTGTTCCGACCTTGGATGTATCTGTAGTAGACCTGACTGTAAACCTGGCTAAGGAAGCTGCCGAAGGCGAACTGAAGGGCGTACTGGGCTACACGGAAGATGCAGTGGTTTCTTCTGACTTCCTGGGCTGCACGCTGACTTCTATCTTCGACGCTAACGCAGGTGTTTACCTCACCGATACTTTCGTTAAGGTTGTATCTTGGTACGACAACGAAATCGGCTACTCTAACAAGGTTCTCGACCTGATTGCCCACATGGCTTCGGTTAACGACTAATTTACAGTTAGAAAATATTAAAGAATGGGCGGCCTCGATAGAAGTCGCCTATTTTTTTTGCAATTTTGCCGTCAATATAAACCAGCTGAAGATTGACGATGAAAGCCAAGCTGACAATAGTTTTACTTTGTTTTATAAGCAGTATGATGCAAGCACAACAGAACCCCTTTTTTGAGCCCTTCGACACCCCGCACGGCACCGTGCCGTTCGACAAGATAAAGCTTGAACACTTTGCCCCCGCCATACGCGAAGGCATCAGCCGGCAAAACCGGGAGATAGACGCCATCACCCGAAACCCGGAGGCGCCTACCTTCCGCAACACGATAGTGCCCTTCGAGAAGTCGGGCGCGCTGCTCGACTGCGTGAGCAACGTGTTCGGCAATCTGCTCAGTGCCGAAACCAACGACGACCTGCAGGAGGCAGCCAACGAGCTGATGCCCCTGATGAGCGAGCAGAGCAACAACATCTTTCTGAACGAGCCGCTGTTTGCCCGCATCAAGGCCGTCTACGAGCACCGCGCCGACGAGCACCTCAATGCCGAACAGGCCAAGCTGCTGGAGGATACCTACAACGCCTTTGCACGCAACGGCGCCAACCTGCAAGGAGCGGACAAGGAGCGGTATCGCGAGCTGTGCAAAGAGCTCAGCCTGCTCTCGCTGAAATACAGCGACAACAACCTGAAGGAGACCAACAACTACTGCCTGCTGCTGACCGACGAGGCCCAACTGGCCGGCCTGCCCGAAAGCGCCATAGAGGCTGCCGCCGAAACTGCCCGCGAACGGGGGGAACAAGGCTGGGCCTTCACCCTACAGGCACCCAGCTACGGCCCCTTCATGCAATATGCCGACAACCGCGACCTGCGCCGCGAGCTCTACATGGCCTACAACACCAAGTGCACGCACGACAACGAATACAATAACTTCGAAACGGTAAAACGCATTGCCAACATACACCTGGAACTGGCCCGTCTGATGGGCTACGACAACTTTGCCGACTACAATCTGGAGGAGCGCATGGCGCAAAACACCGCCAACGTGTACCGGCTGCTGAACCAGCTGCTGGAAGCCTACACCCCCACCGCACAGAAAGAATATGCCGAAGTGCTGGCCATTGCCCGCGAAGAGCAAGGCCCCGACTTCACGCTGATGCCCTGGGACTGGAGTTACTACTCGCAAGAACTGAGACACCGCAAGTTCGACCTCAACGACGAGATGCTGCGCCCCTACTTTGAGTTGGAGCACGTGAAGGAGGGCGTGTTCGGGCTGGCCAACCGCCTCTACGGCATCACCTTCAAGAAGAACCCCGACATTCCCGTCTACCACAAGGACGTGGTGGCCTACGACGTGTACGACAAAGATGGCTCGTTTCTGGCCGTGTTCTACGCCGACTTCCACCCGCGGGCAGGCAAGCGTTCGGGCGCCTGGATGACCAGCTACAAAGGCCAATGGATAGACGAAGAGACGGGCGAAAACAGCCGTCCGCACGTATCCATCGTGATGAACTTCACCAAGCCTACGCAAGACAAGCCTGCCCTGCTGACCTTCAGCGAAGTGGAGACCTTCCTGCATGAATTCGGACACAGTCTGCACGGCATGTTTGCCAACACCACCTACGAGAGCCTGAGCGGCACCAACGTCTACTGGGACTTCGTGGAGCTGCCCTCGCAGTTCATGGAGAACTTCGCCACCGAAAAGGAATTCCTGCACACCTTTGCCCGCCACTACCAGACGGGCGAGCCCATACCCGACGAGCTGGTGCAAAAGATTATCGACTCGTCCAACTTCAACGCCGCCTACGCCTGCCTGCGCCAGGTGAGCTTCGGCCTGCTCGACATGGCCTGGTACACCCGCACCACCCCCTTCGAGGGCGACGTGGAGGCCTACGAAAAGGAGGCTTGGAAGCGGGCGCAACTCTTGCCCGAGGTGCCGGGTACGTGCATGAGCGTGCAGTTCTCGCACATCTTTGCCGGAGGGTATTCGGCAGGATACTACAGCTACAAGTGGGCGGAAGTGCTGGACGCCGATGCCTTCTCGCTGTTTAAGGAAAAAGGCATCTTCAACCCGGAGGTGGCCGACTCTTTCCGCGAGCACATCCTCTCCAAAGGGGGTACGGAGCATCCCATGACGCTCTACAAGCAATTCCGTGGGAAAGAACCCACTATAGACGCATTGTTAAAACGAAACGGCATAACACGCAATAAATAGTATGATGAACCTGAAGCACATGGGCTGCTGCCTGCTGGCCTGCCTGCTGCTGGCTGCCCTGCAAGCCTGCGACAACGAAGACGACGTAGTCGAGATTTTCACCGAAAAGACCTGGAAACTGGTCAGAGTGGCCAACGAGGACGGCAAGGAGCAATTCTACAAAGGACTGTGGAACAGCGAGAAAGAAGAAGAAAACAGCCGAGAGGCACTAAAGCTGGACGGCAACTTCACCTTGACCTTCAACCTGGCTGAAGTAGAGGGCGAAACCATCGGCACCTGCAAGGCACACGGCATAAAGGCAAGCATTGACGACGCCTCCGTAAGGGTGGACGGGAAAGACCACACGCTGGGCATAAGCGGCAGAATCGTGGGGTCGGAAACGGACAAGCTGGCACGAGTCTTCCTAAACGGTCTGCTGAACGTCTACAAGTATGAAGGCGATACCCAATCCATGACCCTCTACTTCAAAGATGGCAACACCGTCAGGGTGATGGGATTCAGAGCCCAATGACACCCCGCCGGCACGACAAAGAATATGCAACAACACACTACACACACTAATATAATCATGGACGAATCTGCCAAAGCCAAACAAGAAGCCTTAGACCTGCGCTACATGCGCATGGCAAGCATCTGGGCCGAAAACTCCTACTGCAAGCGACGCCAGGTAGGCGCCTTGATTGTGAAAGACAAGATGATCATCTCCGACGGATACAACGGCACCCCGTCGGGCTTCGAGAATGTTTGCGAAGACGAGAACAACGTGACGAAACCCTACGTGCTGCACGCCGAGGCCAACGCTATCACCAAAATAGCGCGCTCCAACAACAGCAGCGACGGCGCCACCCTGTATGTCACCGCATCGCCCTGCATAGAGTGCGCCAAACTCATCATACAGGCTGGTATCAAGCGGGTGGTGTATTCCGAACGATACCGCCTGGAAGACGGCATCGAGCTGCTGAAACGCGCAGGCATCGAGGTGATCTACCTGGAGAATGAACACTAAAAACAGAAAACATTATCATACCTTGTTTATACCATTAAATGGGTATTTGACTATGTGTTTACGATGGCACGCAGATGACGCAGAAGGGCGCAGATTTACGCAGATTTTTAATAACTGCGTCATGTATCTGTCATTCTGAGCGCAATCGAAGAATCTCTTACTTGCTCCTACTTTTAGGAGATGCTTCACTAACGTTCAGCATGACGAAAAGAAATAAATCTGCGTAAATCTGCGCCCGTCTGCGTCATCTGCGTGCCAACAAAATACACAGCGTACACAGATAAATTATCATTTAATTCTGTACATTTACTTATTAATATACATTTACGTATGAGCAACTCCAATACATCCCGCTTCATGCCCCTCATCATCGCAGTGTGCGTGGTGGCAGGCATACTGATAGGCACCTTCTACGCCAAGCACTACGGCGGCAACAAGCTGGGCATCATCAACGGCTCGTCCAACAAACTGAATGCCCTGCTGCGCATCATCGACGACCAATATGTGGACACCGTGAACATGACAGACCTGGTGGAGAAGGCCATGCCCCAAATCTTGGCCGAACTGGACCCCCACTCTGTCTACATCCCCGCGCAAAACCTGGAGGAAGTGAACTCCGAGCTGGAGGGCAGCTTTAGCGGCGTGGGCATACAGTTCACCATACAGCAAGACACCATACACGTGAACAACGTGGTGGCCGGAGGCCCTGCCGAAAAGGTAGGCGTGATGGCCGGCGACCGCATCGTGACGGTAGACGACAGCCTCTTCGTAGGCAAGGGCCTGACCAATGAGAAGGCCATGCGCCACCTGAAAGGCCCCAAGGGCAGCGAGGTGAAACTGGGCATCAAGCGTGCCACCGAAAAGGAGCTGCTGGACTTTACCATCGTCCGCGGCGACATCCCGCAGAACACCATTGACGCGGCCTACATGCTGAACGACGACTTTGGCTACATCCTGGTCAGCAAGTTCGGGCGCACCACCCATGTAGAACTACTCAACGCCATCGCCCAGCTGAACCACCAGCAATGCAAAGGCTTCATCATAGACCTGCGCGGCAACACCGGCGGATACATGGAGGCGGCCACGCGCATGGTGAACGAGTTTTTGCCCGAAGGCAAACTCATTGTCTACACCGAAGGGCGCAAATACCCCCGCATGGAGGAGTATGCCAACGGTACAGGCAGCTGCCAGCAGACGCCGCTGGTGGTGCTGGTGAATGAAGAGTCGGCTTCGGCCAGCGAAATCTTCGCGGGTGCTATACAGGATAACGACCGCGGCACCATCGTGGGACGCCGCTCCTTCGGCAAGGGACTGGTGCAACAACCCATCGACTTCAGCGACGGGTCGGCCATCCGCCTCACCATAGCCCGCTACTACACGCCATCGGGAAGGTGCATACAGCGCCCCTATGAAAGCGGGCAGAACAGCAAGTACGAAATGGACTGGATAGCCCGCTACGAGCATGGCGAATTCTTCTACAAAGACAGCATCAAGCTCGACGAGAACCTGCGCTACTCCACCAGCCTGGGACGCCCCGTGTACGGCGGCGGCGGCATCATGCCGGACATCTTTGTGCCGCAAGACACCACCGGCATCACCTCCTACCTGATAGAAGTGAGCAACAAGGGGCTGATTCTGCAATTCAGCTTCCAGTACACCGACCGCAACCGTGCCAAGCTCAGCGAGTACAAGGACGAGGAAAGCCTGCTGGAGTACCTGAACAAGCAGGGCATCATGGAGCAATTCATCCGCTACGCCAGCTCGAAGGGCGTGAAGCGCCGCAACCTGCTCATCAGCAAGTCGCGCCAGTTGCTGGAACGCAACCTGTATGGCAACATCATCTACAACATGCTGGGACAGGAGGAATACATACGCTACATCAACCAAAGCGATGCCACGGTGCTGAAAGCTCTGGACATCCTGGAGAGAGGCGAAGCCTTCCCCAAAGCTCCCGACGAACAAACCACGGAGGAACCCGATGAACAACGACAAGAAAAAAGAATTGCGCAGGCAAATAGCTTCCTTGAAGAACCTGCACAAATCTTCCGGCTTGCAGAATGCGCAATCGGCTGACATATTAGCCGTGCTCGAGGCGCACCCGGCATTTCGCGCAGCGCAGACCGTGCTGCTGTACCACTCGCTGCCCGACGAAGTAGACACGCATGCCTTCATCGCCCGTTGGAGCGGGGTGAAACAGGTACTGCTACCCGTGGTTGCTGGCGATGGATTGCTACTGCGCCAGTGTTCCAACGCTACCGAGCTGGCGTTAGGACGCTACGGCATAGCCGAACCCGTGGGCGCGGACTTCACCGACTATGCCGCCATCGACCTGGCCGTGGTGCCCGGTGTGGCGTTCGACCCCCTGGGCAATCGCCTGGGCCGGGGCAAGGGCTACTACGACCGCCTGCTGCCCAGCCTGACACGAGCCTACAAGATTGGCATCTGCTTCCCCTATCAATTAGTCAACACAGTTCCTGCGGATGCACACGACATCCGCATGGACGAAATCATAACTCTGCAATGAAAAGAAATTATCACACCCATACCACCCGTTGCCTGCACGCCACGGGCACTGACGAAGAATACGTGCTGAGCGCCCTGAAGGGCGGATATGAACTGCTGGGCTTCTCGGACCACACGCCCTGGAAGTATCACACCGACTATGTGGCCGACATGCGCATGCTGCCCGACGAACTGCCCGGATACGTGGAAAGCCTGCGCGCCCTGCGCGACAAGTACCGCGACCGCATCCAGATAAAGATAGGCCTGGAGTGCGAGTACTTCCCCGAATACATGCATTGGCTCAAGGAACAAATCAAGGAGTACGGACTGGACTACATCATCTTCGGCAACCACTTCTACCACACCGACGAGAAGTTCCCCTACTTCGGCCACCACACCACCAACCGCGACATGCTCGACCTGTACGAAGAAAGCGCCATCGAGGGCATGGAGACGGGCCTGTTCTGCTGCCTGGCCCACCCCGACCTGTTCATGCGCTCCTACCCCGAGTGGGACCGCCATTGCACCCTGACCGCACGCCACATCTGCCGCGCCGCCGCGCGCCTCGGCATCCCGCTGGAGTACAACATAGGCTACGTGGCCTACAACGAAGCCCATGGCCTCACCTCCTATCCCTGCCCCGACTTCTGGCACATTGCCGCCAACGAAGGCTGCACCGCCATCATCGGGCTCGACGCGCACGACAACCACGACCTGGAGACCGATACCTACTACAACCGCGCCCTCCGGGAACTGAAGGAACTGAAGATAAAGGTGACGGACACGCTGCGGATGAGGGAATAAATCCCCCCCGTCAATAGAACAAAGGAGTTTCGTCATCGCTTCTATTCAGATGCCACACCCGCGCAGGGAAATCCTCATCGGAAGGCAAAGCCTTGCCACGCACCTTGAGGCGAGCGTTGTAGACTGTCTTGGGCGAGAGGTGGAGCAGATTGGCTATGCGCTGGCTGTTATTGATGCCCAGCCACACAAGGGCATAGATGCGCAACTCTGTGTTCAACGAACTACCAGAAACTGAATAACGTTCTTCCTCACGAAGCAGCCCATTGAAGTCTTGCACAAAATTAGGATAGATGGCCAAGAACGTTTCGTCGAACGTATCTTCCATTTCTTTCAGCTCGTTTGCCCAAAGGGCGTCTTTCTTCTGGGTCAGCGTCAAGGCCTCGTTGCTCTTGCCTACCTTCAGCAGACGGTAAATGGTGAGCCGGAGGTCTTCCACTTTGGTAATATTCTTGTTGCAGAGCAAGAATATCTGTCCTATATATGCTTCCTTCTGCCGGTTGGCCTGCTCCAACAAATTTGCCGCACGGCGGGTTTCCTCCATCTGTTGCTTCAAGCTTTCTTGCGAAGTCCGCAATTGCTCGTGCCGCTTCGTAAGCAAACGCCGCTGCTTAGCCAACTTATACACCAACAAGACCGTCACCAATGAGAACACCGCAAAGACCACGGCTATGACTACAGCGCCCCAGAAACGGCGGTGGCTGTCCTGTATAGCCTTCAAGTCAGCCTCCTTGCTCATCTTAAAGATATCCTCCAACTGATTGGGCAAAACATCCAAGTTACGGTAATCGGGATAGCGCGCCACTTGCACCAGCAGGAAACTGATGTAACGGTAAGCCCGGTTAATGTCGCCCTCCTCTATCAACCGAGTCACCAGCCGAGGGCCATAGTCGCGCATGAAGTGCAAGAAAGCATGGTCTACGGCAAATGACAGCCAAGCATACATCTGGCCTTCATTGCCCGTCAGATAGTAAAGATCATAAATCACCCCAGCATGTTCGGCCACCTCACGCTCCGACATACTCTCCCAATTATCCAATTTCCGTTCATAATAAGCTATCATCTCAGGAATCTTTCCCTGCTCCAGATATAAGTTCATCAACAAGTATTTGCAAGAAGCATCATCCAAAGTAGCTTCGGTATATACTTTATTCAAATAAAATTGAGCCTTTTGTTCATATTCTTCTTGGCGGGTGACATCTAATGCCTGAATATGCTTCTGCATTTGTACATAAAATGTGTGATACCATACATAATATTCCATCAACTGGGAATGATTCAGTTCGTGCTCATCTATTTTGTCCAGTTCATCTTTTGCCACCGGCAGCATGTTCAACTGCAAGAAAATATTAATCCGATAAAGAGATAGCGAAAGCAGCCAATCTTCCCGCCCGGCCTCAACAGCTATCCGCTCGCAGTAGTCTATATAATAAAAAGTAGAATCGGACCGATAATTCTCATAGCAATCCATCAGTTGCCTACAAATGTCATAGCGTTCTTCTATGGTAGAAGCATGCCGCTGCAAGTCCTTTAACCTGGAAATTCTAACATCCAACTCCTTTACATAATGCCGGACATTTAGGACAGCCGTATCTATTTTCGCAAATGCTTGGACTGAGGTCATATTGGGCAGTGTTACTGCAGAAACTTTCAAAACAGCTTGAACAAAAATGAAGCAAACGATGAACTTTTTCATGCTAACAAACATTTAAGGTACCAGAAAAGATTGGGCGAAATTAAAAAATTTCTGCTGACCATTTATCATTCAACGGTACTTTTTTAATGAATATGACATCTACGGACATGCTTGTTTTGAGCAAGAAGTTTCCTTTCGCCATCCACATACTATTAATAATCAAGATATTAAAAAAGCAGAGAGTTCCCAATTCAATTCCCGCCACATGAAGGGTCTCTATATAAGCCATAATTTTGGACATCGAAAAAATGAAAGACAACACCTAATCAACAATAAAATTACCAACTAAAAAACAAATCACATGAGAAGAAAACTGGTTTTATTTCTATCGCTCGCTCTTTTAGTATTCCCTATATGGGCGCAGCAAATTGAAGTGAAAGGCCAAATCGTAGACGATCTTAATATGCCTATGATTGGAGTCAGCATCCTTGAAAAAGGAACGAGTAACGGCACCATTACCGACATTGACGGCAATTACACGGTTACGGTATCGCCAAATGCGACACTTGTCTTTTCGTACATCGGTTACCTGACGCAGGAAAAAACAGCCACAGCCGGTACCATGAACATCACAATGCATGAAGACAACCAAACGTTGGACGAAGTAGTGGTAGTAGGTTATGGTGTGCAGAAGAAAAGCGACTTGACTGGAGCCATCTCTTCCGTAAAGACGGCAGATATTGAAAACCGTACCATCACCCGCGCGGAAGAAGCCCTGCAAGGCAAGACGGCCGGCGTGCAACTGGTGTCAACGAGTGCGCAGCCCGGTTCTTCGCCCAGCATCCGTATCCGTGGTTATTCATCCAACGGTACTTCCGACCCCTTGTATGTAGTAGATGGTCTGATTGTGTCCGATTTGAGCAGCATCGACCCCAATAATATTAAAAGCATGGAAGTGCTGAAAGATGCTGCATCGGCAGCCATTTACGGTGCCCAAGCTGGCAACGGCGTGGTCTTGATTTCTACTAAAACAGGCAACAAAGGCAGTAGCAGCATTACCTACGACTTCCAATACACCATCAACAGCCTGGCTAACCGCCCCAAGTTGCTCACTTCGCAAGAAGCTTTGGCCCAACAGAAAGAAGTGAACAGTACTTTTACCGATGCCGACATACAAAACCTCATCGACGGAGGTATTTGGGATGGCCAATCATCGACCGACTGGTATAATGTAGCCTTTACACACTCGCCAATGTCCCGACACAGCATTAATTTGCAAGGTGCCAACGACAAAGGTTCGTTTTACCTCTCTTTAAGCAACCTCTACAATAATGGTATTTTGCGCGGCAATTATGACACTTACCGAAGGATATCTATCATGCTGAATGCCGACTACAACATAAAGAAGTGGTTAAAAGTAGGTGTCACTGCCAATTACAACAAATACACCACACGCCCTATTTCGGACGGCAGCTTAAATTCGTCGTACGGCAGTATGATTTCACGCGTCATGACGTTGGAGCCCTATTACAAATCCACATACGCCCCCGATGCGCTTCCAGCACAAATGCAAGGCCTATTAGACCAGGGATATACCTTATTGACCGATGTGAACGGAGATTACTATATGACATTGGGTAGCGGAGAATCCATGCATCCGCAAGTGGCCCTACGCAAGGATATCAAGAAAAATTTCGGCAATAACCTAAGCAGGACACTCTATGCCAACTTCACCCCATTCAAAGGCTTCACCTTCACCAGTCGTTTGGGTTACCGCGAGGCTAATGACAATTACTACGAATACAACAATCTGTATTATGGTTCATCTTCCAGTTCCAATATTGACCAAAACGGTGCTCAACGCTCCAATACGTCGATCACCTACTACCAATGGGAAAACTTTGCCAATTACTCCACAACCTTGGCAGAAAGCCATAACTTATCAGCCATGCTTGGCATGTCATACGCCGAAACAGTAACAACCTTTGTACAAGCAGAAGTAGATCAAGTGGCCAAAGATGACCCATTGTTTCAAGATGTATCTTATCCGGCAGGAAGTGCAACAAGAACTGTAGCCGGCTACGACAACACTTCACGCAAACTTTCCTACTTCGGCCGTTTAAGCTATGACTATAAGAACCGTTACATGGCACAATTCTCTATGCGTGCCGATGCTGCCGATTCCTCCATACTGCCCATGAACAACTGTTGGGGGTATTTCCCATCAGTATCCGCAGGCTGGGTACTCAGCAACGAAAGATTTTTCCAAGACAACAACCATACTCCCATCTCATTCATCAAATTACGCGCCAGCTGGGGGCAAAACGGAAGTACCAGCAACTTAGGCAATTACTCTTATTCAAACTCTTTGACTACAAATTCAATAGGTTATTCTTACTATAATTCCCAATTAATTTACTCGCCCTTGGCCTTACCCAACCAAGTAGCAAACAACGACCTGAAATGGGAAACATCCGAGCAATTGGACTTAGGTTTTGATGTGCGTGCTTTCAACGACCGCTTATCGTTTGGTTTCGACTGGTACAAAAAGAAGACTAAAGACTTAATTGTATCGAACATCACCATCCCTTTTGAAGTAGGCAACTCATCTGCACCACTCAATGCTGGTAGTGTTGAAAACCAAGGTTTCGAAATAGAATTGGGGTGGAGAGACAATGTAAACAAAGACTTCAACTACTCCATCAACGCCAATCTCGCAACATTAAAGAACAGGGTGACCTACTTAGACCCCAAAGTAAGCAACGGACGCATTGAAGGCAGTACCCGAATTGCCGGCTACGGTAGCATCACAGCCTTCGAAGTAGGACATCCCGTTTGGTACTTCCGTGGTTATGAAGTCGACCATTTGGATGATAACGGCGCCCCTGTTTATGTAGACCAAGACCTGAATGGCATTATAGATGATGAAGACCGTGTGGAAATTGGGAAACCCATGCCCGATTTCACGTTCGGTTTAACCGCCAGCCTGAACTACAAGGACTTTGACTTCCTAGTATTTGGCAACGGTTCTGTAGGCAATGACGTATTCATGGCATACCATTATCTTTCTATTTCATATCCCTTGAAGGAAATGTACGACCAACGTTGGACTGCCGACGGCTCTACCAACCGAAAGTATGCAGCCCCTTCACTAAGCGGAGTTGACAAATATGCCCTGTCGAACGCCTACGCCTTTAATGCTTCCTACTTCCGCATCAAACAAATCCAATTGGGATATACACTCCCGCAAAATCTTACCAGGAAAGCTCTGATTGACAAATGCCGGTTGTATGTGTCATTGGACGATTTCTTCACCTTTACAAACTATCCGGGTATCGATCCTGAAGTTTCCGCTACTGCCACCAGTGGCATGGGGGTAGATTTCGGCAACTACCCAACGACAAAAAAGGTCGTATTCGGCCTCTCTGTAACATTCTAAAGACCATAGCAATAAACTTATGAAAAAGAACTTATATATCGGACTGCTGTCTGTAGCCATATTGACAACCAGCTGTAATGTTGACCTACTGAACATTCCACAAGAAGGGGTTGTCAGTGAAGAGAACTTCTATAAAACTGATGATGACTGTAATGAAGCTATCACGGCTGTTTACAATATCTTCCGCAGTGCGTATTCCGGAGATATAGATTGGAGATATTGCAATGGCTTTTACTTGAAAAATGCACTTGCAGACGATCTAATAGCAGGAGGCGGATGGGACCAACCCGGACCACAGGAACTCTCGCAAAGCGTGACTACCCCCACCAATGAATGGGTGAAGTTATACTACCGTGAACTCTATACCACCATCTATCTGTCTAACCTTGTCATTGAGAAGTTCGATGAATCATCGGATATCAAAAAACGCAACATCGCCGAAGCCAAGTTCTTCCGCGCTATTTGCCATTTCGAACTAACCACTCTATGGGGCAATCCACCTTTGATAGACCATGTACTTACAGCTGATGAGTATGAACAACCCAACTCTACGCAAGAAGCCTTGTACAACTTTATTGAACAAGACTTGACCGAAGCCATCAATTCCGGAGCCTTGGTTTCCAAAATCAATATGGACGACAAAGATACCGGAACACGTGTCACTCGCGAAGCAGCGCAGACATTATTAGGCAAGGTGTACCTCTATCAAGGAAAGTATCTCGAAGCCAAAGAACAATTCAAAGCCGTTATCGACTCCCGAAAATACGGTTTGGTAGATGACATTTCCATCCTATATCATACGGCAGGCAATGGATGCAAAGAATACATTTTTGAGAACGTGCGACACAACGACCCGAACAATCTGTTTGGTGGAGTTGGCACAGGGTCTAATATCTGGGGAGCCGATACCGGCCAAGGTGGTGCGCACCAGATTCTCGTGAACTGGCCTTTTGCTACTGCCATGTTCACAGGTCCGGGAGCATACGAACATTACAATTTTTGTCCCCAAGGTTATGCCTACTTCCACCCCACCCAATCGCTTTACAATGCCTTTGTAGCAGAAGAAGGAGAAAATGGCTACCGCTTGAACAACGCCATCAAAACTGTAGAACAAGTAATTGCCATGAACGTATATTGGCCGACAGCCTATGCGCACAACTACCATGAAGGCCTCTTCCGCATGAAATGGCTACCCACCCAAGAGGATGAGAATGTTCAAAACTGGTCTGGAGCTCAACAAAGCTTTCCCGTCATGCGCTACGCTGATGTATTGCTGATGATGGCCGAAGCCTGCGTGCAAAGCGGTACCGACCAGACTTTGGCTGACCAATGCGTGAATGAAGTCCGTACCCGCGCCCGGTTGACACCAAAGTTAAACGTAACAATGGACGACATCAAAAAAGAGCGTCAGCTGGAACTGTGCATGGAAGGAGTCAGATTTCTCGACCTAAAACGCTGGGGAGATGCCCCTACCGCATTAGCCACCAAAGGGAAACAGAATCCTACTTTCCGCATCACCCCAGACCCCGATAACGACTACTCTACTGTAGAAGGCATTTATAATGCAATATATGAATGTACATTGGAATGGACAGACAATGATTATAATTACGAGGCTGCAGGTTGGACTCCCGGACGCGATGAATACCTTCCTTATCCACAAGAGGAGCTTAACGTTAATCCGTTGCTACAGCAAAATCCTGGATACTAACCTACGTAAATCCCGTTAACCGAGCCAAGGCTACACAGCAAGAAACCTTGGCTCGGCCAGCATTCCACAGTCAAGAACATTGAAAGAACAATTCTAACGAAAAAAACAACATGCAAAATGAAACGCCTACTACTTCTTTTATCATGCTGGCTGGCAAACATCTGCTTATATGCCACGCCCGAAGGAATCCAAGACAGAGACGCACTATGGATTACTGTCCCCGGAGAGAATCCTACAGAATACGGAGTCTATTACTTCCGCCGGGATTTCCGGCTCGACAAACAGCCGGAACGATTTCAAGTGTTCGTTTCGGGAGACAACCGCTACAAACTTTATGTCAACAAGCAGTTGGTATCCATTGGCCCCGCCCGCAGTGACCTAAGGCATTGGAACTATGCCACAGTAGACTTGGCACCTTATCTGCGAACAGGAAATAATATAGTAGCAGCTGTGGTATGGAACGACGGGAAACAACGCCCCGAAGCCAACATCTCGTTCATCACCGCTTTCTACCTGCAAGGTTCCGACGAACAAACCTCAGCCATCAACACCGACAGCACGTGGAAATGTATCCGCGACACCGCTTACTCTCCTGTAGCCGTGCAAATGCCTGGCTACTATGTAGCAGGACCAGGCGAACGTTTCGACGGGCATAAACACATTGCCCATTGGAACAGCAATGCATGCGACCTTACCGTATGGTCAAAGGCAAAACCCTTGTTCAGAGGAACCCGCAACGACCAACGATTGGACTACATTGCCCCTGTAGGCTGGTTGCTACAACCATCCCCTATACCTGAACTCGAACTGAAACAAGAACGACTGCACAGCATACGGTTATCGAAAGGCATCAAAGCTAACCAAGAGTTCTTGACAGGGAAAATGCCTTTGACTATCCCGGCACACACGCAAGCATCGCTCATCCTTGATAATGCGCATTTAACCAACGCCTATCTGACCTTGAACTATAGTAGAGGAGACCAAGCACGCATCACTGTAGGATATACGGAAGCATTTTATGAACAGGACAAGCTTAGCAAGGGGAACCGTAATGATATTGAAGGCAAATTGTTCATCGGACGTACTGATACCATCTTCCCCAATGGTGGGCAGCAACAAACTTTCACTACCTTGGCATGGCGTACATACCGTTATTTAGTCCTAACAATAAATACCGGTGACGATCCGCTCACCCTTAACGATGTTTACGGCACCTTTACCGGCTTCCCTTTGCAACAAAAGGCAAGACTTTACACTGACGACAAAGAGTTGCAACAGATTTTGGAAACAGGCTGGCGCACAGCACGGCTCTGCGCGACCGAAACTTATATGGATTGTCCCTATTATGAACAACTGCAATACTTGGGCGACTCACGCATACAAGCACTCGTCACCCTTTACAATAGTGGTGACGACCGTTTAGTAAAGAATTTCTTAACGCAAGCCGACCTTTCACGCACCCCGGAAGGACTGACACAAAGCCGGTATCCGTCAGTTACCCCACAATACATCCCGCCATTCTCGTTATGGTACATCTGCTCCCTTCACGACTACATGATGTACGGTAGCGACATGGAGTTTGTTGCCAATAAGTTAAGTGGAACCCGCCAAATACTTGATTATTTCCATCGCTTCCAAGCAGAAGATGGCTCTGTAGTAAATCTGCCTTGGTGGAACTTCTACGACTGGGTCTACCAACCACGTTGGAACTTTGCACCCGAAAATGCACAAACTCCCAGCCATGCCCTCGGCGATCTGCAATTGCTACTTGCCTACCAGACAGCTGCCGACATGGAAGCGACATTCGGTTTACAAGAGTTAAGCGATATCTATCTGAAACGTGCCGAACTACTCAAACAAACCATCCGCCGCAAATACTGGTGCCCGGAACGGAATCTATTTGCCGACCTCGAAAGCCATGACCTGTTCTCGCAACACACCAATTCGCTGGCTATCTTAACCGAAATTGCAACGCCGGAAGAAAACAAGGCCATAGCCCAAAACATACTGACAGATCAGTCACTGGCTCCGGCTTCCATATCGTTCAGTTTCTACCTGCACCAAGCTTTGGCTAAAGCCGGCTTAGGTGACCACTACACCGAATGGCTGGACAAATGGCGTGAGAACCTTAATATGGGTTTGACCACATGGGGAGAAACATCAGATGTCAACGCCACCCGTTCCGACTGCCATGCTTGGGGAGCCAGCCCCAATATTGAACTATTCCGCATTTTGCTGGGAATAAACAGTGCGGCTCCCGGTTTCAAAGAAATACGCATTAAGCCTCATTTGGGAAACCGTACCCACATAGGTGGTTGCATGCCACATCCCAGCGGAACGCTTATAGAAGTAAACTATACACTCAATAAAAAGGGAATACTGACTGCACAAATCACCCTTCCGGACTCCGTTACAGGCACTTTTATCTGGAAAGGGAAAACTTATAATTTGAACGGAGGAAAACAAACAGTGGTAACTGAGAACTAAATTCCATAAAAGCCACCATCTTGCTTTTGCCAAAATTCTCGTATATTTGCGCGGACATAAAGATTCTGACTATGACATACAATTTCGACACCATCATCCCCCGCCGGGGAACTAATTGCGAGAAGTGGGACAGCATGCCCAACGACCAGGTACTGCCCATGTGGGTGGCCGACATGGACTTCCGCACCGCGCAACCCATCGTCGCCGCCCTGCAACGCAGGGTGGCCCACGGCATCTTCGGCTACACACGCGTGCCCGACGAATACTACACGGCCGTGAGCAACTGGTTCAGCCGCCGCCACGGGTGGAACATCCGCCGGGAGGAAGTGATTTATACCTCGGGCGTAGTTCCCGCCATCTCCGCCATCCTTAAAGCCTTGACGCGCCCGGGCGACGGCGTGCTGGTACAAGGCCCGGTGTACAACTGCTTCTACTCGTCCATACGCAACAGCGGCTGCATGTGCATCTCCAACCCGCTGGTACTGGAGGGCAACACGTACCGCATGGACTATGAAGACCTGGAGCAGAAAGCCTCCGACCCTCGCACGCGGGTGCTGCTGCTGTGCAACCCGCACAATCCCGCCGGAAGGGTGTGGACACCCGAAGAGCTGAAGCGCGTGGGCGACATCTGCCACCGGCACGACGTGACAGTAGTGTCCGACGAGATACATTGCGAGCTCACCATGCCCGGCCACACTTATACGCCCTTCCTCAGCCTCGATGAGGAGTGGACGAGCCGAGCCATTGCCTGCATCTCGCCCAGCAAAGCCTTCAACATAGCCGGCCTGCAGATAGCCAACATCGTGACGCCCGACCCCGACCTGTACCGCCGCATCAACCGCGCCATCAACGACAACGAGGTGTGCGACGTCAACCCCTTCGGCGTGCTGGCCACCATAGCCGCCTACAACGAGGGCGAAGAGTGGCTCGACCAGCTGCTCCACTACCTGCACGGCAACTACACCTGCATGGCCGAGTTCTGCCGGGAGCACCTGCCGCAATTTCCCCTCGTCAAGCTGGAAGGCACCTACCTGGTGTGGATGGATTGCCGCGCCACGGGCATGCCCTCGCAAGAGCTGAACGACCGCTTGGTGGAAGAAGCCAAGCTCTGCCTCAACCCGGGCGCCATGTACGGCCCGGAAGGTGAAGGCTTCCTCCGCTGGAACATAGCCTGCCCCCGCAGCGTGCTACGCGAAGGGCTTGAACGCTTCCAGCGCTTTGCACAATCAATGGAACGCTAAACAAACCGGATTCTACCCACAATGAAACGACGACTCATCCCCCTCCTGCTCCTCACGCTTCTGCCCCTCGGCCGGGCAGAAGCCCAAGAGGCACGCACCCTGTTCGTGCAGATGCCCGACTCCATACTGCCCCTGCTCACCGCGGTGAACCGGGCCGACTGCATAGACTTTCTCGATAACCACATGCGGGCCCAGGTGACCAACCGCTTCGGCACCCACTCGGAAATGACCCAACTCACCCCCGACTACGTAGCCATCAGCATGACTGCGCGGAGCACATGGCAGATGAAGGTGCTGCCGGCCGACACCACGCAGGTCATCTGCACCGTTGCCACCGCCTGCGGCACGGCGTGCGACAGCCGCATCCGCTTCTACTCCGCCGCGTGGAAGGAGCTCCCCACGGAGCAGTTCCTCCCTGCCCCGCCCCGAATGGAAGACTTCCTGATGCCGAAGCCCGACTCGGTGGACACCTACCGCTACCGCGACGCCGTGCAACGCGCCGACATGAGCCTGGTGCGCATGTCCCTCTCGCCGGACAACCGCACCCTCACTTTCATCTTCGACACGCCAGCCTACCTGGAAAAAGAAGCGGCAGATGAACTGAAACCGTTCATCCGCCGCGCGTTGATTTATGACTGGAAGGAAGGGAAATTCACTCCCCGGCACCCGTAGTGCCCGCCTGTGTCATTTCACCTTAATCTTATCGAAGCCTTCGCCGTAAACGCCGATAACCGCGCTTTGCGACACAAAGGCATGGGGGTCGACATCCTTTATCAGCCGGAAAATGATGCTCGACTCCCGCTTCTTGGCCAAGACGAACAGCATCTTCTGCTCCCTGCCGGAGTAAAAGCCCGTGGCATTGATGACAGTCACCCCGCGGTGCGGATACACGTTGATGGCATGGCCTATCTCCTCGTACTTATCCGTAATGATGAAGAACTGCACCGACTGCCGCGCGCTGTTCACCACCTGGTCCAGCACAAAGCTGCAGATGTAGAGGGTGACATAGCCGTACACCACCTTCTCCCAATCCTTCAGCACGAAGTAGCTGGACGAAATGATGATGAGGTCGCACACCAGCATCACCCTGCCCAGCGTGATGTCCCTGTACTTGTTGATGATGGCGGCAATGATGTCCGTGCCGCCCGTACTGCCGTTGGACGAAAAGGCGATGCCGATGCCGCTGCCGCAAAACGAGGCGCCCAGCACGCAGGCCATGAAAGGCTGGTCGTGCAGCAACACAAGCCCCTGCGTCAGCTGCTGGATGACGGACAGGAAGAACGTCAGCGTAAACACGGCAAACACCGTCTTGATGCTGAACTTCCACCCCAACTGCCAGATGGCCAGGATGAGCAAAAGCACATTGACCGAAAAGTACACATATTGCACCGGCAGTCCCGAAGCAAAGTAAACAATGGAGGCAATGCCCGGCACGCCGCCCGTGGTAATGTCGTTGGGCAGCAAGAACACTGTCCAGCCTATGCCATAGAGAATCATTCCCAAGGCAATCATGAGGTAATCCTTCAACTCCCTCATGGCATTTTGCCTCGTGGGGAGGGTCACAGTTTTTTTCATATTCCTTACAGATTTTTGTCAGACAGCGGGAGGCAGGGGCTCCATGCCTTACCATGCAGCCCCTGCCTTCCCATAAAAACGCGGCAAAATTAATCAATATCCGCCTTACTTGTATCTGCTTAGCGAAAAATAAGCCGCATTTTATCGTAAGGAAACGCTATTTGAAGCGCGAAGTGTCCACGCCCTCACGCTTCTTCTCCTTGTAGCCGCCGAACTTCCAGGTGAAGGACAGGCCCAGGGAGCGGAAGCAAGAGTAGTCGTTGGTGACCCACTGGCGGCCGTAGCGTATCTGCGGGTCGATGCCTTGCGTCTCGAAGATGTCCTTGCACCAAGCGGAGAGGATGCAGTTGCCCTTGGCAAAGGCATAGCGCAGGGTGAGGTCGAGGTTGCCGCTGGTGGGCAGGTCGTAGATGCCTTGTATGGCTCCGGCCTGGCAGAAGCCGTTGAGCATGAGGCTCAGCTGGGGCACGGAGGGCAGCGTGAAGGTGGCGTTCAGCACGGCGACGCCTGCCCACGTGCGGCGGTCGAAGGGCAGGTCGTAGAAGTCGGAGTCCTTGTCGCGCATCCACATGCCCATCAGGGTGAGGCGCGAGTCGAGCCACTTGCCGGCCTTGAAGGGGACGGAGGCCTGCACGCCTGCCTGCTGGCGGTAGTCGAAGTTGAGGAACTTGTATATCTCCAGCAGCCGTTCGGGCGACTGGTAGAGGGTCTGCATGGACATGTCCTTGTTGTGGTTAAACCAGAAGCCAAAGATGTACTTCGACTGCAGGATGTAGTTCAGCTGAAGCTGGTAGTCTTTGGCAGGTTTCAATAGGGGGTTGCCCTGTATCTCGGAGTAACCGCCGCCTAAGTAGGACACGGCGTTCTGCACTGCCCAGTAGGCCGGATAGTCCTTGTCGCTGCTGAAGGACAGTTGCAGGATGTGGCTCCGTGAGGGCATATACGTCAGGTTCACCACGGGGTAGACGTCCCATTCGTCCCACACGGGTGTCTTGTAGCGTTCGGCAGCCAGCGAGGCATCCAGCATCCACTTCTCCCCGAAACTCTTGTTGAAGCCGGCGTAGATATTCAGCGTCTGCTCCCGGCGGCGCGAAGTCATGTCCGGCGGCAAGGAAGATTCTTCATTCTTCATTCTTCGTTCTTCATTATCGTAGTATCGTTGGTAGGAGTTGTCCACGCTGGTGGTGTAGATGGCGCCGTAGTTCAGCCCCCACCCGTTCTTCAGCTCATGTTCCTGCGAGAGGTAGAACTTCCAGGCGTTGATGCGCTGCATGTCCTTGGTGTAGAAGTCCAGGTGCGTGCCCTCCATCTCGCTGTTGAGCTGCTGGTGGCCGGGGGTGCGATACCAGGTGAACTCAGCGCCGGCCTTCAGTCCGATGGGGGCCTCGTAGTCCAGCCGGCCGTTGTGCAGCCACGAGGTACTGCCGCCCAGGTTGGTGGCCGTCTGCGTGCCGGTGGTGTGCTGGTTGTAGTGGCTGGTGGAGTAGGTGCCGTTGTACACCAGGGAGAGGGCATGACGGTCCCCTATGCGGTAGTCCGAGCCGAGGCGGAAGCTGTGGGTGTGGCTGCGGCTGCGCCCCGTCTCGAAGTTCTCCACGAGGACGGTCTCGTCCGTGGCCTCCTGCCAGTGGCGCGCCTCCTTGTGGGTGGTGTTGTAGCCCTTGCCGTGGTTGTGAGAGTAAAGAAAGTCGAGAGAGAGCCGACGACCATTATACAATAAGGAGGCGCGCTCCTGGAAGGAGGCTTCGTGCTGGTGGTTGTATTGCCCGTAGACCTCGCCCTGCACCGTGCCGGGGTCGCCTATGCGGTGGCGCAGGCGCACGTCTATCATGGCGCCGCGCACCTGGTAGCGCGCCGGGGCGTTGTACATCACGTCCACGCGCTCTATGCGGCTGGCGGGCATGGACTTCAGCAGGGCATAGAGCTGCTCGGTGGTCATGTTGGTCACCTTGCCATCGAGCACGATGGTCACGCCGCGCGCGCCCAGGCTCAGCCCGTCGTTCATCTCTGCCACGCCGGGCAGTTGCTTCAGGGCGTCGTAAATGTTGTCCACGGGCTTGTTCTCGATGATGCGCGGCAGGTCGTACTCCAGCCGCCCGGCGCGGGCCTTCACCACGGGGCGTTCGCCCGTCACCATCACCTCGGGCAGCGAGCGGTAGAGGCTGTCCATGTGGGCATCGCCCGTGGTGATGCTGTCGGCAGAGAGGGTGCGTTCGCCTGCGGCGGCAGAAGTCTGAGGGTCGGCGTGCTGAGCACGCAGGGGCGCTGCACAGAGCAGTGCGAGGAGGAGGGGGAGGTAAAGAATTCGTTTCATATCGTTGCTATACATTAAGTTGTCTGTCCGTCAATCGGTTAGTATTCCCAGCTTTTCCCAAGGCGTGGGAAATGTGTTCCCACGCTTAGGGAAAAGGCTTCCCTCGCTTAGGGAACGACCTTCCCACGCCTTGGGAACGAGCTTCCCCTACCTTGGGAACAAGCTTCCCCTGCCTTGGGAAGAAGCTTTCCCACTACTTGGGAAGAGACTTTCCCACTATTTGGGAAGAGACTTTCCCACTATTTGGGAAGGGACCTTCCCACCTATAGGGAAAATCCGGGTACTCCCTGTACAAGGAACGGGCTACCCGCTATTCTTGCCGCAAAGGTAAGCAGGGCGGCCCGAGGGGCAAGCATGGGGCGACTTACCAAGTGTTACCGGAAGTGTTATTTAGTCTTACCGCAGGCGGGCTTTCCGGTGCGAAAGCATTAACTTTGTCCCACGAACACAATACCTATTATAGATATGAAACGCATTGTCCCCCTTGTGCTGCTCTCGCTGATGGTGGTCTTCGCCTACCAGACGTACTGGCTGGTGAACCTCTACCACACGCAGCGCCAGGCGGCGGAGCACGACATTGCGGAAGCCATGCGCCTGAGCGACTACAACGAACTCATCCTGCGCATCGAGCAGCTGAACCAGGACTCTATCGGGCACGGCGAGGTCTCTGTATCGGCCGGGTATAATGACAATAGCCCTTACGTGCAAAGCCGCACCATCACCACCAAGCAGCGGGGAGACTCCACCATCATCAACCTGCAGCAGCGGGAAGTGAAAGACAGCGCCGACATCAGCCCGTCGCTGCACACCAATGGCATAGGCTTCCTCTTTGGCCGCAAGAACACCATGCAGGAGCTGGCAGGCTACCTCCAGCGCGGACTGCATGCGGGGCTGGACATACTGAACGACCCCGACTTTGCCACCTACGACAGCCTGCTGCGCGACGAGTTGCGGCGCGCGGAGCTCGACATGCCCTACCGCCTGACCTACCTGCACCGGGGCGAGAAGACCGATTCGTCCTACGTCTACATCGACACATTAGGCGTGCGGGGCACGGCAAAGTATGTCCCCTCCGCCCGCGCCAAGACCTACGAGTACACCTACGACCTGCACGGCAAGTGGCTCTACCAGCTCACCACGGAGCCCGTGGGCGGGCTGGTGCTGCGGCAGATGGCAGGCATACTGGCTACGTCGGCCGCCATCATGCTCATTCTGGGCTTCGCCTTCTGGTACCTCATCCGCACCCTGCTGCGCCAACGCACGCTGGAGGAGATGAAGGACGACTTCACCAACAACGTCACCCACGAGTTGAAGACCCCCATCGCCGTGGCCTATGCCGCCAACGACGCCCTGCTGAACTTCGGCCAGGACACCGACGAGGCCAAGCGCCGACGCTACCTCGCCATCTGCCAGGAGCAGCTGGACCGCCTGGGCGGACTGGTGGAGCAGATACTCGGCATGTCGATGGAGCGGCGAAAGACCTTCGCTCTGCACCTCACCACCTTCCCCGCAGGCGACGTGATACGCCCCCTCATAGAGCAGCACAAGCTAAAGGCCGGCAAGCCCGTGGACATCGCGCTGCACATCGACCCGCCCACGCTGGAGGTGACTGCCGACCGCACGCACTTCGCCAACATCGTGAGCAACCTGCTGGACAATGCCATCAAGTACTCGCCCGGCCGGGCTCAGGTAGCGATAGCGTGTCACAAGGAAGGTAATACCTTCATCCTCTCTATCCGCGACAAAGGCATCGGCATTGCCAGGGAAAGGCAAAACCACGTGTTCGACAAGTTCTACCGCGTGCCCACGGGCAACCTGCACAACGTGAAGGGCTACGGCCTCGGCCTGTTCTACGTGAAGACCATGGTGGAGAAGCACGGCGGCACGGTGGAGCTGAGGAGCGAGCCGGGCAGGGGAAGCGAGTTCATTATAATGTTATAAATGGGAATTTAGTTTAGTGATGAGTGGTTAGTGATAAGTGATTAATACGTGCAATAAGGAGGAGGAGAATTCAGTTACCACAGCGTATTAATCATTAATCACTAAACGCTAAACACTAACAGATAAATTATGATTTATGAATACAATAACCGTACTACTGGTAGAAGACGAAGCCACCCTCGCCATGATAATAAAGGACACACTGGAGGGACAGGGCTTCCGCATCCACCTGGCCGGGGATGGCGAGGAGGGCCTGCGCCGCTTCTTCGAACTGCGCCCCGACGTACTGGTGGCCGACGTGATGATGCCCCGCATGGACGGCTTCGAGATGGTGCGCCGCATCCGCAAGACGGACAAGCACACGCCCGTGCTCTTCCTCACCGCCCGCTCGGCCATGAACGACGTGGTGGAGGGCTTCGAGCTGGGGGGCAACGACTACCTGAAGAAGCCCTTCGGCATGCAGGAGCTGATGGTGCGCATCAAGGCCCTGCTGGGACGCGCCGCCCTGCAAGCCCCCGGCACCAAGACACCGGCCACCTTCGAGATAGGAGATTACCGCTTCGATGCCACCACGCAACGCCTGACCTACGCAGGCAAGGAGGTAGAACTCTCCCACCGCGAAAGCGAGCTGTTGCGACGCCTGTGCCAGCACCGCGACCAGGTGACGGACATGCGCCAAGTGCTGATTGACCTGTGGGGCGACGACTCCTTCTTCAACCAGCGCAGCCTGCACGTGTTCATCACCAAGCTGCGCCACAAGCTGGCCAAGGACGAGCGGATACGCATAGTGAACGTGCGGGGCATAGGCTACAAACTTATCGTGAATAGCGCCGCCCGGTTGGCCTGAATCTGAAAGAAAAAGCGTATCTTTGCCGCTGACCAAAACACCGGCCTATGAAACCTATCGTCATCTTTCTTTTTCTCGCCGCACTGACATGGACCGCCAACGCCCAGAGCGAGATGCGCACAGACAGCATTACCCCCGCACTCTCTGCAGAAGGCGCCGCCCTGCCCGAAGGTGTCCGCAGCTACGACGGCTTCCTGCTGGACATGGACGGGCTGATGAAGACCGCCGTCCCCACCCTGCCCCGCTTCACCCTGGAGATACCCGACGCCAGCAAGGACATCAGCTTCCTGATGCGCCCACAGACGGACGCCATCTACACCCAAGGCCTGTCCGACATGTTTTCCGGCCACGGCATGGGCTACTACGGCCCGTGGGGCCTGTATGGCCTGGGCGACCCGCTGGATAACCTGCAAATGGGAAGTTTCCGCCTGAAGAACGGCTGGCGGCTCAACACCTATGGGGAATACAACCAAGAGGGATATAAAGTGTACAACCCCTCCGCCCTGCCGTGGGAAAGGAACAACTTCAAGGGAGCCTTCGAGTTCAAGTCGCAAGACGGCTCATTCGGCATCCGTGTAGAAGTGCAGCGCGGCCGGAAAACGCCTTTCTAACGCTCCTTCTGCCGGTACTCCTCCACCAGCCGCAAGAGCACTTCACCATACTTCTCCACACTCTTCTTGCCCAGGTAAGGGATGCGCAGCAAGGCATACACATCGCCGGGCAACAGGTTGCTGATGCCCAATATGGCCTTCTGCTGAAGCACCGTGTAGGCCGGCAGCCCCAGGCGCGACGCCTCCTCGCGGCGCCACTCCACCAACTTCTTGTACAGCTCCGGGTGCAGAATGTCCGAGGGGACTTCTACCGCCTCTGCGCGCCTCTTCCGCTCGCGTTTGTCGGGCGTCTTGCCCTTGCCTTCCTCCTCACTGATGGAGAGCACGGCTTTCCGCTTCAAGTAGTCGGGCACGCGGAAGCCTGAGGCCCGGACATAGTCCAGCAAGTCGGCCTTCATGTTCAGCTGGCGAGTCAGCTCGTCCATGGCTTCCTGCAGTTTCTTCCTCAACTCCTTGTTGTCCGAGTTCACTTCATTGCCGGCCACGGCCTCCAAAGGCTTGAGCTGCCCGCGAAAGTAGGCCGATGCCTGGTGGATACGCTCTTGCAAGTGGCTGTCGGCGGCATAATCGGAGGCCGATGCCACCAGCCGGGTGTATTGCGAAGTAAACTTTTGGGCCACCTTCACCACCTGCTCATGGAATCGCTCCGCCTCCTCCTTATACTGCGCCAACAGCTTGGGATAGAGGCGATACAGATGCTCGTCCACCAAGCGCACATAATGCCGCAGCGCCTGTTCCAAGGAGGAGAAGCCAAACAAGTCGCCCAGCAACTCCAAGAAGTAAGCCTGCTCCAAGGCTCGGAAACGGCGTTCGTCGGGCTGCCGACGGCGCGCTTCGCTGGTAAACTCGTCCACCTGGCTGTCGCTGATAATGGCCTTGGCGGAGAGGGGCGCGTCGAGCACCAACCCTTCCAACGTCTTGCAACGGCTCAGTGCCACATACGTCTGCCCGTGGGCAAAAGAGCCGCTCGCGTCGATAATGGCATGCTCAAAGGTGAGCCCCTGGCTCTTGTGAATGGTGATGGCCCACGCAGTCTTCACCGGAAGCTGGCTGAAGGAGCCTTCCACCTCTTCCTTGATTTCCTTGGTAGCCTCGTCCAGCACATACTTGGCGTTGGTCCATACCTCTTCCTGCAGCACTACAGGCTCGCCGCCACCCTGCGGACACACCACCACGCCACGGCCGGACACCTCGGTCACCTCACCCAGCAACCCGTTGTAATAGCGGTGGGCGCCCGACGAATCGTTTTTCACAAACATCACCTGCGCGCCCTGTTTCAGCACGAGTACCTCGTCAGTGGGATAGGCATATTCCGGGAACTTGCCCTCCACCTTGGCGCGGAAGGTGAAGGCGCGGCCGGGCAAGCGCTCCAGCTCGCCCTCGTTGATGCGCTGCGCCTGGTGGTTGTGCGTCACCAAGCGGATGTAGCCGTCTTCGCGGCGGGGGCAGAAACCGGGCACGTAGCGGCTGTTCAGGCGGGCCAGCGTCTGGTCGTCGCAACGATTCTCGCGCACCCGGTTCAGCAGGTCGAGGAAGGCCGTGTCCTGCTGGCGATACACGGTGGTCAGCTCGATGGTGCAATACTCCGTCTCCCTCAGGGCGCGGCTGGAGAAGAAGTAGGGCGTGTCGTAGTAACGCTCCAGCAGCAGCCACTCCTCATCCTTCACCACGGGGGCCAGCTGTTGCAAGTCGCCTATCATGAGCAGCTGCACGCCGCCGAAGGGCTTCGAGCGGTCGCGGTAGCGGCGCAACACCTGGTCGACGGCATCGAGCAAGTCGGCCCGCACCATGCTGATTTCGTCGATGACCAAGAGGTCCATGCTGCGTATAATGTTGATTTTCTCCCGGCTGAAACGGTAGCGGTAGGCCGCCTTCCCGTCGGTGGAAAAAGACGTGTTGGGCACATGGGGGGCAAAGGGCAGCTGGAAAAACGAGTGAATCGTCACCCCGCCCGCATTGATGGCCGCGATGCCCGTGGGGGCCAGCACCACCATACGCTTGGGGCACTCGGTCTTCAGCCGGCGCAAAAAGGTGGTTTTGCCCGTGCCGGCCTTGCCGGTGAGGAACAAGTGGGTGCCTGTGTTTTCTATGAATTGCCACGCCAAGGCGAGCTCGGGATTCTGCTTCATAAGTAAATGTTGCATTAAGAAAGGCAAAGGTAAGTATTCCGGCGGATATTTCAGTAATCATCTTTTACCTATTCCCCATATCCATGCCACTGCCCTACCCGAGTCGTACCATGGTCGTACCAAAATCGTACCAAGTTCGCTCCATTCCCGTCGCTATAGAAGCGAACAAGGAGCGAACCTGGTACGACTTTAAGTACACTATTTTTACCTTTCGAGAGGGGATGAAGACGCGCAAGCGTCACTTCATGCTGCCGCCGATGATGTCGAGCAGCTCATTGGTGATGGCTTGCTGGCGGCCTTTGTTGTATTGCTTGGTCAGGTCTTGAATCAAGTCGTTGGCATTGTCGGTTGCCGTCTGCATGGCCAGCATCCGGGCGGCGTGCTCGGAGGCGTTGGAGTCGAGCAGCACGGTGTAAATCTTCTGGCAAAGCACCTTGGGCAGGAGTTCCGCCATCAGGCGGTCTACGGCAGGCTCTACGATGTAATCGCTCTCGTAAGCAGCCGGCGCGGCATCCGCGGCAGCAGGCTCTGCGGCTTGCTGCAAGTCGATGGGCAGGAAGTTTTCCTTCAGCAGCACTTGCGACCCCGCCGACTTGAAGTGGTGGTACACCAGCACCACGCGGTCGGCGCGACCCTGCACAAAGGTATCCATCAACTCCTCGGCCAACTTGCGGGCTTCTTCATACGAGGGCTTGTCGGCCATCGCCTGGTAGCTGCCTTGCGGCTCGTAGCCCATGCGGCGGACGGCCTCTTCCACCTTCTTCCCCACCGGGTATATGGCTATGTTTTCTTTGCCCAGCGGACGGTATTCCTCCAGCACCTCCTCCAGCAGCTTGACCACGTTCATGTTGTAGGCGCCACACAAGGAGCTGTTGGACGAAAAGGGCACCACCGCCACCCGGTCCACGTGCCGCTCTGCGGTGTAGGGCGACTCTATCGAGGTGTCCGTGCTGAGGAAGTTGGTCAGAATGCCGTTCAGCTTGCGCTGGTAGGGCAGCATATTCTCTATGCGCCCCTGAGCCTTGTGCAGCTTGGCAGAGGCCACCATCTTCATGGCCGAAGTTATCTGGCGGGTGCTTTTGACGGATGCAATTCTACTCTTTATTTCCCTTAATGAAGCCATACTCTCCTCCTTGTCATGCAAACTGTTTTGCCACGTTGGCGGCAGCTTCTTCCAGCTTCCGGCCTATCTCGTCGGTGATGTTGCCCTTCTTCAGCTCGGCCAATACATCCTCCGCATGCTCCCGCTCTATGTAGCTGAGGAAGCTGCGCTCAAAGTCTCTTACCTTGTCCAGCGGAATGTCTTTCAGCAAGCCGTGCGTGCCGCAATACAGGATGGCTACCTGCTTCTCTACGGGCATGGGCGAGTATTGGGGCTGCACCAAAAGGCGGGTGTTCTTCTGTCCCTTGTCAATGGTAAGCGCCGTGACGGGGTCCATGTCGCCGCTGAACTTGGAGAAAGCCTCCAGCTCGCGATATTGTGCCTGGTCTATCTTCAGCGTTCCGGCCACTTTCTTCATGGACTTGATTTGGGCATTGCCGCCTACACGGCTCACGGAGATACCCACATCGATGGCCGGGCGGTTGCCTTGGTTGAACAGGTTGGTGTCGAGGAATATCTGCCCGTCGGTAATGGAGATGACGTTCGTGGGAATGTAGGCCGACACGTCGCCTGCCTGCGTCTCGATGATGGGCAGCGCGGTGAGCGAACCGCCTCCCTTCACCTTTCCCTTCAGGCTTTCGGGCAGGTCGTTCATCTGGCAAGCCACTTCCTCCTGGTTGATAATCTTTGCCGCACGCTCCAACAAGCGGGAGTGCAGGTAAAAGATGTCGCCCGGGTATGCCTCACGGCCGGAAGGCCGACGCAGAATCAACGACACTTCGCGGTAAGCCACGGCCTGCTTGGACAAGTCGTCGTACACTACCAGTGCATGCCGCCCCGTGTCGCGGAAGTACTCGCCGATGGCAGCTCCGGCAAAGGGGGCGTAGTATTGCAGCGCGGCCGGGTCGCCCGCCGTGGCTGCTACCACAACGGTGTAGTCCATTGCCCCATATTGGCGCAAGGTGTTGACCACACTGGCCACGGTAGAGCCCTTCTGGCCTATGGCCACATAGATGCAATAGACAGGGTCGCCCGCCTCATAGTTGGCCCGCTGGTTTATGATGGTGTCGATGGCAATGGCTGTCTTGCCTGTCTGGCGGTCGCCGATAATCAGCTCACGCTGACCACGCCCGATGGGAATCATGGCGTCCACAGCCTTCAAGCCGGTCTGCAGAGGCTGGTTTACCGGCTGGCGGAAGATTACGCCGGGAGCCTTGCGGTCCAATGGCATTTCGCACAAATCGCCCTCTACCAGTCCCTTGCCGTCGAGCGGGGCGCCCAAGGGGTCTATCACACGCCCCAGCATATTCTCGCCCACCATGATGGAGGCGATGCGCTTGGTGCGCTTCACCGTAAAGCCTTCCTTAATCCTGTCGGTTGGCCCCAACAGCACGGCACCCACGTTGTCTTCCTCCAGGTTCATGACGATGGCCTTGATGCCGTTCTCGAATTCCAACAATTCGCCGGCCTCGGCATTGTGCAAACCATAGATGCGCACTACCCCGTCGCTCACCTGGAGCACTGTGCCTACCTCATCCAACTGGATATGAGTGTCAATGCCCTCCAGTTGCCTGCGGAGCACTTCCGAAACTTCACTTACTTTGATATTCTCTGTCAACATAGTTCTTACATTCAAACTATTCTTCTATTCTTATCTATAAACTGTTGCTTTACCCTCTTCAATTGGGTGGCAATGCTGGCATCCAGGCGGTAGTCGTTGATGTCAAAGATAAAGCCGCCCTCGATGGCAGGGTCTACCTCTGTCTGGATTTCCATACGGGCATGCAACAATGAGGAAGACATGCTGCGGATGCGTTCCTCCATCTCGCGACTGACCGGGACAGCCGTAATCAGCCGCGCCGTGCCGATATGCTTGCTATTGCGATACAGGCCCAGAAAACTCAGGCTGATGTATTGCAGAAGGTTTTCCCGGCGCATCTTCAACAGCAGGGTGATGAAGCGGGAGAATTCACGCCCCGCAGTGCCCTTGCCCACTGCTGCCGTGCAGATGAGCGAGAACTTCTCGCGCATCGACAGAAGGGGATTTTCGAGCGCCGACCGCAGGTCGGGATACTTCTCCAGACTGCGCGACAACATACGCATGTCCTGATACAGTTCATCTTCCTTCCCTGTATCTTTGGCATATTGCATCAACGCCTTCGCATACCGCATCGAAATAGTTCCTATATCCATGACCTACGTAGTTTTAATTTTTCTTATTTGCCAGCATTTCATCCAGCATACGGTCTATCATCGCCATCTGTTCCTGCTCCTCGTCGAGGTTCTTGCGGATAACCTTCTCCGCAATGTCCACGGACAAGACGGCAACCTGGCGGCGTATGTCGCGGATAGCTTCTTCTTTCTCCTGCTGAATCTGCTTTTTCACATCCTCCAGTTCCTTTTGCGCTGCGGCTTCAGCCTGCCGGCGTGCTTCGGCTATGATTTTATCACGCTCTTGCATAGCCTCGCGCAAAATGCGGCCTTGCTCTTTGTTGGCAGAGGCTATCACCGCATCGCTCTCCTCCTTGATTTTGGCGAGCTTGGCATTGGCCTCACGAGCTACCTCTATAGACTGGTCGATGTAAGCCTTGCGCTGCTCTACCATCCGGATGATGACCGGGAAGCCGTATTTTGCCAAAACGACAAACACGATGCCGAAGGAGAGAAGCATCCAAAACAACAGGCCTGTATCGGGTACTAACAATGACATAATTAATACAATCAACAAGTTAAGCAATCCGCAACCCGAAAGAGCCTTGGCACCCTCGGATTGCAAATTGCGGAGTTACATATTACATAAGGAATGTCAACAAACATACCACTACGGCCAGCAAAGCCACACCTTCGATGAGCGCCGCGGCAATAATCATGTTGTTACGGATGTCTCCGGAAGCTTCCGGCTGGCGGGCTATGGCCTCCATGGCAGAACCACCAATCCGACCAATACCGATACCGGCGCCAATAGCAGCTAAACCTGCTCCAACAGCAGCTCCCATTTTAGTAATGCCAACACCTGCGGCAGCTTGCAATAATACAGATAATAACATAACTCTTCAGTTTTTTAATTGATTATTTAACGATTTATTTAACTCACAAAAAATTCTTCCTCACGCTTCCTTACGCTCTTGAGCCAGCCCAATAAACACGGCCGACAGCATGGTGAACACATAGGCCTGGATGAAGGCTACCAGCAGTTCCAACGCATTCATGAAGACGTTGAACAACACCGAAGCCACCGTGAGCGACCCGTTCAATGCCGGCCCCATGCTTGCCGAAATAAAGACAAGGCAAGTAAGTATCAGCATAGCCATGTGCCCAGCCAGCATGTTGGCAAAAAGACGGATCATCAAGGCAAAGGGCTTGGTGAAGATGCCAAACAGCTCGATGAACGGCATCATGGGCACCGGCACCTTCAGCCACCAAGGCACATCGGGCCAGAAGATGTCCTTCCAATAGTGCTTCGTTCCAAAGAGATTAATGGCCAAGAAAGTGCACAAGGCCAGCACGAAGGTAACGGCTATGTTGCCCGTCACATTGGCTCCTCCGGGGAAGAAAGGTATCAGCCCCATCAGGTTGTTGATGAAGATGAAGAAGAAGGCCGTCAGCAGGTAGGGAGCAAACTTCCTATAGTTGGGCCCTACGCAGCTCTTGATGACATCGTCGTTTATCATCATGATGAACATCTCCATGAGGCCCACAAAGCCGCCCGGCGCCAAGCCGTCGCATTGGGAATGCCTGCGATACCACCTGGCCACGCCCAGCACAATCAAGAGCAAGAGCGCACTGTTGATGAGCAACGCAGCCACCACCTTCGTGATGGAGATGTCGAAGGGGCGCACCTCATTGCCCTGGGCGTCGTGCTCCACCAGCTTGCCCTCATACGGGCTGCCGGCGGGCGCTACGGACAGTCCCTGGTAAGTGCCCCCGTTCTCCTCCAGCCGGGACGACATGAACACGTGCCAACCCGTGGCCTGGCTATACACTATAACTGGAAGGGGGATGACAACAGGCGTATCGCCCCAATCCGTGATATGCCATTCATAGGAATCGCCTATATGCCCGAAGACGATGGACTTGACATCCACACCCTCCTCCTGGGATTGTATGGAGGAGGCAGCCCCTTTCTCTCCCAAAGCCGTCGGCTTCTCCTGGGCAAGCATGGAGGCAGGCAACACAAGCCCCACTACCAGCAGCACGTTCACGATGATATTTTGCAACAACTTCATACTTTCTTATTTTCCGGATGCCTGCCTTTTGGCCCGACGGGCGAAGTAGCAGGAATCATAAACCATATATACGATATAATTCAACATAAATGCGCACAAGAAGGCTATTGCCCCCTCTTTGCTCATGGCCAGGCAGCAGGCCACCATCACGATAACCGACACCAGCAAACGCACCACATGCACGGCCAAGAATGCCTGCACCTGCCTTTGCGGCCTTCCGGCGGACGAGTCCCGATTGCCCCGCTCCGTCATGGCCGTCGTAATGATGCCCATGACGTAAAAGTAGACAGCAACCAGCGGATAACCGGCAAAATAGCGCTCGGGCAACCAGCTTGCGAAAACCCAGGCCAGCAACCCGCCCATTGCGAGGGTCAGGAAGGCCGTCTGCACCAAGTATGTCCGTCTGCTACTCTCCATACGCGCCGCCTCGTCACTCTGCCGATGTCTCCACGCACACGGAGGCATCGTTATTGTTCATTTCCACGAAACCGCTTCGAATGTCAACCGTATGTTCTTCCGCCTCCGCCACATAAGACAGCGTGCCGCTTCCCAGCGCCGAAATGATAGGCGCATGATGGGGCAGTATGGAGAACGAGCCTTGCACACCGGGCAGGGTGACCCGCTCTACCTCGCCATCGAAAATGGCTTTCTCGGGAGATACGATACTAAGATGCAGCTTTTCCATGACAGTCACAGCTCCGTTTTTTATTATTGTTGTACTTGGGCCAGCAGCTTCTTGCCCTTCTCGATGGCTTCCTCAATGGTGCCTACGTTCAAGAAGGCCGATTCGGGCAGATAGTCCACCTCGCCATCCAAAATCATCTTGAAGCCCTTGATGGTGTCTTCTATGGAGACCATTGTGCCGGGCACGCCCGTAAACTGCTCGGCCACGGCAAAGGGTTGCGACAAGAATCGCTGCACACGCCGCGCACGGTTCACCAGCACGCGGTCGGCATCCGACAACTCCTCCATACCCAGAATGGAGATGATGTCCTGCAACTCCTTGTTGCGTTGCAATATCTGCTTTACGCGCTGGGCCACGTCGTAGTGCTCCTCGCCCACCACATGCGGGTCAAGAATACGGGAAGTCGACTCCAGCGGGTCGACGGCCGGATAGATGCCCATCGAGGCAATCTTACGGTCGAGCACCGTGGTGGCATCCAGGTGGGTGAAGGTGGTGGCCGGGGC
>CASELH010000027.1 GCA_949288715.1 uncultured Bacteroides sp. | reverse complement strand
GCACATACATAGTCCTTAGTCACGACACCAACACGAAGCGACGGGCGCGGCGGGAGGGAGATGAGGGACGGAAGGAAGAAAGAACATTCCCCATTGTTGCGCATATTGGAAACTTTTGCTACCTTTGCGGCATCATGACACCTATCGTATGATGAGCAGCATAAAAATAAGAATCGTATTCATGGAAAAGGCCAGCGAGTTTATTGACTCGCTGCCGGAAAAAGTTCAGAAGAAAATCACCTACAACCTTCTTAAAGTGGAAGGCGGGGAGATGGACAAGGAACTATTCAAGAAACTGGACGGTTCGCAAATCTGGGAGTTCCGCACACTATTCAGCGGCATCTGCTACCGCCTCTTTGCCTTTTGGGACACGGAAACGGAAACACTGGTGGTAGCCACCCACGGGATAGTGAAAAAGGCACAGAAGACTCCCGCCAAAGAAATAGAAAAGGCAGAGAAGTTGAGGAAAGAATATTTTAACGACAAAAACAACAAGTAGCAGCACTATGGGAAATATGAAATTGACTCCGCTCAGCGAAGTGGTAGACAGGGTATGGGGGAAAACAGGAACTCCCGAAAGGGACGAAATGGAAGCCCGGCTCAAGGAAGAATTGCAAGCCTCCCATCTTGGTGAAGCCATAAGGGAAGAGCGGCTGAAACAAAACCTCACCCAAGAGGAACTGGGCCAGCGCGTAGGCGTGAAGAAATCGCAAATCTCCCGGCTGGAAAAGGGGCACAGCATCACCATCCCCACGCTGAGCCGCGTGTTCAAGGCCCTGGGCGTGACCACCGCCACCCTCGACCTCGGCGCCGCCGGAAAAGTAGCCCTGTGGTGAAATAACCACCTCTCGGAATTAGGCAGATAGGCCGGAAACCCCTATCTTTGCCCGTGACTAAGGACTTAGGGACAAGCCCCGCAAAGGCTTGCCTCCAAGTCCTTCTTTTATTTTGTGTGTAACTACTAACTACTATCTACCAACTACTAACTACTGAAAGATTATGAACATCTACACCACCCAAGACGAGCGCCAGCTCAGTGCCGACTACGGCAAGTACCTCACCCAGGCCATCGACGGCCTCGAAGACAAGCAGCGCGTGCTGTGCAAGATAGTACACCTCCCCCTCAGCGAGTCGATAGGCGACTGGAAGGAGATAGGCGAAGACGAAGCCCAGGCCATCCGCGCCGCCAAGGCAGCCGCTGCGGGAAGCATCGCCGAGCTATCCCGGCAAGTCACCCAGCTCAGCGAGCAGACCACCGCAGCCGCCCAAGCTGCCGAGCAGGCACAGCAGGCCGCCGACGAAGCCAAGCAGGCCGGGCAGCAGAACGCCGCCCAAGCCACCCTCACCGCCATGCTCATCAACACCTACGCGCTGACCGACGAGCAAGCCCTCGCCGTGAAAGACCTCTTCCCCACCTGGGACGACTGCGTGAAGAAAGGCAAGGAACTGCCCGAAGGCTACAAGCTCACCGACGGCGGCAAGCTCTACAAGGTGCTCCAAGCCCACACCCCGCAAGCCGACTGGAAGCCCGCCGACACCCCCGCGCTCTACGCCCTGGTCTCCGCATCGGCCACCGAAGAGCACGCCGGGACGAAGGACGACCCCATACCCTACGAACAGATGATGCTCATCGAGAAGGACAAGTACTACACCCAGGACGGCGTGCTGTATGTAGGTCTGCTGGACGCGCCCAACGGCTACCCCAATGACTTGAAGGACCTTCCTACTCTTGCGCAAGCAGTGCAAGAGTAGCGTTTAGCGGGATAGTGATTAGTGGTTAATGCGCACTAATCACTAACCGCTAATCACTAACCACTAATCACTATCAACGCTAATCACTAACCACTAAAAGAAATGAAGACAAAAGACATCGTAACCGCCACCGCCGCCCTGTCCGACGCGAAGCTGACCGGGATGGCAGACGCAGACAAGTTCACCGTAATCCGCGCCCTCCGGGTGCTGAAACCCATCCGACAACAGTACGAAGACTTCGTGCGCGACGCTTCCGAGCGCCTAAAGCCCGAAGGCTTCGACCAGCTGCAAGAACGCGCCCGCAAGTGGAACGACCAGCACAAGGGCAAGAAGATGGCCGACCTCACGGACGACGAGCGCACGGAGCTGGAGGACATCAACACGCAGTATGCCGACTATAACAAGAAGGTAGAGCAGTGCGTCCGCGAAGAAGCCGACCGCGACCAGCCCCTCGACTTCGCCAAGCTGTCCGAAGAAGCCTTCGGGAAGCTCCTGGCCGCCAACGCGAACTGGACGGCTGCAACCATCCTGCTGCTCACCGAAACACTGATGAAAGAGGAGGGCTAAGGCATGCACGAAGTATTAGACAAACTCATATCGGCCATCGAGCACGACATCTCGCTCTGGATAGTGGTAGCCTTCACCTGCTGCGTGCTGGTGGTGCTGGCCGCCTTCATCGACATGTGGAGCGGCGTGGAAGCCGCCCGCGCCGTGAAGGAGCGCATCAGCAGCCACGGCCTGCGCAAGACCGTGAGCAAGATTGTGGACTACCTGCGCGTCGTCTTCTTCGCCGCCTTGATAGACACCCTCGGCCTCTTCTTCCCCTGGTACCTGTTGCCCTACTTCGTGATGGCCTGCACCCTGGGCGTGCTCCTGATAGAAGGCCGCTCGGTCATCGAGAACAGCCGCAAGAAGAAGAGCCAGGCAGCCGCCATCCCCGACGCCGTGCGCAGCATCATCCAAGCCGCCACCCGCGAGGAGGCCGAGAAGGTGCTGGAGCAGATAGACAACCTGAAGAAAGGAAAGAAACCAGCAGACAGTAGCCGGTAGATAACTTAATCACTAATCACTAATACTTAATATCTATGCTAAAGAAGTTCATCCGATGGCTGGCCAAGGTAACGGGCGCAGACATCACCGTGACCAAGACAGTGACTAAGATAGTGACCAAGACCAAGTACCTCCCGCCCGAAGGAGGCACGGTGCAAGGCGACATCTACGTGACCGGAACCCTGTCCGTGCAAGGGAAGGTAGTAGCCACTGGCGACGTAGTGTGCAAAGCATCCACGCAAGCCGATTAATCACTAACCACTAACCGCTAAACACTGACACGACATGACAACCCCAAGAGGAATCCGAAACAACAACCCCGGCAACCTGCGCCGCAGCCGGGACAACTGGCAAGGATTGAGGAGGGAGCAGACCGACCCGCAGTTCTTCCAGTTCAAGACCATGGCCTTCGGCTACCGCGCCCTCATCAAGACACTGCAGACCTACCGCCGCAAACACGGCCTACAGTCCATCGCCGAACTAATCAACCGATGGGCACCTAACAATGAGAACCACACCCAGGCATACATCCGCGCCGTCTGCCAAGACCTCCAAGTGCCCGCCACCTACGAGCCCGACGTGGACGACCCGGGCACCATGTGCGCCCTGGCCGCCGCCATCAGCCGCGTGGAGAACGGCCTGCCCGCCGTGATGGAGGACGTGCGCGCCGGGTGGGAGCTGCTGTGACTGCATTTCTTTCTACATAATCTGCTTTTAGTTTTATAGTTAGGAAAACAGACCGCCCCGCGCCATCCGCGAGGACCATGCGCGGGGCACTTCCATTAATTCCTTACCGATATGAAGACCTTACCCTGGCTGCTCATCGTCCTGCTCCTTGCATTTTGCCTATGGGGCTGGTTACGCCCTGACAACACGGAGACAAGAACCGTGCGTGACACCATTATTATATGCGACACCGTGCGCGACACTGTGCCCCGTCCCTACCTTGTGCGGTTCGACCACTGGGACACCATCCCCTTCCCGGTCATGATGTGGCCGGAAGACACGGTGAGGGACACGCTCTATGTGCCCGTCCCTATCGAGCGGCGCGAGTACCGCACGGACGACTACCGCGCCGTCATCAGCGGCTACCGCCCACGGCTGGAGCTGATGGAAGTGTTCCGCCGCACGCGAACGGTGACTGTGACGCAGAAGCCGAAACGCTGGGGGCTGGGCTTGCAAGTGGGCGCGGGCTATCCCGGCGGGTGGTACGTGGGCGTGGGGGTGGGGTATGACTTGTGGCAGTGGTAACATGTAAACTTCAACTCGGAGTAGCCAGATAATCTGAAAAAGTTCACTACGAATGCGGCGAAAGTGGTAGAGTAGGTATAGAAAATAAAGAATAGTCGATAACCGTTAATGAATATATCAATATGAGCCTGAAGATAGACAGAGTACAGCTAGAGATTGTGGTCCAACAGGACAAGGCACGGCAGAAAATGCTGAAGCTGGAAAAAGACATGAAGGATGCCAATCGCGAGTTGGGGAGGCTGAAGAAACAATTCGGTGAGAACAGTGCGGAATACAAATCGCAGGCTGCAGTGGTGCGCAACCTGAAACAGCAGTATGATGACTTGTTCAACGAGATAGGTATCGGGAAACTGAGCCTGAGAGAATTAGCCAACCGACAACGCGAGTTGAACGCCATATTGCGCAACCTCGACCCAAGCCTACCGGAATGGAAACGATACAACCAACAACTGAAGGAGGTGAATGCCCGCATCAAGGAGCTGCGCGGCACAGCCACCGAAACCGGCCTCTCGATAGGCAAGGTGGCTGACGGCTTCAACCGCTACATGGGCTTGGCGGCGGGGGCTGTGGCCACACTGACGGGCATGACGCTGACCATGCGGCAGAGCGTGGAGGAGTATGCCCGGATGGAGGAAGCGGAGAGCCAGGTGATAAAGTACACCGGGATGACCCGCGAGGAGGTAAAGCAGCTGAACGAGGAATTCAAGAGCATGGACACCCGCACGCCCCGCGAGGAACTGAACCGGCTGGCCGGGGAGGCGGGCAAGCTGGGCATAACGGGCATAGACAACGTGCGGGATTTCGTGGAAGCCGCCAACATGATCAACGTGGCCTTGGGCGAAGACCTGGGCGAGGACGCGGTGAACCAGATAGGGAAGCTCTCGCAGATGTTCGGCGACGAGGGCCGCAGCCTGAAGGAGAACATGCTGGCCATAGGCTCGGCGGTGAACCAGGTGGCGCAGAGTTCGAGCGCGAGCGAGCCGTACCTGGTGCAGTTCACGGCACGCATGGGCGGCGTGGGCAAGCAAGCCAAGATGAGCGTGACGGACATCATGGGCTTTGCCTCGGCGCTGGACCAGAACATGCTGCGGAGCGAGATGGCGAGCACGGCACTGAGCGGCCTTATCCTACGCCTGTACCAGGAGCCGGCGAAGTATGCGAAGCTGGCACGGATGGACGTGGAGGAGTTCACACAGCTGATGCAAAGGGATGCCAATGCCGCCGTGCTGGCCTTCCTGGAATCGCTGAGCAAAATGGGCGGCATGGCGCAGATGGCCCCCGTGCTGAAGGAGATGTCGCTGACCGGGGCGGAAGCTGCCAGCGTGATTACCACCCTGGCGGGGAACATCGACCTGATACGCAAGGAGCAGGCGAATGCGAACCAGGCCTTCACGGAGGGCAAGAGCATCGTAAACGAGTATAACGTGCAGAACAACACGGTGCAGGCACAGCTGGAGAAAGCCCGGAAAAACTTCCAAGAGGTGCGCATCGAGCTGGGCGAACGGCTACATCCGGTGATGAAGAGCATGATAAGCTTCGGCAGCCTGACGGTGAAGGGGGTGCTGGAGCTGATACGGGTGTATGATGAATATAAGACGCTCATCATCGCCACTACTGTAGCAATAGGAACTTACACGGCAGCGGTCAACGCATCGGTCATTGCCGACAAGGCCAAAGCGCTGTGGACAGGACGCATCGTGACGGGAATGCGGACATTGTTCAAAGTGCTTCGCGCCAACCCATGGGGCATCGCCCTTACCGCCGTCACGGCATTGGGCGGGCTGCTGGTAGACCTGCGCCGCAAGCAGGACAGCGTGACCGAATCCATGCGCTCCATGGAGAGGATAAACAAAGTTGCCACCGCAGAGTATGACAAACAAGCGGAACGAGTAGAACTGCTGACTGCCATCATCCATAATGAGAATATGGCACAGAATGCCCGCATCAAGGCACTGAATGAACTGAAAGGCATCATCCCCTCCTACAATGGTATGCTGGATGAAGAAGGCCGTCTGACCGGTGACAATACGGATGCCATTAAAGATTATCTGGTGCAGTTGGAGAAACAAATCAAACTGAAGGCAGCACAAGAGGAACTGGAAGAACTGTACCGACGCAAACGACAGTCGGAGAAACAACTCAGAGCCGACGAAGCCAACCTTGACACCGCCCGAACCAACCTTAATGTGGCCGAGACAACTGCCTCCATGCGTGCTTCACAAGCAGGTACCAGCGGCACCCGCAACCTGATGACCGGACTGGACCAAGGCGTGAAGACCATGCGCACGGAATTCGAGAAAGCGGAACAGGCGGTGACCCGAACCAAAGAGGAACTTTCCGGCATTGAGCAGGCTATTGCCGACGTCAATAAAGAAATCATGTCGAATGCGCCTAAGGCAGGCTCAGGCGATACCTCGGACAACCCTACATCCGGTCTAAGTCCGATTCCGGCTACAACCACAGATTCGGACGATGCCCTGAAAGCCCGCCAGCAGCAGCTGGAGCAGCAGTATCGCGAAGAAGTGAACCTGCTGAAGCAGAAGTACCTTGAGGAGCAGCTGACACAGGAGGAGTATGAGCGACAGATGTATGATGCCGAGATAGCCCACCTGTCACGGATGAAAGCCTTGCAGGAACAGTTCGGGGAGGACAGCAGCGGCACGCTGGGGCAGATATACGACAAGATGATTGCGGAAGCCGACCGCCGCTACCAGGCAGAACAGAAGCAGCAGAAAGATTGGCTGGACGAACAAGGCCAAATGATTAAGGAGGCCAACAAGCAGATAGAGGATTACCGCAAGGGCGAACGAAGCCAAGGTTTGCACGAAATCCGGATCTCTACCGACACAGATAAGCAGAACCAAATTCTGCAAGCCCTCTACGATGCAGACCTCATCAGCTACAAGGAGTACCAGGAATGGAAGACCCGCATAGCCGAACAGGCCGAACAACAGCGAAGTGAAATGACCAAAGCATCTTTGCAGACCATCAGCCAAGCGGCATCAGCTGCCAGCCAATTGGTGCAGGCGCTGCAAGATGCCGAAATCAGCAAAGTGGAGCGAAGGTACGACAAGGAGATTGCCGCCGCGAAGAAAGCCGGGAGGGACACTGCCAAGCTGGAGGAAGAGAAAGAGGCCGCCATCAACGAGGTGAAGAAGAAGTATGCCGACAAACAGTTTGCCGCCAACGTGCTGCAAGTGACGGCCACGACTGCCGTCACCGCCATGGAAGCCTACAAGGCAATGGCAGGCATCCCCATCGTGGGTCCGGCCTTGGGTGCCGCTGCCGCCGCTGCCGCCGTGGTAGCCGGTGCCGCCCAAATAGCCGTGGCCAAGCAACAACGTGACGAAGCCAAAGGCCTTTACACCGGTGGTTTCTCCGACGACTATGTGCAGGGCTACACGAAGAAAGGCAACCCGGAGGAGACGGCGGGCGTGATACCGGTGCACAAGAATGAGTTTGTGGCCAACCACGAGGCGGTAGCGAACCCTGCGGTGAAGCAGTTCCTCGACGTATTTGACCTGGCGCAGAAGCGGGGCACCATCAGGATGCTGAACACGACGCAGATTCTGGAACAGGTGCGGACACGGCAAGGGCGATACAGTGGCGGGTATGCTGGCGAAACGGCTGGGGCATCGCGTCCATCAGCGTCACCCCTGGCGGGAATGACGGCTGAACAACGCTCGCAAGTGGTCGTCCTGCTGCAAGAGAACAACCGACTGCTGACCATCCTGACGGAGAAGGAGCTGGTGGTGGACCCCCGCAAGGTGCGCGACGGCATCCGGCGGGTGGAGCGGCTGGAAAAGAATGTGTCGAGGTAATGGGCAATCCGGCGGAATTGCGTACCTTTGCATCAGTAGAAGTCATACAAAGTAAACAGATGTTTCCCCGCTTCCGGGCTGCGCCGGGGGCGGGGAATTAAACTTACGGTAGGATGAGAAAGACTATCACGGACAGGGAGAAGGAAATCGTAGTGCAGCAATATTCGGACGGATGGCCACTGCGCAAGATTGCGGCTTATGCTTCCATCAGCCAGACCACGCTGATGAAGATAGTCCGTGAAGCCGGCGTGCCCACGCGCGGTAACTGCACTTACAACGCCGCAAAGAGAGCTGCCGTGCAAAGGCTCTACAATAAAGGAATGAGCATTGCGGACATCATGAAGGAAACGGGTATCCGCTCCGAGCAGACGATATACAGGATGGTGAAGGCGACGAGACGGAACAGGAAGAAAGAGTAAGAAACATAGAGAAGGATGTCCGACCATTTGGCCGGGCATCCTTTTTTTTCAGTCTATATCCGGAAAGTTATTCTTAATCGTATCGCTCTTGACTGCGAAATTCCTGCGTATATAGTGCTCGGTGGTGTCGATAGACTTGTGGCGCAGGTGCCGCTGGAGTTCCCAGGTGTCAATACCCGCATTGACCAAGGCGGACGCCCCGGTGTACTTGAAACTGTAGAGTTTGTAGTCGGCGGACAGGTGCAACTTGTCGCGCAAGGTGTTGAAGCGATTGCGGAAACTGTTCTTTCCCAAAGGTTTTGTGCCCGGCCTGCCTGTGGCGGAAAACAGATAATGCGACTTGTCGGCCTGGATATAACCTTCTTTCTCGAATACTTTCAGCATCTGCCTGGGAACAGACACGGATTCACTCTGCCGGTTCTTGCTGATGGACTTCGGCACACGGATAACTCCGTTTTCGAAATCAATATCCCCTACCCTCAGTTCACGGATCTCTCCCGGTCGGATGGCACAGTAATATTCCAACTGGCAAACGACCCACAGCTGGCGATCGTACTTGCGCATGGCGGCCAACAGCAAGGAACGTTCCTGTTCCGGTATCGGCTTAGGTGCCTGATCGACGACCTTCCCGACACGGGGAATGTCGACAACCGGATTATCTTTCATGACTTTCTTAACCCGGATCATCCAGTCGAAGAAGCTGTGCAGAATCTGCCCGTACTTCTGCATGGTCAGACGGCTAAGGCTCTTCCCCTCGGCAATAGTGCGGATGAAATCTTGAACATGCTCCGTGGTGATGTAACCGACATGGATTTTATCTACCCCATTGTGTTCTGCCCACTCGCAGAATATACGAAGTTTGGATTGGTAGGTCTGATAGGACTTGGGCGACACTTCAGCTTTCTTCATTCCCAAGAATTCGGACAAGTGTTTGCGGATGGTCACAACACCTTCGCGCTCATTACCCCAACGTTTGGCCACGCTGTCCATCATGATGTTGTCTTCATACGTGGTGGCCATAGCGTCGAAAGGTGTCCATCCACTGGTTATCTTTGCCTTGATGGCATCAACTATGCGTTCACCCAAGGCATACCGCTCGCTTGCCGAATGGATATTCTTGAACCCGGCATATTCACGGAATCTTTTCATCTGCCCGGTATATGGGTCGCGCATCGAATATTCCACATACCAGTCCTTATTCATGTCACCGCCCGCATCCACCAAATGTGGCAGGACAACCACTGATTTTCTTCTTCCCATGTTTCTTGTCGTTTTTTTGAGGTTTTTTTAATGAACGATTTACCAACCTACAAAAACAGACAGTTATGAGAGAAATAGACAGTTATTTTTTAATAGAAAAACCGCTGAAAATCAGCGGTTTGTAAAGTTTGTGGAGCTGGAGGGAATCGAACCCTCGTCCAAACGAGGAAACCATACGCTTTCTACATGCTTATCTCTGCCTTGGATTTTCGAGTGCCGGCAAGACCAGAGCCACCAACCTGCACCTTATCCCCTAAAACTTCGCAAGAGCCGCAGGGAAAGGCTCGTGCTATTCCCGATTTTGCTGTGCCGCTTTGCCAAACGCTTCGGGACAAGAGCTTTTGAGCGACATCTCGTTTCCGCCACTGTGGCGGAAATAAAGCTAATCTACTGTACTTCGATTAAGCAGCGAGAGCATAGTTTTCGTTGCCAGATAATCTTTTGATAACTGAGATTCAAGTGGTAATTACCGACCCACTGCATGCTTACATACCATTTCTGCCCGCTGTCAAATCCAGTCAACCCCTGTTGATGCAGCATCATGCCAAGCATAATGGTGTGCAAAGATAGAAATAATTTCGCCACAAAGCACCATTTATTTACAAATATTAGCAGTATTGCCCGGCAAGATGGGAAAAGAACAGCATTCTTACCGGCCTTGTATATATTTTCTACGCTCCTTCTTCGCTCCATAGAGCCGAACCGGGAGCGAAGCAGTACCGAATGGGGTACGACTGAGGTACGAAGGAGGTGTAGGGAAGGCAACAGGGGCATAAAGCCCGGCATGTCATTTTTTCTGTCCGTATTTTTTCTCAAACAGCGCGGCATTCTTGTTGCCCCAGGCTATCATTGCGTCTATAATCGGAATCAGCGTCAATCCCAATGGGGTGATGGCGTATTCAGAGCGAGGGGGCAGCTCGGGATAGATGGTTTTCGACACCAGCCCGTCTTCTACCAGCTCTTTCAGTTGGAGGTCGAGCACACGGGGCGTGGCTTCGGGAAATACTTTATGGAGTTCGCTGGGGCGCAATGGCTTGTGGCGCAATTCATCCAAGATGCACGATTTCCATTTCGAGTCTATCAGGCTCATAGTCAACCGCAACGGGCAATCTAAATCGACAGGTATCTTTCTTTCGTACATAAGTCTTTTGTAGCCAAATTATTCTATTACTGTGATGCAAAAATAGGTATAATTATCCAATGCAGGGGTATACCGAATAAATTTTCGGTATATGAATAATTTTTCAGTACTTGCACGCCTAGCAGCTATCGCATAACTTTGCAGCAAATAATAACAAATTAAACAACAAAACATTATGAGAGCAAGTATTGAAGAATACAAGGCGGTGGAAGAAGCTGCCATGAAGTTTGTGAAAAGCGTTGCAGAAGGCAACAGCAAGTATGCCAAGGAATTGTTTATCGGCGAAGCCGTGTTGTTTGGCTATCTGGACGGTAAGTTGGAGCATGGCAGCATCGAGCAGTTCTATAAGAACGTAGATACGATGGGCGCCGGAAGCGACTTTAAAGCGCGCATTGATGTGGTGGATGTGGAAGAAACCCTTGCCGTAGTCCGCGTGCTGGAGGAGAAATGGGGCGGGCGTATCGACTTTACCGACTACCTGCTGCTGATGAAGATGAATGGTGAATGGCGCTGCGTGGCAAAGGCATACAATCAGAACTCGGACACGATACAAAAGTAAAGGAGGAAGACAGATGAAAATAGTTGTAGTTACAGGAAGTCCCCGCAAGAAAGGCAATAGTTTTGCCATGACGGAAGCATTCGTGAAAGAGGCCGAGCAATGCGGACATACAGTGCAGCGGTTTGATGCCGCCTTCATGAAGATTGGCGGTTGCCATGCCTGCCAGACTTGCTTCAAGACGGGCAAGGCATGTTCTTTCGACGACGATTTTAACCTCATTGCCCCGGCTATTCTCGAGGCAGATGCGGTGGTATTTACCATGCCCGTCTATTGGTATTCCATCCCGGCACAGATAAAGGGGGCGATTGACAGGCTGTATTCTTTTTGCGTTGCAGGCAAGGATATTTCCGGTAAAAAATGTGGCTTGATAACCTGTTGCGAGGAGCATGATGCTACCGCTATGGACGGGGTGCGCATCCCTATCGAACGCTCGGCTGCCTTGCTGCAATGGGAGATGGTGGGCGAAGTGCTGATGCCCGGCGTGCTGGAAGTGGGAGACATTGACCAGACAGATGGCTGCAAGCAGGCGGCCGAACTGGCTCGCAAATTTTAGTGACATCAAGTCAAATCTTACTTGTTTTGCGGTTATTCCGCAGATTTTGCCTAACTTTGCCTCCTAAGCTGATACATTACACTACACGCAATGAAACACTCCATACTTTTTTGCCTGGTGGGCTTGGGCTTGGCAGCTTGCACGCCCCACAAAACAACCGACAGCCAGCAAGATGAACTGTCCATGCTGGTGGGCACCTACACCAACGGCACGAGCCACGGCATCTACACCTTCCGCTTCAACCAGCAGACGGGGCAGGCCGCAGCACTCGACTCGCTGGCCTTGCCAAACCCTTCTTTTCTAATCACTTCGGCAGACGGGAAGCATGTGTATGCCGTGAGCGAGATGAACGACAGCACGGCGGCACTCAGCGCCCTGGACTTTGACAAACAAAGCGGGCGCCTAAGTCTGGCAAACACCCTGCCTACGCAAGGGGAAGACCCGTGCCATGTGTCGACCAACGGGAAGCTGGTGCTGGCGGCCAACTATAGCGGGGGAAGCCTCTCCGTCTTCACCCTCAAGGAGGATGGCAGCCTGGACACGCTGGCCGCCAACTTCCGGGGAGGGACGGGCGGCCCGGATGCAGAGCGGCAGCCCGTGCCCCATGTGCACTGCTCGCAGTTTTCGCCCGACGGGAAGTATGCATTTGCCACCGACTTCAGTGCCGACCGCCTGCTGCGCTTCCCGGTCAGTGCCGACGGTAGGAGCCTGCAGCCTGCCGATGCGGCATTCGGCATCGAGGCCGACTCGGGGCCTCGGCACCTGACGTTCAGCGCCGACGGCAGGCATGCCTACCTCATCAGCGAACTGTCCGGCAAAATCACCGTATTCCGCTACACCGCCGACGGCAAGCTGGAGCAGCAACAAAGCATCGTGGCCGACAAGGCTGCGGCAAGGGGCAGCGCCGACATTCACTTGAGCCCCGATGGTCGTTTCCTCTACGCCAGCAACCGGCTGAAGGAAGACGGCATTGCCATTTTCGCCGTGCAGGCGGACGGCACACTGACAGCCGCAGGCTACCAGCCGACAGGCATCCATCCGCGCAACTTCAACATCACGCCCAACGGCAAATACCTTCTGGCAGCCTGCCGGGACAGCAACGTGATTCAGGTGTATGAGCGCAACGCCGAGAACGGTCTGCTGACGGACACCCACCAGGACATCCGGGTGGACAAGCCGGTGTGCATACAGTTTGCGCCCTAACAACCGTCCGGCTCCGTTAATAAATCATAACTGGAGTGGAACACACGAATAACTTGACTAACTTTGTTTGGTGATACAACCGGATAAAAACCAACATCGCATGAAGAAGAAATACATTGCACTGGCCTCAGCCCTACTGATAGCCAACACCATGGCCGCACAAACCGAAGTAACCGTAGGCGTGATGCACGGAAAAGACTATGGAGTGACCTACATGTTGCCCCGGACGGAACTGGAAATCATAATCAACGCCACGCGGCACACCTATACGCCGGGCGAGTTCTGCCGCTATGCCGACCGCTACCTCAGGCTGAGCGATGTTTCGGGCGAAGCCGGCGAATACTGGACGCTGGACAACGTGCGGCTCCGTCCGGCAGGGGTGCCCGACAAAGACAAAGTGTATTTCGTCAAGCTGAAAGACAAAACCACTGCCCCCTTGATGGAGTTGACGGAAGACGGCATTGTGCGCTCCATAAATCTGCCCTTCAGCGGCGACCGCCCCCGGAAAGACTCACCTGCCCGGACGGACGATGAACGGGAACGCACGGTAGACCCGCGCAGATTCTTGACCGAAGAAATACTGATGGCAGGCTCCACCGCCAAGATGGCCGAGCTGGTGGCCAAGGAAATATACAACATCCGCGAGAGCAAGAATGCCCTGCTGCGCGGCGAAGCCGACAACACTCCGCAGGACGGCGAACAACTGAAGCTGATGCTGGACAACCTGAACCTGCAGGAACGCGCCATGACCGAAATGTTCTCCGGCAAAGTGACGGAAGACCCGCAGACCATAACCATCCGGATTACCCCCCGGGAGATGAAGGACGAGGTAGCCTTCCGCTTCTCGCGCAAGCTGGGCGTGGTGGATAAGGACGACCTGGCAGGCGAACCGTTCTACCTGAGCATTGCCGACCTGGGCACCGTTCCCCAGCCGACGGCCGAGGAAGGGAAAAAGAAAGAGCTGGAAGGAGTGGCCTACAACGTGCCCGGCCGCGCTCGGGTCACCTTGACCAAAGACAACGAAACGCTGTATGATGATGAACTGCCCGTGACGCAATTCGGCAGCATAGAATACTTGGCTCCGGTGCTGTTCAACAAGAACACGGTGACTAAAGTACAGTTTGACACCACAACCGGGGGACTGTTGAAGATAGAGAGGGAAGCCAAAGAATAAGCCCCCAAGACACTACCTGCCGGACATCAGCCGGATAATCCCGTCGCGCTGCATCCGCATCAGGTAGGTGGTGACGCGGGTCTCGTAGCCTGCTTCGCCATGGAAGTGCGGAGCAAGCAGGGAGATAATCTCGCCTACCGTACGCTGCCCGTCTATCAGCTGCCAGACGGCGGTGCCATGCTCCTCAAGCTGTACGCGGGTGTAGGCCGACATGCCCTTGGGGAGCAGCCAGCGTTGCATCCACTCCCGCCGGAAACGGGGAAGGGCAAGCACAATGCACTCGCCCTTCCACTCCGTCAGTATGCGGCTGCCCGGCACGGGGATTGTGTCGAGCAGATTGATTTTTCCTTCACCTTTCCGCATAAGCATCAACCAGCCTGAGTTACTTGATGTTGGCATCTTCCAGCCCGTAGCCATACTTGCGGTTGGCACGTTTCAGCAGCCAGGCCACCAGCATGGAGAGACAGGCGATGCCCGTAAAGATGCACATGGGCAGGGTGTAGTCGTAGATATTGGAGCCGTCGGCATTCTGGCCGGTGATGCAGAAGCGGTCGAGCACCCAGCCGATGAGTGTGGGGATGCCCCACAGGCCGATGTTCTGGATAAAGAATATCAGCGCATAAGCCGTGCCCAGCTGGCTGACGGGGAATATCTTGGCCACCGAAGGCCACATGGCCGAGGGCACCAGCGAGAAGGCGATGCCCAGAATAATCATCAGCACGATGGCCACCAACCAATAGCTCACCGCCGGGATGGCGTAGATGAAGTGCACGCCTATCAGCATGGCCGACCCCAGCAGCATGATGCTGGCCGCACGGCCGCGTTTGTCAATGTAACCGCCAAAGATGGGTGTAAGGAACAGGGCGCCCAGCGCAGGCAGCCCGGCAAAGGTGCCGGCAATGTTCTCATCAATGCCATACTTCAGTATCATAAACTCGGAAGCAAACTTCTGGAAGGGGAATACGCACGAGTAGAACAACACGCACAGCAGCGCAATAAGCCAAAAGCCCGGGTTGACAAGGATGTTCTTGACGTCGCGGAAAGAGAACTTTTCCGACGGGTCATCCTCGCCCTGCGCTTGTGCCCGCTCCTGCAACTGACGGTCCAACTTCTTGTCCATCAGCGCAAAGGCAAAGAAAGCCACCAGTCCGCCCAGCAGCAGCACCAGGCCCAGCAAGACGGGCGTGGTCAGCTCGAACGAGCGCGCCAGCGGAATAGCCACCGAATAAGCGGCCTGCGAGCCAATGCGCGCCAGCGCCACCTGCACGCCCATGGCCGTAGCCATCTCCTTGCCGCGGAACCACTTGGCAATAATCTTGGTGACAGTGATGCCGGCCACCTCGGCCCCCACGCCGAAAATGGAGTAGCCCACGAAGGCCACAAATACTCCTGTCTTGTAGCCGAAGAACGAAGTCTGCCCAAACAGCTGCGCGCCCTCGCCCGCCAGCCCGGTCATGGCGTAATACTCCAGCGCCGTTCCGCCCACCATCAATATAGTGGCCAGCCGCCCGGTGAAGCGGATGCCGAAGCGGTCCAGTATGAGCCCGCCCCAGATGAGCATCAGCAGAAAGACGTTCAAGAAGCTATATCCGCCGGTATAGAAGCCGAAGTCGGCGCTGGTCCACGCCAGGTCGGCCTCAAGCATCGACTTGAGCGGTGCCACAACATCGTTCACATAATAGGCGGCCATCATGGTGAAGGCCACCACAAACAACGCTCCCCAGCGCCTGGCCTTGGAGTCGTTCAGCAAAGGTTTCAATTGTCCTGTCATATCTGTTATTGTTATTTATGTCATTCTTCCATAGGATACAGACGATACCCTCATAGGGAAACATTTACTACCCCCGAAGATACGTGGTAAGGACAGCAAAAAAGGTTGACATCCCGAGGGACGCCAACCTTTACTTGTTATTTCCTTAAACGGCCATCATCTTCTTCGGCATCGTGCTCACGTTATTGAGCAGAATCGGGAGCAGCGGGTGTTGCCGCGGGCGCATCGGTCTGCGGGGCAGCGGTGCCTATAGGCATGTTGTAGGGATTTGTGGCCTGCTCCTGCTGTGCCTGCTCCATGATGATGTCGCCACTTTGCGTGGCTGTGGGCAACACGTAGGCCGAGGCGATGCTCACTACGACCATGAATGCGGCAAGTGTCCACGTGGCCTTCTCGAGGAAATCGGTTGTTTTGCGCACGCCCATGATTTGGTTGGACGAAGCGAAGCTCGATGCCAAACCGCCTCCTTTGGAGTTTTGAATCAACACGATGAAGCACATCAGCACGGCGGCTATCAGCATTAGGATAATCAATAAATAGTACATCTTTGGTTATTTGGATTTAGCGTTAATAATCATTTGTTCCACATCTCTGATTTGGTCTGCAAAGTAAGCACTTTTTTTTGGATATTTCAAGCTTAATTTTTTTATAATTTCAAGTGCCTTCTCATAACGGTGCTGGCGGATGTAGATTTTGGCCAGGGTTTCGGTGAAATAGCTATCGTCCAGCTCGGCATCGGAGGCCACCGGCGCGCCGTCCGGGCTCTGTCGGCTGCCATCGTCGGGTCGCGCGGGCCTGTCGCCGCGGATAAAGCCGTCTATCAGTTCCTGCCCGCGGAGTTTGGGGACATCCGGGGCCTCTTCAGCCTCGCTGCCTCCGCCGTCGGCGTCTTCCTGCATCAGGTAGGCCATGTAGTCCATCGTATAGTCCAGCTCCATCTGTTTGGGCTGTTCCTCGGGCATGTCGGCCAGGAAGGCATCAATCAGGGCCAACGTGCGGTCTACGCTCGGCTCTTCCTTCCCGGCGGCAACTGCGTGTCTCGCCTTCCCTGCTTCACGACGGTCGTACATGCACCCCTCTATCAGGCGGAACAGTATGCGACGGTCGGCCACAAACAGCACAGACCGGCGCAGCTCGTCGGCAAACGAGGCATCGCGCAGCACATAAAGATTCTTCAGATACAGCAGCCTGGCCGCCTGGAAGTAAGGGTGGCGCGCCAGTACGGCGCGCAGTTCTTTCAGCGTGTCGCGGTTCAACAGCTCGGGCTGCTGCAACCAGGATAGCAAAGTTTCGGGCGTCATACGGGGGGGCGATTACCAATTAGCTACTGTGGAGTTGAATATCTGCTCCGTAATGTCCTTCACCATGACGGTAATCAAGCCATCCTGCACATCGGTGAGCAACTGGGAGGAGTCGTACGTCTGGAATGCCGTAAACTGCTGGTTCTCGAAGTCATCCTTATGGTCCACGTTGTTGACGTAGGTCACCGAAACGGTCAACGTCAGCTTCACCTTCGATGAAAATCCGCTGGCATCTACCGACTCATTGAACTGGTTGTAACCCGTAATTTCGCCCCCGAGCTCCAGGTCGCCGCCCGAATCTACCAGCCGCAGCTGCGTCTGCTGTATGAACATGTCCTTCAACTTCTGGTTGAACTCAATGGCCAGAGGGGCATACACATAGTCTGCCACATTCTGGAAGTCTCTGATGGTTATGGTTTTCACCTTACTGTAATCGATAGAGGTAATGGGTGCCAGCCCCATGCTGATGCGGCACGAATAGACCACGAGAGCCAGCCCTACCAAGGCACCTATACATGCCAGTTTCTTAATCCAAGCCATATTCCTTGATTTTTCTGTATAAAGTGCGCTCCGAAATGTTCAAATCCTGGGCAGCCGCCTTACGCCTGCCATGATGTTTTTCGAGCGCTTTGCGAATCATTTCTTTCTCCACCTCGTCCAAAGAGAGGGATTCTTCTACGTATTCTTCCGTATCCTGTATATCATCGTCCGTCGGTTTATGCACTTCCTTCACCGGAGTAGTGGGGATAATGGTGGGGATATTCAACGGCTGCGCAGCCACTACCTGGGGCGGCTGTGCATAATAGGCATCGCCGGCCGCCACAGGGTTTCCACTCACTTTGTTCCGTTCTTTCATTATCTCATGCACCAGCTTCTTCAGTTCAGTCACATCCTGGCGCATGTCAAACAGTACCTGGTAAAGGATTTCTCGCTCGCTGCTAAAGTTCTTCCCATCCTTTATGCCAAACAGCACAGGTAGGCTGCTGGCATTATGTTCGGCAGGCAAATACCCTTTCAGTATGGCGGCATTGATGTCGCGGTTGGTTTCAATGATGGATATCTGTTCCGTGATGTTCTTGAGCTGGCGCACATTTCCCGGCCACGAGTAGGCCAGCAACAGCTGCTTGGCATCATCGGTCAACTGTATGGCCGGCATGCGGTATTTTTCGGCAAAGTCGGAAGCAAACTTGCGGAACAGCAGGACGACATCCTCCCCACGCTCGCGCAAAGGCGGCACCTGGATGGGCACCGTGTTCAGGCGATAATACAAATCTTCCCGGAACCGTCCGTCGGCAATGGCTTGGGTAAGATTCACATTGGTGGCCGCCACAATACGTACATCCGTCTTCTCCACCTTGGAAGAGCCCACTTTAATGAATTCGCCGCTTTCAAGCACACGCAGCAGTCGGGCCTGGGTAGACAATGGCAGTTCGCCCACCTCGTCCAAAAAGATTGTCCCGCCATTAGCCTCGCCAAAATAGCCTTTCCGCTCGCCTATGGCACCGGTAAACGCACCTTTCTCATGCCCGAACAACTCTGAATCTATAGTACCTTCAGGGATAGCGCCACAGTTGACGGCAATGTATTGCCCATGCTTACGCCGGCTATACTGGTGAATGATTTGCGGAAAACTCTCCTTACCTACGCCGCTCTCACCGGTTATCAAAACCGAGAGGTCGGTAGGAGCTACCTGGATAGCAATATCTATCCCCCGCATCAAGGCTTCATTGTTCCCGATGATGCCGAAACGCAATTTTATCTGTTGTATCTCCGCCTTTGTCATGTTACAAATCTTCCTCGGCAGCGTCAAGCTTCAGCTTATCACTGTCGTCCCGCTTATCATAATACTGTTTTTTCAAGGGTCTGGCATGAAGTTCTTTGTCACGCATCCGGTTACGGAATACATCAATCGCCACATATACTGCTTGACGGAAAGAGTCTTCGGAAGCGATGCCCTTCCCGGCTATGTCATAGGCGGTGCCATGGGCGGGCGATGTCCGCACCACAGGAAGTCCGGCCGTATAGTTCACACCTTCATCCATGGCCAGCGCTTTGAACGGTGCCAGCCCCTGGTCGTGATACATTGCCAGCACGCCATCAAATGCCGTAAAGTTGCCCGACCCCATAAATCCGTCTGCCGGATACGGGCCATAACACAACACACCTTTGGCCGACATCTCTTGAAGGGCCGGGATAATGACGTTCTGCTCCTCGGTACCAAGCAGTCCGTCGTCACCGGCATGGGGATTCAACGCCAGCACGGCAATGCGGGGAGCGCTGATGCCAAAGTCCAGCTTCAACGACTGATGAAATATCGTCAGCTTCTCTTCTATCAGCTCCTTAGTAATCGTAGAGGCTATCTGGCTGACCGGGATATGCCCTGTAACCAAGGCTACCCTGAAATCATTCTTCAGCAGAATCATCAAGGCTTTGCGCCCTTCACCCAATTTCTGCTCGATATACTCCGTGTGGCCGGGGAAAGCAAATTCTTCCGACTGGATGGTATGCTTATTGATGGGGGCGGTTACAATTACATCTATCAGTCCGTCCCGATATTCTTCTATTGCCTTTTCCAATGCATTCAAAGCGGCTTTCCCTGCCTCTGCATCCGGCTTTGAGAACTCCACTTTCACTTCTTCGTCTATGCAGTTCACAATGCTCAGGCGATTATCTGCCGCATCGGCTGCCGAATTGATTATACTGAAGTTGGTGGGCAGTTCCAACGCCTTACGATGATAAGCTGCCACTTTAGGCGAGCCATAAATCACCGGCGTGCAAAGTTCCAACATTACCGGGTCGGAGAATGTTTTCAGAATAACTTCATACCCTACCCCGTTTATGTCGCCCTGCGTAATTCCTATTTTAATCTTTGTATTTTCCATCTTTTATTCTTCCACATTAATCGAATCCTTCCGCGTAGCTCCTACCGGAATCTCAACTCCTTCCTGCTTGCTGCTCGGCAATTTCAAAGTATATAGCGAGGCTTCCAGCTGGCGCACCAAATCACGCTTCAACTTTTCTGGAGCATACACGAATATTTCCACCACAATAACTCTCTGATTGGCACGGTCTACCCGCGAGTGGGACACAAACGGCCCTCCCATCAAGTCTCCCTTTACTCTCCACAGGCCGCGTGCTTCAAAAGCATAATCGCCCTGCACGACAATGGGACGCACATCCGTCAGCAAAGAGTCTGTCATCATATACATTCCCTCTCTGGCCCCGGGAATATTGATTTTCATCACAGAGTCGCGCTTGTGCACAAAATACTCCTTCGTAAAGGTATTCTTGTCGCGATAGGGATAAGAATATATCACAAAGTTCTGGTCGGCCACAGCCGAATTTGTACCGACCCAAAAGAAATTCTCCCCTTGCTTGGATGCTGTCAATTCGCTGGGCACCCACACATCGCAGTCAAACATGCTTTTCACCTTAGTGGATATATAATCGCTATGGCTTTCTTCCAGCAATGCCATCTGCCTATTCATTTCAGCATGCGTAAAAAAGTCTATAATGACCTGCGTGTTTTCTTTCACAAACTCGGCAAACGAGGCTTCATCCGGTGCCTGAATTGTCAGAATCATTTGCGGAGCCGCATATACATCCTTGGCATACTTAAATTTAGGCTGCGTATAGCGGTCGGGGTTGACTTCAGCAATAATGATATTGCGAATCAGCTTCAACGTAGCATCATAATTGGAGGGATCGGTATACATAATGCGGAAAGACCGCTCAGGCTGCGGAAGCCCCGGAACGTCTGAATCAAGCACATTGAACAAAGCCCTGCCGGCAGGACGCTCCCACATGCCTTGGTCTATCACCACTAACAATTCATAAGCCCGTCCGCTGGAAGTAGGAGTAAAAATACCCTTTTTCCCTTTCCTGCCACATCCGGTAAAGAATACCAGCAGAAATGCCATGCCGAGATAAAATAAGTAATTCTTCATATCGATACGAGTTTAATTCTTACAAAGCTACAAAGAATGGCTTATATCCTTCATACCTCTACAAATAATTTATATTAATTTATTTTTTCTGCTCCTGTTTAGCGGTAGACAACATGCCGCAAGCAGCATAAATATCCTCCCCACGCGAAGCACGTATGGTAGTAAACAGTCCGTGTGTCGTCAGGTAGTCGCGAAAGGCAATCATGGTGTCCATGTCAGCCCCTTCCAATGCTACCCCGGGAATGGCATGGAAACGTATCAGATTGATGCGGCAATCCAATCCGCGCAACAATTTCAACAACTCTTTGGCATGTGCCATCGAATCATTTACTCCTTTAAACACAATGTATTCAAAAGACAGCCGACGCTGTTTGCTGAAATCATAAGCCCTCAATAGCTCCACTATTTCCGTAATGGAGAAAGCTTTCTCGGCAGGCATCAGTTCGCGCCGCAACATAGGCACAGGGGCATGAAGGCTAATGGCCAGATGGCAGTCGCATTCCTCAATATAACGCTGCAATCCTTTACGCAGCCCTACTGTGGAGAGGGTTATCCGCTTAGGGCTCCAGCCATATCCGTAGGGCGATGTCATGATGTGCAGCGCTTTCAGCACTTCGTCCAGATTGTCCAGCGGCTCACCCATCCCCATCATCACGATATTGGTCAGTTTATCCCGCTCCGGCAGCGAATTAATCTGATTGACTATTTGCCCTGCAGTCAGATTGGCCGTGAATCCCTGCTTGCCGGTCATGCAGAACTTACAGTTCATTTTGCAGCCCACTTGGGAAGACACACAAAGCGTGGCACGGTCTTCCTCCGGAATATAAACAGCTTCAACAAAATGTCCTTCCCCTGCCCTATACAGATATTTCACAGTACCGTCTACCGAGCGCATTGCTTCTATCGGCCCTTCTGCGCCCACCTCATAAATATCTTTCAAGGCCTCTCTATGCTTCAATGAGAGGTTTGTCATTTCATCAATTGAAGCGACCTTCTTATCATATAACCATGAGGCAATTTGCTTTGCAGCAAACCCTGGCATTCCTGCATTTTTCACTACGGCCTGCAATTCCTCCAATGTCAGGCCTAAAAGCGACCGTTTCGACATACCTATTCGTTTACTATTTTTAGCCAAAAAGCCACCCAGACCTAAACCCGGGTGGCTTTTTTATTATTTAGAATGGAGAAAAACCTACTCCGCCTTTATTAGAAGAACAGATAACGGGTATCCTTTACATCCGCCTTCAGATACAAGTCGTTCAAGAACTGACTTGCCATGCGGGTATATAGACCTACCAGCGCTTCTTCCTCTGTCTTTTGGTCGTAAGTGCCATCCAAGTTTTCTTTTGCATAAGTCTGGAGGACAAATACGCCGCCATTGCCCTTAATCGGTGCACTCAACTTATTCACTTCGCCCACCGAAGCATATGCGCTCACCAGAGGTTCACTGCTACGCAAAGCCGATACATAAGCAGGAGCGCCGAAAGTAACCAACTTCACAGAGTCTTGAACAGCATTTTCCAAGTTCTTGTATTGGTCAAACGAAGCAGCACCCGAAGCTTTCATATCTGCCATGATTTTTTCTGCTTTCTTGTCACGCAGCACTTCATACCTCAACTGGTCTTGTACCAAAGTTAAAGGACGATAGCCTTCGGGCACTACGCTCTCCAAACCCACAACCAGCATGTGATCACTTTCTCCACACTCATACAGGCCGGAAACCTCACCCGGTTTAGCTTCGAATACCCATCTCAAGGCATCCTTAGTGTCGCGAATACCGCCAATACCATGTTCAGCACTCGACAGGTCGTTTCTGTCCAGCAATCTGTAACCGGCATCTTCTGCATTAGCCACCATCTTCTCCAAGGTATTGTTGGTAGCAATAAAGGAGCTGAAGTCATTGTATGCTTTGCTATAAGTCTCCTTGCTGAAGTCAACCGTACGTTTTACAATAGCTACTTTATATTTGTCTTTCACTGCTTTCTTGTCAGTAACCTGCATGATGACATTAGCCTGAGTCAAAGCCAGGTTTACCAACTCGCCCTTGTTCAAGGTGGTAATAGCACCGATATACTTCAAGTTGTCACCATCAATCTGGGCGCCTTCATAATTGGCAGACGAAATCCACGTAGGCTCACCCGTTTGGCCATACTTCTTAGCCAATTCTGCGAAATCGGCACCACCCTTAATAGCACCGTAAATGCTATCAGCCAAAGCCTTCGTCTTGGCAGCATCTGCAGCCACTACTTGAATCTGGCGGAATTCAATAGAATCGGCCATAGAAGCCTTGCCCAACTTTTTAAACGAATTCAAGGTATTATCGGCAGCATAATAATAGGGACCAAAAACATCACCTACCGCTACAGAATCCAGACGAGCCACAACATCCGAAGGCAATGTACGAGTAGTGTAGTACAAATCTACATAAGGAACTGACGACCCTGTAGAACGTACAAACGTAGCATAATCGGCTGAAGTATTGGCCAACTGAGTCGTATATTCTTCCATTTCTTTTTGAAGTGCATCTCTATCGGCCTGGCTGGCAGTAACCTGCACATCGATATACTTGATGTTACGGGTTTCAACGTATTGTCTGTACTGTTCCTTCTTCTTGTCGTATGCAGCCTTTAAGTCGGCTTCGGAAACCGGAACCAACGAATCGGCAACAGCCGTATAAGGAACAGCTGCGAGCAACAAGTTGCTTTGGCTATTCTTCCCGTCGAAAGCCTCCTGGGCTTCTACAGGATTGGAAAGAAGAGAATTGGAAATCAAAGCCATGTATTTTTCCTGCAGACGGGTCTGTATCAAGGTCTTCTCGATGAACCGCCAGAAGTTATACATGTTCTGATAGTATTCGGCATATTGCGAAGGCAACTGTGCCACATTCATCTTGGAGTATTCCACCAAGAATTGTTTCAATACGTCCTTGTCAAAAGCGCCGGTACTCGGGTTGCGGAACGGCGTCTGCTGCAATATGGGGTGCGTACCTGCATCTATGATAGCCTGAACTTCTTCATTAGGAACAGTCAAGCCCAACTTTTCAGCCTCATTTTCAATCAACTTATTGTTAACGTATGTCTGCCATACTTCATCTTTCAACTGATCAGACTGTGCATCGCTCAGTGCACTTAGACCGCTGGAGAATTTTACGACTTCCGTATACTCCTCCAACAGTGTTTGATAATCCTGGGCAGAAAGCGATTCACCATTAATCTCACCTACATCTTGCGATTGGTGCGGCTGGATTACTTGCCATGCATCACCTGCAATAAAGGCAAACAAGGCCAAACCCACAGCAATCACCAACAAGGGTCCTTTTGACCGAATTTTTTGTAATGTTGCCATTTCTTTGTAAATATGTTTTTATTAATTATTTATATTTATTCTGCAATCATGTTCATTTTTAGCGCACGAAGATACAAAAAATGCATTTACCCATCTACCTATTCCCTAAAAAAAATATTCGCAAAGGCAATTATTCAAGCACTTTCAAGCGCACCAATTCTATTTTCGTAGCCGTCACTTTGACTATTTTAAATATAAAATTGCCAAATGCGACTTCTTCATGCAGCTTCGGGAAACTTTGGTAATGGTTTAATATCAACCCGCCTATCGTCAGGTAATCATCCGATTCGGGCAATGCCAAGCCAAAAGTCTCATTCACTTTGTCTATCTCCAGACGGGCAGAAAGTAAATATTCATGCTCATCTATCTGCTTGCAAATATAAGAACTATTGTCATGTTCATCCTCTATCTCACCAAAAATTTCTTCCACCAAATCTTCCAGCGACACAATACCGGTAGTTCCGCCAAACTCATCTACCACCACCGCAATTGTTTTCTTCTGCTGCATGAATAACTTCATGAGTTTATGAGCACCCATGGTTTCCGGCACAATGGGCACTTCCTTCACATTCTTTCTCCAGTCTTGAGGATTTCTGAACATTTCCGAAGAGTGGATATAGCCCACCACATGGTCAATATCGCCATCATAAACAATGATTTTCGAGATGCCGGATTCTACAAACAGATTCTTCAAGTCCTCCAGCGAGGTACTTACATCCACCGACACAATTTCTGTGCGGTGCACCATGCAATCGCGGATTTTTATATTGGAAAAGTCAAGCGCATTCTGAAAGATCTGCATTTCCGTATCCATTTCACCGTTTCCTCCATCCGTGTTTTCCAAGCTTGACTGAATAAGATGGTTCAACGTGATTTTCTCAAAAGCCTTATCCGAGGCATCCTTATGGATGACTACGCCAAATAGCCTCAGGACAATGGCCGAAACTCCGGATATCAGTTTGGATACAGGGCATAACAAGGCATAAAACACGAATAAAGGCACTGCCAGAATACGCAAAACGCCATCGGGATTCACCTTAAAAAGCAATTTCGACATCCCCTCGCCTACAAACAGTATAAAGAATGCCGAAACAACTATTTGCACCACAATCAGCAAAAAGCTGTTTGCCTGCCAGATTTCTCCTATCAAATCCACCGTCAGCACCACACATATCACCAATGCCAAATTTTTCCCGACCAGCATGGCCGAAATAAAATCCCCGGGATTACGCAAGAAATGAGACAGAATATCCAATGCCAACCCAGACTTCCGCTCTACCTCAAAACGCAATTTGTCGACTGACATGAAAGCAGCCACTCCACCTGCAAAAAAAGAATAAAACAACAACGTTACTATCAAGCCGATAATGTCTGCCTCCATAACCACCTAACTTTATTGAACAGAATCGCTTTGCAAGCTGTCCGCCGGGGCGGCTGCCGCACTCTCCTCGTCTACATAGAAAATGGTATTGTTCACTTTATAAAAAGTGTATTTCGTCATTTGCTCATTGGATTCAAACCCTTCGGCATAAATAATGCGGTCCACTTGCTCTACCCTAACTGCCTTGTCAGAATAAACCCTTTTTTTATTTTGGTCCCAATACAACAACTCAGTATCAAAGTTCTCCCCTTTTTGGTTCTGTATATGGACATTATGAATCAGCTTCCACAACTTCTGCTTGTCATAATAATAAGCCGTGTCAGCCTTAATACTGGCTTCTACTTGAAACAATGAATCGAATTTTTCCACATAAACCCCTTTCTCAAACGACCAATACGACGGGGTTTTCTTGTCATACACCAGCCATTCCTCCGCACTCAGCCGATAACTGATGACACCAGAGTCTGAAACCAACGATTCCACCCCACGTGTATCCATCACCGGCAACGAATCACGCTCTGTAATAGCGGCGCCAAACTCCTTCTTCTTCCCTGAGCAGGAAGAAAACAAAAGAAGCATAACCGTCGCCAAGGCAACGGTTATGCTCATATACTTACAATATACAACGCTTATCTGTTGTTGTACTTGCATGTCTCTTATCTGATGGTCGTAGATTCACCTATCCAACCGCCTATATCAACACGGTCGCCAGCCTGATAACCCAGCATGAACAAATCTTCTGCAGAAGGAGTATGCTTCGAATAAGTAGCGATCAGTTCGTCAGCCTGTTCAGCAACAGAAGGATCTACTGCCTTAGCCCTGCGCAGCTTGTCCAGCACCAAGAAATAAGTACACTTGTTCAGTGCAGACTCGTCGCTCCAATTCGGGCTGGAAGCATAAGCACTGGCCAGCAGCAGATACGGATTACCGTTATTGCCGTTGTAGCTGATAGCTTTCTGGCAGTAAGTCTTGCACTGCGAATATCTCTTTTCGTGCAAGAAAGCAGAAGCTATGGCAGTGGCAATTTCACACTTTCTATTATTATCCGGCTCCTTCTCCAAACCTTCGTTGAACAACTTCGTGGCTTTATCATACTCACCTTTCTTAAAATACATACTACCTACACCTATCGCAGCATCAGCAGTCGGATCAATGGCATACATGTATTCAGAGGCCTTGGAGTAAGCTTCGCTGTCCGTGCACTTCATCATGATCAAGATGTTCACAGCCTTCTTCAAGAAAACAGAGTCAGTCTTATGCTCTTCAACCTGCGGGCCATAGATGGCTTGCAGAGATTCGCAATCGGCCACACCGCTACTTACAAACATAGCCACCAGATTCTCCTTAATAGACTCCAGATTCTTCTTTCTTTTCTCGTTAGTCTGTGCGGCAATAGCCTTATCAATATAGTTGGAAGCGTCGATATAGTCCTGGAAGAACTGTTCTACGTGACTCTTGTCGGCCTTCACAATCTCCATAGACATATTCAGGAAGTAATGGAGGATAGCACCTTGTGTATTTTCCTTGTCTGCATCAACCGATTGCTTCAGCCAAGCATAAGCCTGCTTCACATCCATTTTAGGAGCATATACCATGTAGTCGATGGCTTTGGCGCCAAGAGCACCGTCTACCGTCAAGCTCAGTTTTGTTCCTTTAGCAATAAACTCGGGGATGTACTTCATTCTCAAATCATGAACTTCCATCAACCCGTCAAAGAGTTTTTGGTACTCAGCCGAATTGCGGTCCTTGATGCCTTTCAAAAGGTTCTGGTGAATTTCAATGGCATCCAGGAAAGTGTAATAACGCAATGTCGGGCAGTCTCTCAACACCGCCATACAAGGCTCATAAGCATCCTTGTAGTTCTTGGCATTCACAGCTTCGTGCGAAATACTACTGTTCGAATTACAGTCTTCTGTCTGTGCGAAAGCGCTGGTTACTCCACTCGAAAGAAGCACTACAGCTACAAGCGTCTTAATTTTCATTTTACTTTTTATTATTAGTTGTTATATAGTGTCTATTCGTATTCTCTATCGTCAATCTACTTTACGCTTGAAGAACCAACGTTCATTGAACGTAATGCCAATGCACAAGCGCAAGGTGTTTTCATTCAAAAATGCCGCCATAGTTCCCTTGGTTTTGACGTATTGCGCCGATATGCTCACTATGGAACGAGTTCTCGGAATCGGCAAGCCGAAACCAGCCGTTATCCCATACTCGTCGGCAGCCCGTTGCCCTCCTATCTTGTAATAGGGCTTCGAATAATAAGCACCTACACGATACTTCACGACAGCCAGATAGCTCCGCCCCATGGGATTGGGGATGTATTCCGCTCCCACTCCTATCCGTGCGCGCTTGCAGAAAGCTTTCTCATCCTCATACACCACCTTGTCCCAATTCTGCAACATGCCGTCCACGCCTACTGTCAAGCGATTGTCATATACATAAGCAAGGCCTACGCCCACGGTGGTCGGTATCCCGTAATCAGCCACGATATCCGTTCGTGTCACCGTGGTCCCAGCGTCACCATTCCCGTTTTGGCGCAACTCATAGGCCGTGTTCTTCAAGTTATGCCCAGGCGAATACACCGCGCCAAGCGTCACACTATGTTTTTTGCCCAAAGGCTGTGTATATTGCAAGCCAAAATCCAGTTTATAGCTGTGTATGTCTACCTGAGACTGGATCTTAAACGGATAATTTGACGTGCTTGCCGGAAAAGTTTCCTCCATGGTCCGCGTTATGCCTCCCCAAAGATACGAAATATTTGCGCCAACAGAAAGATTTTTAAATATTTTAAAGCCTGCGCCAAAATAAAGTTGATGCAAACCGCCGTCTCCGTTATATGTAGTGACATAGGAAGCCGCCGAGTTATCCGAATTGACATACGACTGACTCATCTTGTAGCCCACATTGGCATAGGGCAACATACCTATGCTGATAGCCGCCCATCTGCTGGCGCGGAATTGCATGGTGATATAGTCAAAACTGGAGTTCTTGGCATTCTGCTTCAGCGTCCCGTTGCTGAAGTTCGTATTCTGCAAGGAAATGCCTCCGTCGAAAATAAATGTCAAAGAATCTACCGCCGTATAAGCCGCCGGATTGGCGAAGTTCACCTGATACTTGTCGCGCAATCCATAGGCAACCCCTCCCATAGCCTTGCTGTTACCCGAACCTTGGTCGGCCAACTGTCCGTACCCATATCTCGTATAAGGCGAATTTGTATTGTTTTGAGCCACCGTCGCTCCGGATAGTAAGGTAAGCAAAAGCGCCAGAAGTGCCTGTCTATATCTTGTCATTATTATAGCCTAAAATTCTATTTAAACCTTTCAAAACTAAAAATCTGTCTGCAAAGATGATACTTTTTAAGTTTGTATCAAAAGAAAAATCATCGCCGCCCGTTAAAAAAACCAAAAGTTCAGGATATTTATGTTTCATTTCCCTGATGTACCCCGTTATTTCATACTCCATGCCTTTCAGCACCCCGGCACGGATGGCGGTCTCAGTATCCTTGCCCAACGGCAGCAAGCGCCCCTCGGCCTGCACAAGCGGCAGGTGTGCGGTAAGGTGGTGCAGCGCCTTGAAGCGCATCTGCATGCCCGGCGAGATGTTGCCGCCATGATAACGCCCCCGGGCGTCTACAAACTCATACGTGATGCACGTCCCGGCATCTATCACCAGCAAGTCCCTACCCGGGAAGCGGGCATTGGCCGCCACCACGGCCGCCATGCGGTCGTATCCCAGCGTCTGGGGCGTCTCATACAAGTTCTCCACCGGCAGCGGCGTATTCCTGTCCAGCCAAAGCAATGGAAAGGGCAAGCCTTTGAGAGACTTTGCCACCGCCTCCTCCAGGTCTATCACCGTCACCGCAATGGCCCTTTCAAACGGATACTTCCTGCAAAACTCCGGCAACCGCTCCAATGTCCGGTTTGAATCGAGGACCACCTCTTTCAGCTCGTCTCCGTCAAAAGCCGCCAGCTTGGCCACCGTGTTGCCTATGTCGATCACTAAATTCATATCAACTTAGCCTATTGAAAATGCGGGTGCAAAAGTACGGTTTTCTTTTTATTCTAACAATTCCAATTTGCCAAGCAGCTACAGATTGAGAAACTCATCTTACTCCTTTCAACTCCTCTTTCATTTTTTCTTTCAGGTGGAAATAAGTCAGCAGGTCAAGCGCATCGATGGTCTCGCCCGCATCCTTACTGCACCCTAATGCTCTATAGAAGTTTGCGACATTCCGATAGGCCTTGAACAGAAAGATGATGTAAACAACAACCAAAATGCCCACGCTGAACACAAGCGCGCAAAAGGCTATCAATGAATTTCTCTTGAATGCCTCATACTGTTTTTCAGCCTCATCATAATCACGGTTCGTCAGATAGCCAAATTGCTGCAACTCCTCTCTGCTCCAGCCTCTCTCGCCCAATAGATTGATGGCATACTCACGAAGTTCATCGTCATAGCCATAGCGCTTATAGTTCTTCACTACGTCCAATAGCTTGTCGTTATCAAATTTGTTTAGAATGCTATAATCTTCCATGCTACCTTAATTGTATGGTTGTTTTGTATTAAGAAACTAATCATATTTAACTTATACGATAAAATGGGAATTTAATTATGTGTTTACGATGGCACGCAGATGACGCAGACGAGCGCAGATTTACGCAGATTTTTTTCTTTCGTCATGCGAATGACAGATACATGGCGCAGCCCCTAAGAATCTGCGGTCATCTGCGCTCGTCTGCGTCATCTGCGTGCCAACAAAATGCACAACGCAGCACGATAAATTGGATAAATTGTCTGTATAGTCTATAAAATACATAATCCATATTGGTTGGTTCGGCAGGGAACGGCTTGCCGTTATTCTGCTTCGTTAGCGAAATATTACTTGAATCTTTTTTATCATATATATTTAGTTATCAATCAATTTGCATATACCTATTCCTGTCAAGAATACCAATAAAGGAGAACAATATATCATCCATGCCGGGATTATCTTGTTCCACATGTTGCCTTTGTATTTCAAAAGTATAGCGGCTGTCCTTTTGCGAGTATATCGCAAAAAGAATGCGATAAAGCACAATATACCTACACCCACAAATATACTTTGTATCTGAATTGGGGTGAAGTTTTCTAATGAAAACCAATCATCTGTCAGTACTTTGTTAAAGAAGATACTGAAAAAGAAAAATATTATCATAGAAACCATGCCCAATAAGAGGCAGGCACTAAGACGTGCAGCTTCATTATGTTTTCGATAAACCACATATAACCGATAATACAGGTAGTCAAAAAAATAATACCTGTATTTTTCCCCCTCTCGCCTCAGATTGTTTCGCGCGAAATGACTTATTGTTTCTTTTCTGTATCTCATCTTTCTGAAATTTTCGCCAATGATTAGTAATCCCCCCAGGCTGTCCGAGAACTCATTAACTGCCGTCATTTTGTACTGTCATCCTGAGCGCAAGCGAAGGATCTCCCACTTATTTCCGCTGTCGGGAGATGCTTCACGAACGTTCAGCATGACAGAATGATAAGACATTAATGCTTTTCGGACAATCCCCCCCTTAGGTATCGGATGTGCTGCCAATCCGCACCGGATAAGGCACCTCCCGCCGCCCAAAGGTACGAAAATATTTGAACGGACGCATAAAAATCATCACCTTTTCTTACAACAATAATCAAGACTATTTACAGCAGGAACATCCGTACCCGCGCTGAAAGACAAAATACGCATATCCGCTACACATTGGCATTCAGAATAATACCATCCGAATTTGTATTACAAAAATACCATCATCGTGCTTCCTTCGTACCCCATTCGTACCTCATTCGGTATTGCTTCGCTCCGCAATAGGCTATATGGACCGAAGCGGGAAGGTAGGAAGTATGAACAAAGCGGGTAACGAAACCGGACAAATGCCCCCGACCGGACATAAAAATGGCCTGCCGGGATGCCGACAGGCCACTTTGCTTTACTTTCTTGCAGTTGCTACTCACGCTTTTTTCAGCGCGGCAATGCTCTCTTTCAGAGACTTGATGATGCTTTCGGCATCGGCTTGCTTCTTACGTTCCAGCTCTATGACAGCAGCAGGGGCGTTGTTGACAAACTTCTCGTTGCTGAGTTTCTTCAGCACGCCTTGCAGGAAGCCTTCCTTATGCTTCAGTTCGGCCTCCATGCGGGCTATTTCGGCCTCTACGTCAATAAGGTTGCCCAGGGGGACGGCATACTCCGTGGTGCCCACCATGAAGGAGGCGGCGCCCTCTTCCTTGGCAGATACCATCTGGATGGCGGAAAGGTTGCACATCTTCATAATCACGCTGTCGAAGGCAGCCACAGGATTCTGGCCCACAACTTGCAGGGACAGCGTCTCTTTTTGCGCAATATTCTTCTGCAGGCGGATGGCGCGGATATTGGCTATGACTTCCTTTACCACCTCAAACTGCTGCAACAGGCTTTCATCTGCCGTGCCTGTCACTGTCAGCGGGCTCACCATGAGGCTCTCGCCCTCCTTGCGCTCGGCAATGTGCTGCCAAAGTTCTTCGGTGATGAAGGGCATGAAGGGGTGAAGCAGGTGGAGCAGGGTGTCGAAGAAGCCGATGGTGCGGTCGTACACCTCCTTGCTGATAGGCTGGCCGTAGGCAGGCTTGATCATCTCCAGGTACCAGGCCGAGAATTCATCCCAGAAGAGCTTGTAGACAGCCATCAGTGCCTCGCTGAGGCGGTATTTCGAGAAGAGGTCGGCCACCTCGGCGGCCACGGCCTGCTGCTTGGCCTCAAACCAGCGCATGGCCAGGGCAGAGGCTTCGGGCACAGGCACTTCGGCACTCACCTCCCAGCCCTTGACGAGGCGGAAGGCATTCCATATCTTGTTGCAGAAGTTGCGGCCTTGCTCGCACAGGGCATCATCGAACAGGATGTCGTTGCCCGCCGGAGCGGAGAGCATCATGCCCATGCGCACACCATCGGCGCCATACTTGTCTATCAGGTCGAGGGGGTCGGGAGAGTTGCCCAACTGCTTGGACATTTTTCTGCCCAGCTTGTCGCGCACAATACCGGTAAAGTAAACGTTGCGGAAGGGCATGTCGCCACGATATTCATAGCCGGCCATAATCATACGGGCTACCCAGAAGAAGATGATGTCCGGCCCGGTCACCAGGTCGCTGGTGGGATAATAGTAATTGATTTCTTCGTTGTCGGGGTGTGTAATGCCACGGAAAAGGGAGATGGGCCAAAGCCATGAGGAGAACCACGTGTCCAGGCAGTCCTCGTCTTGACGAAGGTCTGCAAGGGTCAGGTCTTTGCCACACTTTGCCTTGGCCAGTTCCAAGGCCTGCTCGGGCGTTTCGGCC
>CASELH010000026.1 GCA_949288715.1 uncultured Bacteroides sp. | reverse complement strand
GAGGTAGCGGCTGTAATCATTGACATTTCGTACTTTCAATATCTTGCTCATATTCTTTCCTGTTAAACCGATACAAAGATAAAGCATTTCACGGACAATGGTTTACGCCGATTGCAATTTCAGTAAAAATGGTACATTTCCCCCACTTATGGTTACAGCGTTCCTCCTCGTTACGGTGTAATTTTGCATCAGATAGAAACGAGAATACAATGAAACAGAATACAGAATTGCCCGAAGAATTGTGCGCGGACGAGGCGGTGTGCTTCATCGCATACCGTCACCACGTCACATCGCAGCAACTCTTGCGCCATTTCTTTTATGGGGAGGCATCCATACCCTTGGAGGCTAACGAAGTGGAGATACTGAAAGGATTGTCCGAACAGGTCAAAGAAGATAGGATTACGAACATAAAAACAAGATAGCAATGAAGAAGAACATCGGAAATATATTGGCATTGTACCCCACGCCCGCAGTGGTCGTGGGTACGGAAGTGAACGGGAAAGTAAACTGGCTGCTGGTCGCCCACGTGGGTATTATCGGACATGACCAAATCATGCTGAGTATGTTCAAGAAACATTACACCAATGAAGGGGTGAAGCAGACAGGCAAGGTGTCCGTCAATATGGTAAACGAGGCGATGCTGGAACGAGCCGACTATGTGGGCTGCACAAGCGGAGCGAAGACAGACAAGTCGGATGTATTCGTCTATCACAGGGGTGAAGCCGGAACGCCCGTCATTGACGAAAGCCCGTTAGTGATGGAGTGCGAGGTGGTGGACAACTACGAGACGGACACCTTCGACAACTTCATCTGCAAGATAACGAACACTTACGTGGACGAGGACTGTCTGAATGAAAAAGGCAAGCCCGATTACGATAAATTGAAGCCCGTACTCTTCGAGATGCCGAACTACACCTATCTGCGTACAGGCGAAACCATCGGCAAATGCACCAGCTTCGGGAAGGCATATACAAGCAAGGGACGCTCTGCACATGGTCAAGTCATTGAAACTGACAGACCAGACATCGCTTAACTCTGCCAACCGGATTAACAACTATATGGAGTAATATTTCTTTCCGGGAGCATTTATATGTTGGTGCCTGAGGAGACGTTTGTATTGAAACATTGAGCATAAACAAAATCGAATGTTTGCCATGCTCCCCGTTTTGCCCTATCTTTGCAGCCGGAAATAAGTACTTTTCTCTGGAGAGACAGCATCATGCAGCGATATTTCATTTACTTCTCTTACGACGGCGCAGCCTACCACGGCTGGCAGGTGCAGCCCAATGGCGACAGCGTGCAGCAACGGCTGATGGACGCGCTGGCCACCTTGCTGCGCCGACCGGTGGAGGTGACGGGTGCCGGGCGGACGGATGCCGGCGTGCATGCCCGGTTGATGGTGGCGCACTTCGATGCCGACGGGCCGCTGGACACGACCCTGATGGCCGACAAGCTGAATCGCCTGCTGCCGCCGGACATTGCCGTGCACAGGCTGCGGGCGGTGAGGCCGGATGCCCATGCGCGCTTCGACGCCACGGCACGCACCTACCAATATTATATCTCGACGGCCAAGAATCCGTTTAATAGGGCGTATGCTTACCGCTTGTTTCATGCTCCGGACTTCGGACGGATGAACGAGGCGGCACGCACACTGGCGGAGTACACCGACTTTACCAGTTTCAGCAAGCTGCATACGGACGTGAAGACGAACAACTGCCGCATCGCCCACGCCGAGTGGACCAGGCTGGATGCCGACACCTGGGTGTTCACCATCCGGGCCGACCGCTTCCTGCGCAACATGGTGCGCGCCATTGTGGGCACCCTGCTCGAGGTGGGGCGGGGCAGGCTGACGGTGGACGGCTTCCGTCACGTCATTGAGCAGCGCGACCGCTGCGCGGCAGGCACCTCCGTGCCGGGGCATGCTCTGTTCCTGACGGACATTGAGTATCCCGACCGCCTCTTCATCGACACCCCTTCAAATTCCTAATTCTTCATTCTTAATTCTTCATTCTTAATTCTTAATTCCCCCATGTGGTTACTCCTTGCCTTCCTTTCCGCCGCCTTGCTGGGCTTCTACGATGTGTTCAAGAAGATGGCGTTGCGCGACAATGCCGTGCTTCCGGTGCTGTTCTGCAACACGTTGTTGTGCAGCCTGGTGTTCGTGCCCTTCATCGTGATGTCGGCCGTGTGGCCCCAGTCGGTGCAGGGCACGCTGGTGTGGGTGCCCGCAGCCGGGTGGAGAGAGCACGGGCTGATTGTGCTGAAGGCCTTCATCGTGCTGTCGTCGTGGGTGGCGGGCTACTTCGGCATGAAGCACTTGCCGCTCACCATTGTGGGCCCCATCAACGCCACGCGCCCGGTGATGGTGCTGGTGGGTGCCCTGCTGCTGTTTGGCGAGCGGCTCAACGCCTGGCAGTGGGCGGGGGTGACGCTGGCCGTGGTGTCGTTCTTCCTGCTGAGCCGCTCGGGCCGGAGGGAGGGGATAGACTTCCGCCACAACCGCTGGATAGGCTGCATTGTGCTGGCGGCCGTGCTGGGCGCGGCGAGCGGACTGTATGACAAATACCTTATGTCCAGCCTGCCGCCCATGCTGGTGCAGTCGTGGTACAACCTCTACCAGGCCTGCATCATGGGTCCCGTGCTGCTGCTGTTGTGGTGGCCTCGGCGCCGGCAGGGCACTCCCTTCCGCTGGCGGTGGGCCATTGTGGGCATCTCGCTGTTCCTTTGCGCGGCCGATTTTGCCTACTTCTACGCCCTCAGCCAGGACGGGGCCATGATATCCATCGTCTCCATGGTGCGCCGGGGCAGCGTGGTGGTGTCGTTCCTGTTCGGCGCCCTTGTGTTCCGCGAGAAGAACCTCCGCGCCAAGGCCGTCGACCTGGCGCTGGTGCTGCTGGGTATGCTCTGCCTCTACTTGGGCAGTTGAGGCGGGGTGTGCGGAATGCTGCTATTTCCCGTATTCTGCTTTCTTATTTCCTTTAAAAGTGTGTATATGCTGACATCTTTCTTTTCTCCGACGTGCGAAATAGCGCGGATGCGGGCCGGATTCTGCATGTCTATGCGGCTGTTTCTGCATACCTATGCGTGTTTCTGCATACCTATGCGCGTTTTTAAGTGAAAAGACACTGGGTTTTTACAAAAAGACAGGCGGGTAGTCAACAAAATCCAGGCGGGTAGCTATAAAAATCCAGGTGGGTAGCTCTAAAAACCCAGGCGGGTAGCTCTAAAAACCCAGGCGGGTAGTTCTGACTGCCCGGGCGGGTAGCTCTGACTACCCTCGCGGGAAGCTGGAAATGCCCCTTCGGGTGTGTTTGAAAACTCAATCAGGTGGCTAAGTTTTCTTGGAATAATTGTCAAGATTTCGCTATCGTGTGTTGGAAGAGTAAGTTAGCTGTTTTTGCCTTCAAAATTCGGAGCCGTCCCTATCAATGGACGGAAACAGACGATTCTCACGCATTTCATTTTACAAAATGTCAAAATGACAATTTGGGTTGAAACATCCGTAATCTGTATACACCCCTTGTGGCAGATTTGTTCGTACCTTTGCATCGCCGTACAGGCACGATGTTTCACTAAAATAGAAAGGTATATGACAATAGAAGAATTCAAGGCCTACCTGGCCACCGGGCAACTGCTGGGCACGCCCGAAACGCAGCAGTACATGAACGACATGAGCGACGAGGCGCGCCGGCTGACGTGCGAGATAAACAACAAGTATCACTCGCAGGACGAGCTGCGCGAGCTCTTTTCCCGCCTCTTCGGCTACCGCGTGCCCAGTACGTTTCGCGTGTTCCCACCCTTCTACACCGACTTTGGCAAGAACCTGAAGGTGGGGGAGCGGGTGTTCATCAACGCTTGCTGCCACTTCCAGGACCACGGCGGGGTGACGATAGGCGACGGCTCGCTCGTAGGCCACAATGTGGTTTTCGCCACGCTGAACCATGACATGCGCCCCTCGAGCCGCTCGCTGATGACGCATGCTCCCATCACCGTAGGCCGCGACGTGTGGATTGGCTCCAATTCCACCATACTGGCCGGGGTGACCATAGGCGACGGGGCTGTGGTGGCCGCCGGGGCAGTGGTGACGCGCGACGTGCCCCCTATGACCGTGGTGGGCGGCGTGCCTGCCCGCCCCCTCAAGCAGATTGACGCGGAGGGGGAGGTTTAGCGGAATACGATATTGGTGATGACCTGCGCGCCGACGTGGCGGTTGAGGCTCTGCACCAGCTTGGTGCGCGCCATCATGAGCTCCTGGCGCAGGGCGGACGAGGTGAGGTGCACGTACAGTGTCTGGTTCTTGATGAACAGCTCGCCGGTGTACGAGGCGATGGCCGGGCCCAGCACTTCGGGCCAGGCGTTGATGAGCCGGCGCTCGTTGAGCGGCGACTCCAGGCTCTCCTGGCGGAGGTACTGGCGGATGAGCTGGCCTATGGGGGCGGCGTCGTTGCGCTTCATGCCGTGGCCTCCTCTCCGCCTTCCGTCACCCGCCCGTGGTCTACCAAGAACAGGCGGTAGTCGCCCCCTACCTTGTGCAGAATGCGGTCCAGGTGGCTGCGGTTGGTGTCGGTGATGAATATCTGCCCGAAGCCGTCGCCCCCTACCAACTTGATGATTTGCTCCACGCGCCCGGCGTCCAGCCGGTCGAATATGTCGTCCAGCAGCAGTAGGGGAGTGGTGCGCCCTGTGCGCTTCAGGAAGTCGAACTGCGCCAGCTTCAGCGCCACGAGGTACGTCTTGTTCTGCCCCTGCGAGCCCTCGCGCTTGATGGGGAATCCGTCCAGCGTCATCTCCAGCTCGTCCTTGTGTATGCCGCGCAGGGAGTAGCCCACGATGCGGTCGCGCTCGCGGCTTTGGCGCAGCACCTCCAGCAGCGAGGCCTCCCCGGCGGCGTGCGACTGGTAGCGCAGTCCCACCTGCTCCCGCCCTTGCGAGATGTCGGCGTAGAATGCCTGGAAAATGGGCACGAACTCCCGGGTAAAGGCTTCGCGCTTGGCATACACTACCTGGCCGGCCTGCGCCATGGCCTCTTCCCACACCACCAGCAGTTCGTCGTCCACCGGTTGTTCGCTTTTCAGCAGCACGTTGCGCTGGGCCAGGGCCTTGTTGTAGCGGATGAGTGCCTCGAGGTACTCCTTGTCGTATTGCGAGATGACCACGTCCATGAAGCGGCGCCGTTCCTCGCTTCCCCCGGCAATGAGCAGCGCGTCGTCGGGCGACACCATGACCAGGGGCAGGAAGCCGATGTGGTCGGCCAGGCGGGCATACTCCTTCTTGTTACGCTTGAACTGTTTCTTCTGCTTGCGCTTCATGCCGCAATATATTTCCTCCGGGGTGCCGTCGGCCTCCTCTTCATAGAAGCCTTGGATGACGAAGAAGTCGGCTTCGTGGCGGATGTTTTGCGAGTCGATGGGGTTGCCTGCGCTTTTGCAGAAGGACAAGAAGTAGACGGCATCCAGCAGGTTGGTCTTCCCCATGCCGTTCTGTCCGAAAAAACAGTTCAGCTTGGGCGAGAATGCCAGTTCCACCTGCTCCAGATTTTTGTAGTTGAGTATGGATATATGCTTTAATATCATGGATACATTGCTAAGTTTGGGGCAAAAATACGGAGAAAAATCGGGCTTTTAATTTGCCAGACCAAAAAAAGATGCCCCTAAATTTCGTCGGAAACCATAAAAGACTTACTTTTGCGGGTCGAAATGGCAATCAACCGAATTAATAATAAAACAATACATAAAAATGGCAGAACAAAAGAAAACGAATGAAGCCTTGAATGTGGAAGACGCACTGACGCAGTCGGAGGCATTTCTTATCAAGAACAAGAAGACAATTATCGGAGTTATTGTGGCTATCGTAATCATCATAGCCGGTACGTTGATGTATAAGAACCTCTATGCAGCTCCGCGCGAGGCAAAGGCGCAAGCCGCATTGGTGAAGGGGCAGGAATATTTTGCAGCCGGCGAATTTGAGCAGGCCCTCAACGGCGACAGCATAGGCTATGCAGGCCTTGTGAAGGTGGCCGATGAATACAGCGGCACCAAGTCGGCCAACCTGGCCCAGGCCTACATCGGCATTTGCCAAGCCAAGCTGGGCAACTATGAGGCAGCCATCCAGGCACTCAATGGCTTTGATGGCGACGACCAGATGGTGGCTCCCGCGCTGAAAGGCACTATCGGCAACTGCTATGCCGAGCTGGGCCAGCTGGACAAGGCTGCATCCACCCTGTTGCAAGCCGCTCAGGAGGCCGACAACAACACGCTGAGCCCCATCTACCTGATGCAGGCCGGCAAAATCCTGGTAAAGCAAGGCAAGTATGACGAGGCCATCAAGGCTTACACCACTATTAAAGATAAATACTTCCGCTCATATCAGGCCATGGAAGCCGATAAGTACATCGAGCAAGCCAAGTTGCTGAAAAAGTAAAAGAAAGCAGGCCTCTTTCTATTGAGAAGCGGATACCTTTATATTATATAGCAAAAAGGATGGCAACAGCATATCACAATCTATCGGAATACGATTTCAATTCCGTTCCCAATGCCGAACACATGAAGTTCGGCATTGTGGTATCGGAGTGGAACTTCAATATTACAGGCGCCTTACTGAAGGGTGCCGTGGAAACGTTGAAAAAACATGGGGCAAAGGATGAGAACATCCTGGTGAAAACCGTCCCGGGCAGTTTTGAATTGACTTTCGGGGCAAGCCAGCTCATTAAGAACACCGACGTGGATGCCGTAATTGCATTGGGCTGCGTGGTGAAGGGCGATACTCCCCATTTCGACTATGTCTGCATGGGCGCCACGGAAGGCATCACCCGGCTGAATGCAACTACGGATACTCCGGTGATTTATGGTTTGATTACCACCAACAACATGGCCCAGGCCGAGGAGCGTTCAGGCGGCAAACTCGGCAATAAAGGCGATGAATGTGCGGTAACAGCCATAAAAATGATAGATTTTGCTTGGAGTTTAAAAAAATAGTTGTACCTTTGCACCGCAATTGAATGACGGAGGTAATCCTCCCTCAAGAAATAGCAGAATGATGGGCAAATACCAGAGTGGCCAAATGGGGCAGACTGTAAATCTGCTGGCTTACGCCTTCGGTGGTTCGAATCCATCTTTGCCCACTAAAATTGCGGAAGTAGCTCAGTTGATAGAGCATTAGCCTTCCAAGCTGAGGGTCGCGGGTTTGAGTCCCGTCTTCCGCTCTTAAGAGAATCCTGAAAGTCAGATAGCTGGCTATCAGGATTTCTTTTTTATACCGGTTGGGGAACGTCGATTTGGACGGTTTACAAGGCATTATGTAAACCAGAATGCAAACCGCGGGGATTGTCCGAAAAGCATTAATGTCTTATCATTCTGTCATGCTGAACGTTAGTGAAGCATCTCCCGACAGCGGAAATAAGCGGGAGATCCTTCGTTTGTGCTCAGGATGACAGTGTAAAATGACAGCAGCTAATGAGTTCTCGGACAGCATGGCGGGAAGGCATTTGCCTTGGATTAGAAAGCTTCTGTGATGTTGAAGTAAAACAGCGTCTGGTCGTTTACCGTGTTTTTGCCAAGGTCGAGGCGCACGTTCATGCGAGGCTGGATTTCGATGCGCAACCCTAAGCCATAGTTGGGCAGTACGCCTTCTATCTTGACGGGGGTAGGGCCCATAAAGCCGCAGCCTGCCCATGCGGCAAAGCCTAAGTGGCTGACGATGCGCTTCAGCCACGTCTCTTTGTCGGTATTAAACATTTGCCGGTATTCGGCCAGTACTATGTGTGATGACTTGTCGCGATATTGTCCTTGGTAATATCCTCGCAAGTCGAAAGGAGTGCCCGTCAGTGAATATTGCGTCAGCGGGATGTCGTTGCCGAATACGTTTTTCGACTGGGCTGTCCAGGCAATGACTTTTCGGTTGCCCACCGATTTATATTGGCGGTAGTCCAGTTCCAAGCGGTAGAAGTTCTTGTTACTTCCAAATATTTTGTTGTACATCATGCCCCGAAAGTCCAGGTACAGCCCTTTATAGGCGTTTGAGGGGATATCGCGGCTATCGTAAGTCAGCAGGAAGCCGATGCCTGCGCTGAAGTCCTTGTATCCGTTGGCATCGCCTCCGGCTGTAGCGTAAGCGGGGTCTAGAGGCAAGTATTTGGCCGGTTTAGTGAAATGGTCATACTTGATGTCGATTTGCGGGCCGGCAAAGAAGTTGCTATTGCCTAAGCGGAATAGGAACCAGGGATTGATTTGTACACCACTATACCGGTATTGGCTGGTGGTGTCGCTTCGCACATAGTCGCGGTTAGTGGCGTAACCTACGCCGTAGTAGTTCTCCATGGTGTTGATGTAGCTGAACTTGCCGAAGATGCGGAAGCGGTCGTGCTTAAAAAACAGTTGGGGCTTGGAGAACAAGTTGATGCCTCCATTAAAAATAAAGGCTATGTTGATAGGCACTACCGAGCGTTGCAGGGAGCTGTCCTTGGGGTGCATGCTGAAGGTCATGAGTGCACTTCCGCCTACCAGCAGGCCGAAGTCGGGTGAGTAGCTGGGTCCTCCCAATATGTTGTAGTGCAAGTTGCGCTTGGCTACCCGCAATTTACGAAGTTCTTTGGGGCTTAACGTGGTGGCTGAGTCTTGCCGGAGCGTGTCGGCAGCCTGTTCTTGGGCAGGCAGGCAAGTCGCTGCCAATATGCATGCTAAGATGCTCAATAAGATTTTTTTCATGCGTCGGATATAAAATATGGTACAAAGGAACACGTTTTGCATCGGAAATTTCTTCCCGGATTAATAATAAATGTAAAGACCTTACTAAAAATCCAAAAAATGGCATTATTTTTGTCTGAAATATCAATAACCCATGAAACTTGTACAGTAATGAAAAAGCAGTTTTTATCCGTCATTCTTCTTGGAGCCGCCCTGGCTTTGCAAGCGCAAGACAACAAAGGAGGCATCAGTAGCGAAATGCTGGAACAAATCCGACAAAGTTATCAGAATACCGCTTCCGACAAGGCCATCCGCAATGCCATCGGGGCGAACAGCATCAAATCGCTGGCACTGAACCAGGAAAACCAGGGAGAGGTTAATGCGGACTTCTCCATCTTGGTGGAGTCGAAGGGCATTACCGACCAACAGTCGTCCGGGCGTTGCTGGCTCTTTACGGGACTTAACATCATGCGTGCCAAAGCCATTGCACGCTATAACCTGCCCGGATTGGAATTTTCGCAAGTCTATTCATTCTTTTGGGATCAGCTGGAGAAAGCAAACCTCTTTCTGCAAGGCATTATCGACACGGCGGACAAACCGATGACCGACCAAACCGTGGAGTGGCTTTTCAAACACCCCTTGAGCGACGGAGGTACCTTTACGGGTGTGGCAGACATTGTGACCAAATATGGCTTGGTGCCCAAAGAGGCAATGCCCGAAACATATAGCAGCGACCACACCAGCCAGATGTCTTCGTTGATAGGACTCAAACTCAAGGAATACGGCTTGTCTTTGCGAGAGAAAGTGGCCGCCAATGTTAGGGCGAGTGAACTGGAAAGTTTGAAGACTGAAATGCTGGGCACGGTGTATCGTATGCTGGTGCTGAATCTGGGTGTGCCGCCCACCTCGTTCGACTATGTCCGTAAGGATGCCCAAGGCAAACGGGTGGCGGTGGAGCACCATACTCCGCAATCGTTCTTGGAGAAATATGGCGACACCCAACTGCTCACCAACTACGTGATGGTGATGAACGACCCTACGCGCGAATATTATAAATGTTATGAGATTGCCTATGACCGCCACCGCTATGACGGCAAAAACTGGCGCTACGTGAACTTGCCGGTGAAAGATATCAAGCAGATGGCCATTGCATCATTGAAAGACGGTACGCGCATGTACTTCTCGAGCGACGTGGCGCAATTGGATTCCAAAAGAGGACTGCTGGATGTGGACAACTACGACTACGGTTCATTGCTGGGCACAACCTTCGGCATGGACAAAAAGCAGCGTATCCAGACCTTTGCCAGCCTTTCGGCGCACGCTATGACCTTGATGGCAGTGGACTTGGATGAAGCTGGCAAACCCGTCAAGTGGATGGTGGAAAACAGCTGGGGACCCTCGGCCGGCTACAAAGGCCATCTTATCATGACCGACCGCTGGTTTGACGAATACATGTTCCGCCTGGTGCTGGAGACGAAATACGTGCCTGCCAAGGTGCTGAAGATATTTGAGCAAGACCCGGTGCTTCTTCCGGCATGGGATCCCATGTTTGCCGAAGAACAATAAAGGCACTCAGAATGTAGCAAATATGACATCTGTAACCGTTAACGAAGGGAATTACGGAAATTTATCCGTAATTCCTTTCTTTTTTGCTCTTTATTCACATTCTTTTTTGTTATTTTTGCGGGCAAAATCAGAAACCATTATTTAAAATAACGCATGGCAAATGTAATTAAGTTACGTAAAGGCCTTGACATCAACCTGAAAGGTAAAGCTGCACAGGAGTATTTCTCTGTGAAAGAGCCCGGATTCTACTCCCTGGTTCCGGACGATTTTACAGGGGTTACGCCCAAGGTAGTGGTAAAAGAGCAGGAGTATGTGATGGCCGGGGGACCCTTGTTTATTGACAAGAATCATCCTGAATTGAAGTTTGTTTCGCCCGTGAGCGGCGTAGTGACAAGCGTGGAACGCGGTGCGAAGCGTAAGGTGCTGAACATCGTGGTAGAAGCTGCCGCAGAGCAAGATTACGAGGAATTCGGCAAGAAGGATCCGGCAAAAATGAACGGCCAGCAAGTGAAAGAGTTGCTGCTGAATGCCGGTTTGTTCGCCTTCATCCGTCAGCGTCCTTATGACGTGATTGCCGATCCGACTATCCAGCCGAAGGCCATCTTTGTGTCGGCATTCGACAGCAATCCGCTGGCACCCGACTTTGAGTTTGCATTGAAAGGGGAGGAACAGAATTTCCAGACAGGCCTTACCGCCTTGTCGCGTATGGCAAAGACTTACCTGAGCCTTTCTGTAAATCAAAAAGCCGCTGCCCTTACCGGAGCCAAAGATGTTACCATCAACGTGTTCGACGGCCCGAATCCTGCAGGCAACGTAGGTGTGCAAATCAATCACATTGACCCTGTGTGCAAGGGTGAGACGGTTTGGACCATCGGTGCCGAGGCGGTTATTTTCATCGGCCGCGTGCTGAACACGGGACGTGTGGACTTTACCCGCACAGTAGCCGTAACGGGAAGCGCGGTGCTGAAGCCTGCTTATTGCAAACTGAAAGTGGGCGCTTTGCTTACCAACGTATTTCAAGGCAACGTGAGCAAGGATAAAGACCTGCGTTACATTAGCGGCAACGTGCTTACCGGCAAGCAGGTTTCTCCTAACGGCTATCTGGGTGCTTTCCACAACCAATTGACGGTGATTCCCGAAGGAGACGAAGTGCACGAATTCCTGGGCTGGATAGCTCCGCGTTGCAACCAGTTCAGCACCAGCCATTCTTATTTCAGCTGGCTGATGGGCAAGAAGGAGTATGTGTTCGATGCCCGTGTGAAGGGCGGTGAGCGCCACATGATTATGTCTCATGAATACGACAAAGTATTCCCCATGGATATCTATCCTGAATATCTGGTAAAGGCTATCATTGCCGGAGATATTGACCGGATGGAGGCATTGGGCATATATGAGGTGGCTCCCGAAGATTTCGCCCTGTGCGAATTCGTTTGCTCATCAAAAGTAGAAGTACAGCGTATCGTACGTGCAGGTCTTGACATGCTGCGCGCGGAAATGGCGTGATTTAAACTATAAACCAACATAAAAATTAAATGAAAGCGTTAAGAAATTATCTCGACAAGATAAAGCCGAACTTTGAAGAGGGCGGCAAATACCACGCATTTCGTTCGGTGTTCGAGGGCTTTGAGTCATTCCTCTTTGTGCCCAACACTACGGCGAAATCGGGAACGCATATCCATGACGCCATCGACAGTAAGCGCATTATGTCGATAGTGGTCATTGCGTTGATACCGGCCATGTTGTTCGGTATGTATAACGTAGGTTACCAGCACTTCCATGCTACAGGTGTTGAAGGCAGCTTCATGCAGTTGTTTGGCTATGGCTTTCTGGCTGTGTTGCCTAAGATTATCGTGTCTTATGTAGTGGGCCTCGGCATAGAGTTCGTTGTAGCCCAGTGGAAGAAGGAAGAAATTCAGGAGGGCTTCCTCGTTTCGGGTATATTGATTCCGATGATTGTTCCGGTAGATTGCCCGCTGTGGATGCTTGCCGTAGCTACTGCCTTCTCCGTAATCTTTGCAAAAGAGGTATTTGGCGGTACGGGTATGAATGTGTTCAACGTGGCCTTGATAACCCGCGCATTCCTGTTCTTCGCTTACCCCACCAAGATGTCCGGCGATGCCGTATGGGTGTCCGGCGACAGCATTTTTGGCTTGGGCCAGACGGTAGACGGTTTGACAGTGGCTACTCCGCTGGGTATTGCCAAGACTTCGACTGCTGCTCCCGACTTTTCGTGGGACATGATTACAGGTTTGATTCCCGGTTCTATTGGTGAGACGAGCGTCATCGCCATAGCCATTGGCGCCGTTATCCTGTTGTGGACCGGTGTTGCCAGCTGGAAGACGATGCTTTCCGTATTTGTGGGAGGCGCTTTGATGGCTTGGATATTCAATGTGGCAGGTCCGGATACGGCAGTTGCCCACATGCCTTGGTATGAGCACCTTGTATTGGGAGGCTTCTGCTTTGGTGCCGTATTCATGGCTACCGACCCTGTGACTTCGTCGCGCACGGAGACTGGTAAATACATCTATGGATTCCTCATTGGTGTGATGGCTATCATCATCCGCGTGCTGAATCCCGGTTATCCCGAAGGCATGATGCTCGCTATCCTGCTGATGAATATCTTTGCCCCGCTGATTGACTACTGCGTGGTTCAGAGCAACATCAGCCGCCGCGAAAAGCGTGCTGCCTTGAAATCCGTGAAGTCTAACAATTAAAATACCGAAATAAAATGAATACCAATAGTAACAGTTATACTATCATTTATGCTTCGGTAATAGTTGTTATCGTAGCATTTTTGCTGGCATTTGTAAGCTCATCGTTGAAAGAAAGACAGAGTAAGAACGTGGAGATGGATACCAAAAAGCAAATCCTTTCCGCCCTGAACATACGCAATGTTGAGGATGCCGATGCAGAATATAATAAATATGTAAAGGACATGCTGATGAACGAAGACGGCACGTTGAGCGAGAACACAGCCGCTTTTGCCACAGGTTATGAAAAAGAAGTAAAAGAGAATAACCGTCTGCATGTATTTGTAGCCGATATTAACGGTGAAAAGAAGTACGTCTTCCCGGTTTACGGCGTAGGCCTTTGGGGCGCCATCTGGGGCTATGTGGCTTTGAATGATGATAAAGACACCGTGTATGGCACCTATTTCTCGCATGCCGGTGAGACTCCGGGATTGGGCGCAGAAATCGCTACTGAGCCTTTCCAGGCACAGTTCCAAGGTAAGAAGACGCTGGAGAACGGCGAAGTGGCCCTTGGCGTGGTGAAACACGGCAAGATTGAGAAACCCGATTACCAGGTAGACGGCATTTCGGGCGGTACGATTACCTCGGTAGCCGTAGACGCCATGATTAAGAGCTGCCTGGGCAATTACAAGAAGTTTTTAACCAATAACGTGGAGGAATAAGGACATGGGACAGTTGTTTTCTAAGAAGAATAAAGAAGTATTCTCTACCCCGTTGGGTATGAACAACCCGGTTACCGTGCAGGTATTGGGTATCTGTTCTGCATTGGCTGTAACCTCCAAGCTGGAGCCTGCCATTGTGATGGGTTTGTCCGTGGCTGTTATTACGGCTTTCTCCAACGTGGTGATTTCGTTGATTCGCAAGACCATCCCCAACCGCATCCGCATCATTGTGCAGTTGGTGGTTGTGGCTGCGTTGGTAACTGTAGTAAGCGAAATATTGAAGGCTTTTGCCTACGACGTAAGCGTGCAACTTTCCGTATACGTGGGCTTGATTATTACGAACTGTATCCTGATGGGACGTCTTGAGGCGTTTGCCATGCAGAACGGTCCGTGGGAGTCGTTCCTCGATGGCCTTGGCAACGGATTGGGTTATGCCAAGATTCTGATTATCGTGGCATTCATCCGCGAGTTGCTGGGTTCGGGCACTTTGCTCGGCTTCAACATCCTGAACTATGCGCCTATCCAGAATGCGGGCTACGTGAACAACGGCCTGATGCTGATGCCGCCTATGGCTCTGATTATCCTGGCTTGCATCATCTGGTACCAGCGTGCACACCATAAGGAGTTGCAAGAGAAATGATTCCGTTAGTATTAATATTTTGCTGCTAACTACAAAAATAGAAACATCATTATGGGAGATTTTTTTAGCTTATTGATACGGTCCATATTTGTGGACAACATGATATTCGCATTCTTCCTCGGCATGTGCTCGTACCTGGCCGTTTCGAAGACTGTGAAGACCTCCGTGGGGCTGGGCATCGCCGTGACGTTCGTGCTGGTGGTGACCCTTCCCGTCAACTACTTGTTGCAGACCAAGGTGCTGGGCCCCAACGCCATCATTGAGGGCGTGGACCTCAGCTTCCTCAGCTTTATTCTTTTCATTGCGGTGATTGCCGGCATTACCCAGCTGGTGGAGATGGCGGTTGAGCGCTTCAGCCCGTCGCTCTACGCTTCGTTGGGCATCTTCTTGCCGCTGATTGCCGTGAACTGTGCCATCATGGGTGCGTCTCTGTTCATGCAGCAACGCATCAATCTGGGCATGAGCGACCCGAAGTACATCGGCAGCGTTTCCGATGCCATTTCCTATGCGCTGGGTTCCGGATTGGGCTGGATGCTGGCTATCGTGGGTTTGGCCGCCATTCGCGAGAAGATGGCTTACTCCGATGTGCCTGCTCCGCTCAAGGGCTTGGGCATCACCTTCATCACGGTGGGCCTGATGGCTATGGCATTTATGTGTTTCTCAGGGTTGAACATTTAAAAAGGAAAGGAATAAGACAATGGATATGAATTTGATATTAGCGAGCATTGGAGTATTCCTGGTAGTAATCCTGTTGCTTGTAGTAATCCTGCTGGTGGCCAAGAAGTACTTGGTGCCATCGGGCAATGTGAAAATCACCATCAACGGCGACCGCGTGCTGGACGTGGCTTCCGGCTCGACGTTGCTCAACACGTTGGCGGTGAACGGTGTGTTCCTCTCGTCGGCGTGCGGCGGAAAGGGTTCGTGCGGGCAGTGCAAATGCCAGGTGCTGGAAGGCGGCGGCGAGATTCTGCCCTCCGAGGTGCCCCACTTCAGCCGCAAGCAGCAGCAGAATCATTGGCGTTTGGGCTGCCAGGTGAAGGTGAAGAACGACATGTCCATCAAGGTATCTGAAAGCGTGCTGGGCGTGAAGGAGTGGGAGTGCGAAGTCATCTCCAACAAGAACGTGGCCACCTTCATCAAGGAGTTCATCGTGGCCCTGCCTCCCGGCGAGCACATGGACTTCATCCCGGGCTCGTATGCGCAGATTAAGATACCGAAATACTCCATGGACTACGACAAGGACATCGACAAGAGCCTTATCGGCGAGGAGTACCTGCCTGCGTGGGAGAAGTTCGGCCTCTTCGGCTTGAAGTGCCACAACGACGAGGAGACCATCCGCGCCTACTCCATGGCCAACTATCCGGCCGAGGGCGACCGCATCATGCTGACGGTACGTATCGCCACGCCGCCCTTCAAGCCGAAACCTCAGGTGGGCTTCCAGGACGTGATGCCGGGCATTGCTTCGTCCTACATCTTCACGCTGAAGCCGGGCGACAAGGTCATCATGAGTGGTCCTTACGGAGACTTCCACCCGATATTCGACTCGAAGAAGGAGATGATGTGGATTGGCGGTGGCGCCGGCATGGCCCCGCTGCGTGCCCAGATTATGCACATGACCAAGACGCTGCACACCACCGACCGCAAGATGTCGTACTTCTACGGAGCGCGCGCGCTGAACGAGGTGTTCTACCTGCAAGACTTCCTCGACCTGGAGAAGGAGTTCCCCAACTTCTCGTTCCACCTGGCGCTCGACCGCCCCGACCCCGCCGCCGACGCTGCGGGCGTGAAGTACACCCCGGGCTTCGTGCACCAGGTCATCTACAACACCTATCTGAAGGACCACGAGGCTCCCGAAGACATAGAGTACTACATGTGCGGCCCCGGCCCCATGTCGAAGGCTGTGGAGAAGATGCTGGACGACCTGGGCGTGCCCATGTCCAACCTGATGTTCGACAACTTCGGCGGATAAGGCAAGCCGGTTGATACTTTTCTTTTAGGCGCGGATTGCGCGGATTTCACGGATTGAGTTTATAGCATCCGTGTCATTCCGCACAATCCGCGCCTCGTTTTGTAATATCCGGAAATCCCTTTCAGGCCTTCACCTCCAGCACGACGCTGGCGCTGCGGGGCTGGCGGAGCAGCTGTCCCGCGTTGGACCGCTGCGAGGTGACGGTGAGCGTGTAGGTGCCCGCGGGCAGGTCCCGGGGCAGGAGGAACACCAGGCGGCCGGGCATGTTCACGGCCAGCATGTCCGGCCCGAGGCGCAGGGAGTAGCCCTGCCCGTCGGCCAGCTCGATGCCCACGGCCGGGTCCGTGCCCTCCACCTTGAGGCGGCGGCCGCGCAGCTCGTAGTTGCGCCCGGCGGTGGCGGTGAAGTCGGTGGCGCCGGTGCTCGTGTCCCGCCCGGACAGGATGACGATGCCTTCGGCGCGGCGGCCCAATATCTTCACCGGAGTCTGCGCGATGGCCTGGCGCAGCTCCTTGCCCTGGGTGAAGGTGACGCGGATGGAGTTTCGCCCGGCGTTCCACACGCCGCCCTCCACGAGCCCCTTGAAGCCCGGGGCCAGGCGGAACATGCCCGTGTTGACGGAGTAGCCGGACAGCACCAGCCGCGTCAGCACCCGCTGGTAGAGGCTCACCACGTGGGCCAGCGTCTCGGGGCGCAGGCCGGTGCCTTCGCGGCTCATCTCTTCCACCACCTCGCGCAGGCCTATGCTGCCGGCCGACTCGAGGCGGAGTATCTGGCCGTCATCACCTTCTTGTTTAATAGGATTATCCATCAGCCATCCTTTCAGTTCCTGTTTCATGACCTATATTGTCTTTAATGGTTCATTCGCAAATATAACGATTTGTTCCTAATCTTATTCCATTCCTATAAGTCATTCTTCTAAAAAATTATCAGAGCCAGCTCTTATAGTTAATCAGAGCCGGCTCTTACGGTTCATCAGAGCCTGCTCTTACGATTTATCAGAGCCAGCTCTGATTCTTTTCCATCCACTCTGTCATGCTGAACGCAGTGAAGCATCTCCCGGTAACTTTGCTTAGTTGGCAGGAGATGCTTCACATTCGTTCAGCATGACGTTGTGCTGTATTGCTGAATGACCGCGTGCTTTTCTGCTTCCTGTCTACTCGCCCTTGTACTTGTCCTCGCCCCACAGCTGCTGCATGCGCTCGCGGTGCTTCTGCTCGGCGGGGTTGGGCTGGGGGGTCCAGATGCGGGTGCCTTGCAGCTCGTCGGGCAGGAACTGCTGGCGCACGAAGTGGCCGGGATAGTCGTGGGCATACTTGTAGCCGTCGGCGTAGCCCAGCTGCTTCATCAGCTTGGTGGGGGCGTTGCGCAGGTGCAGGGGCACGGGCTGGTTGCCCGTCTGGCGCACGAGGCCGAGGGCGTGGTCGATGGCCAGGTAGGCGGAGTTGCTCTTGGGGCTGGTGGCCAGGTAGATGGTGGTTTCGGCCAGGGGGATGCGGCCCTCGGGCCAGCCTATCTTCATGATGGTGTCGAAGCAGGCGTTGGCCAGCAGCAGGGCGTTGGGGTTGGCCAGGCCGATGTCTTCGGCGGCGGAGATGACGAGGCGGCGGGCTATGAAGGCGGGGTCTTCGCCGCCCTCCACCATGCGGGCCAGCCAGTAGATGGCCGCGTCGGGGTCGCTGCCGCGGATGGACTTGATGAAGGCGGAGATGATGTCGTAGTGCATCTCGCCGTCTTTGTCGTAGGCCATGGGGTTTTGCTGCAGGCGCTGGGTGACGAGTTCGTCGGTGATGACCACGGGGTCGGCCTCGGCCGCCTCGGCCTCCACCACCAGCTCCAGTATGTTGAGCAGCTTGCGGGCGTCGCCGCCGCTGTAGCGCAGCATGGCGGTGGTTTCGCGCAGCTCTATGTGGCGCTGCTTCAGCTCGGTGTCGGTGCTGATGGCGCGGTGCAGCAGGGCGAGCAGGTCGTCCTTCTCCAGGGGCTTCAGCACGTAGAGCTGGCAGCGGGACAGCAGGGGGCGGATGACTTCGAAGGAGGGGTTCTCCGTCGTGGCGCCTATCAGCGTGATGGTGCCTTGCTCCACGGCACCCAGCAGGGAGTCTTGCTGCGACTTGCTGAAGCGATGTATCTCGTCGATGAAGAGGATGGGGCTGGCCTGCGAGAAGAAGCGGCCCGACTTGGCGCGCTCTATCACGTCGCGCACGTCCTTCACGCCGCTGGTCACGGCGCTCAGCGTATAGAAGGGCGTCTCCAGCCGGTTGGCTATGATGTGGGCCAGGGTGGTTTTGCCCACGCCCGGCGGGCCCCACAGTATGAAGGAGGTGATGCGTCCCGCGTCTATCATCTTGCGCAGCACCGCGCCGGGGCCCACGAGGTGCTGTTGGCCGATGTATTCGTCCAGAGTCTTTGGCCGGAGCCGTTCTGCCAGGGGTTGCATGGTGTGTGGTGTCTCCTTTCTTGGGTGGTTAGAATATGGTGAGAATCATGAAGCGTATGCCGCCCTTCTTCACGCCCGGCAGGTCGGTGTAGGTGAGTCGGCGCACGTACTCTATGTGTATCAGCTTGAAGATGTTGTAGATGCCTATGCTGGCCTCGATGTAGGGCTTTCGGCCCATGACGTGGCTGGTGGGCATGCCGTCGCGCATGGGGAAGAGGAAGAGGTCGGCGTTGTGGCTCTTGTAGGGGTTGTTCTTGTCGGTCAGCGTGCCCCACAGGCCGCGTATGCGGAACATTTCTCTCCACTTCAGCTTCCTGATGAGGGGGATGCGGTTGAACAGCTTGCCGTTGAGGTCGTAGCTCAGGGCCAGCGAGGCGTAGCGGTCGTTGAGGAACTCCATGTTGTTGATGAGGTTGAACGACTCGTTGTTCTGCGTGATGTAGCTCAGGTTGGCCATGGGCAGGTTGAGCAGGGGGAAGGGCACGGTGTTCCACTGCGCCCCGGCGCGCAGGGTGGCGTCCAGCTTGCCCCACGAGCCGAACCAGAAGCGCTTGCGCATGCTCAGCTCGGTGAGGTTGAAGTTGTAGTCGCCGCCCAGCAGCCCCTTGAATCCGGTGGTGTGGGAGAGGGTGAAGATGGGGGCGTCGAGCGACACGGGTATGCGCCTCTGCTTGGTGTTGACGAAGGTTTCGCCCGGGGCGTAGCGCAGGGTCACGCCCAGCTCGGTGGTGGTGATGTCGTGCACCCGGGTGTTCGAGTTGTCCCACTCGCCGGGCACGGTGCCGTTGTTGCGCCAATACTGCAGGTTGCCTCCGGGCTGGTCGTTGCGGTGGCGCAGCATGGCGTTGACGGAGAAGCCCGTGTTCGTCTCCAGCTCATACGTCAGGGTGGCGTCGCGGATGTACGACATCTGGTCCACCGTGGCCCACTTCCAGCCCACGAACATGTTGTCCTTGTCCGTCATGAGGTACTTGTCCATGGGGTTCATCACGTCGTAGGTGTACTTGAAGGCCAGGTAGTGCTTGGGGAACTCCCACAGCACGTACTCCCGCTTGTTGAACGAGTAGGCTGCCTGGGCGGAGTAGAACCACTTCTTGTCCCGCGTGCCGTAGGCCCCGTATCCGCTGAAGCTCCAGTGGGGGTGCAGGTGGCCCGTGGTCATGGCGCTGAGGCGGAAGCGCGTGCCGTTGAGGTAGTTGCTCGTTATCATGGTGTTGATGGGCCCGATGTCCACCTTGCTGGGGCGCTTGGGGCCGGTGGTCTCCACGAAGTTCTCTATGAGTGCCTTGGCCGCGAAGATGACGTACTTGAAGCCCGGTATCTGCTCTATGCGGTTCATAAAGATGTCCATGGTGCTCTCCTGCTTGCTCAGGGGCACTTGGCGCACGCTGGCCCAATACTCGTCGGTGCGGTTCATCATGTTGGCCTCCTTGATGACGTCGCCCTTCAGGCGGAAGTAGCGCGGGTCAATCTCCGAGAAGTCGTAGTTGGTGTACTTGGTGGTGCGCTGCACCTCGAGGCCTTGTATGCCTTTTATGAAGGTCAGCTCCACGGTCATGTCGTCGTCTGTCAGAATCCAGGTACTGTCCGGCAGCTGCTCGAACTCCTGCGTGATGTCCATGTGCGACACCCAGTTGACACCCGTGTTTTGGGGCAGGTTCATGGTGCACTTCTTCACGGCGTAGGTAGAGTCTTTCACCACATAGAGGTGGCCGGTGAAGCCGAAGTCCTGCGAGTTCTGGGGCACGAAGGTGAGGTGCACGCACTCCCGGTCCGCCACCATGAGGGTGTCCATCAGGTAGAACTTGTAGAAGTTGATGGCTCCGCGCCCTATGGGGCTGGTGAAGTAGCGTTGCAAGAGGCGGATGTTGTCGTCGTAGATGTTGATGTCCGAGAACACGTCGTTCAGCACCGTGCCCAGCATGTCGCCCGTGCTGAAGAACTCCTCGATGCCGCTGGAGTTCATGCCCTCGATGATGGTCTTCTGGCTCTTGGGCGAGCGGCGGTAGATGGTGCGGCTGGCCGTCTCCTTCACCGAGATGGGCAGGATGGGTTTGCCCGTCTTGGGCGACTGTTCCACTTGGTCTTTGAAGAAGGAGAACTTCTTGTAGATGCCCTTCTCCAGCTTTTCGGGGGTGACGTCGTTGAGCGACATTTTCATCTTCTCGTAGCGCTGATACTGGTAGTAGTCTTTCTCCTCCAGCTTCAGTGCCTTCTTGTGCTCGATGACCTTGCGCATGAAGTCCACCGCCGGGTTGTTCTTGCGCGAATACCGTTCACGCTTGGGCCTTACCACTACCTCGGTCAGCATCACGTCGTCGGGCGCCAGCTTCACGTTGATGACCTTCGTGCCTGTGGCAAACTTCACCTTCTTCGTGACGTAGCCTATCGACGAGAAGGTCAGTTCGTTCCACCCCCGGCGCGTCTCCACTTTGTACTCGCCGTCCACGTTGGTCACTGCGCCCACGCCTTTGCCCTCGTATTGCACGGTGACGTACATCAGCGGCTCGCCGCTTACCGAGTCGGTCACCACGCCGGTAATCTGTCCCCATGCCTGAGCGGCGAAGCAGGTGCACAGCACGACCGCCGCAAGCAATATCCTGGTATAAAGTTGCTTCATTGGATTCATAATCGGGCGCAAAATTACGAAATATGTCCCAAAGCTCCACTTTCCAGGTAGCAAATATAACCTAAAAGTCCCGTCCCGCAGCTTTTTAACTGGCATGCCGGCGTTGAAACACCGGCGTGGTAGGGTTGAAACGCCAGCACGGTAGGGTTGGAACGCCAGCACGGCAGCGTTTCAACCCTACCAAAGCAACAACATAAGGCTCTCTTATTGCCTTTTCCAAAATTTATTCCGACCTTTGTTCACCAGTCAATGACAGACTAATACGCATCCATCATGACCACGCCTTTTACTCTGCCCGAAAACGAGTGCCGCTCCCTTTCCCTGCCTCCTGCAGGCGGCATAGAGGTACACGAATACTACCTTCGTGCGAAGCATCTGCCTCAAGACAATGAAGACGGCCTGTTGGCCACCCCTGCCGGCTATGTGGCCGTCATCGACGGGGCCACGTCGAAGTCGGCTTTCCGCCTGGACGGCAAGACTTCCGGGCGCTGGGCCATGGAGCTGCTGGCAGAAACCATTTCCGGTTTCCCTCCCGGGCTGGATATGCCCCGGGCCGTGGCGCAGCTCACCGAGGCTGTGCGTGCCTTCTACCTCAGGCGTGGCTTGGAGGGCTATGTGGCCGAGCATCCCGCCCATCGCTTTACGGCCAGCGTGGTGATGTTCAGCTTGGCGCGCCGCGAGGTGTGGCAGGTGGGCGACTGCCCGTGCAGGGTGGGGGAGGTCTGTTACCCGAATGTCAAGCCGATAGACCGCATTGCTGCCGAAGCCCGGTGTGCCTTCGACCACGCCTATCTGCTTGGCGGCGGCACGCGCGCCGACGTTGAGGCCGGCGACCCCGGGCGTCACTTCATCCGCCCCCTGCTCCGCATGCAGGGTGTTTTCCAGAACCGGTCTCCGGCCTTGTCGCCTTATGCCTATGCGGCCATCGACGGCTTTCCCGTGCCGCTGGAGTTGGTGCGCGTCTACCCTGTGTGTCCGGGCGAGGAGGTGGTGCTGGCTTCCGACGGCTACCCCCGCGTGTTGCCTTCGCTGCGCGCCTCCGAGGCGTACTTGCGTGAAGTATTGGCCAACGACCCCTTGTGCCTCTCCCAATTCAAGAGCACCAAGGGCAGGCAGGCGGGGCTCCGCTCTTTCGACGACCGCGCCTACGTGCGCTTCACCATGACGTAAATGTATGAAATGAAAGAAAAAACCGAAATTTAGCTTATAAATGTTTGTCAATATCAGAAAGAAACTTTATTTTTGTCGCGAAAACAACGGAAATACCGTATGACTACTTTTGCCAACTATCATCGCCATCACCATCATCCTAACGAACAATACCGGTAGGCTGGGCGGGGCGTATGCTGGCATAAGGCATCAGTTGAAATAGAAAAGGCGAGGCTTACCGAGGAATGTGCGGTAAGCCTCGTTTCCTTTTTCCCGGAGAAGAAGCAAAGCATGCAGGACACTGATTATTGAACATTAAAATACTACATTTACTACATTATTATGTTACGAATAGCAGTACAGGCCAAAGGCCGACTTTACGATGAAACCATGTCGTTCCTCAGCGAGGCCGACATCAAGCTGAACGCAAGCAAGCGCACCCTGCTGGTGCAATCGTCCAACTTTCCGCTCGAAGTGCTTTTCCTGCGCGATGACGACATTCCCCAGACCGTGGCCTCGGGCGTGGCCGACGTGGGTATTGTAGGTGAAAACGAGTTTCTGGAGAAAGGCGAGGATGCTGCCATCCTGAAGCGTTTGGGCTTCAGCAAGTGCCGTCTTTCGCTGGCCATCCCGCGCGATGTGGAGTACAGCGGTCCCCGGTGGTTTGAAGGCAAGAAGATAGCCACGTCTTATCCTGCCATCCTTTCGCGCTACCTTGCGGAGCAGCAGGTGCAGGCCGACATACATGTCATTACCGGCTCGGTGGAGGTTTCTCCCGGCATTGGGCTGGCCGACGCCATCTTCGACATCGTTTCCTCCGGTTCTACCCTGGTGAGCAACAGTCTGCGTGAGGTGGAGGTAGTGATGCACTCCGAGGCTCTTCTCATCGGACACAAAGGCATGAGCCCCGAGAAACGCGCTATCCTCGACGAGCTTCTCTTCCGCATGGATGCCGTGAAGACCGCCGAAGACAAGAAGTATGTGCTGATGAACGCTCCCCGCGAGAAGCTCGATGCCATTCTCTCCGTGTTGCCGGGCATGCGCAGCCCCACCGTGATGCCTCTGGCGCAAGAGGGCTGGTGCTCTGTGCACACTGTGCTCGACGAACAATGCTTTTGGGACATCATCGGCAAGCTCAAAGCCATGGGCGCCGAGGGCATACTGGTGCTGCCCATTGAGAAAATGATAGTGTAAAATAAGGATAAAAAGAAACGATATGGAATTGATAACTTACCCCAATCCCTCTCAATGGGCAGAAGTGGTGAAGCGCCCGGTAAAAAATCAGGCTGACCTTACCGAGACGGTTTGTGACATTCTCCGCCACATCCGGGAAGAAGGCGACCGTGCCTTGCTGGCCTATGAAGAACGTTTTGATAAAGTGAAACTTACTACCCCGGTGGTCAACCAGGAGGAGGTGGATGAAGCCGAAGGCTTGCTCGGCGATGAACTGAAAGCCGCCATCCGCCTTGCGGCCAAGAATATAGCTTCCTTTCACGAAGCCCAGCGCTTTGAGGGAAAAAAGGTGGAGACCCAGCCCGGGGTCACTTGTTGGCAAAAGGCTGTGCCCATAGAGCAGGTGGGCTTGTATGTCCCCGGCGGAACGGCACCCCTGTTCTCTACCGTGCTGATGCTTGCTATCCCCGCCCGCATAGCCGGGTGCCGCCGGGTAGTGCTTTGTACCCCTCCGGGACGCGACGGCAAGGTGCATCCCGCCACTCTTTATGCCGCCCGCGTGGCTGGTGTGGACAGCATCTTCAAGGCCGGAGGCGTGCAGGCCATTGGCGCCATGGCCTATGGCACCGAAAGCATTCCGCATGTCTATAAGATATTTGGTCCGGGCAACCAGTACGTCACCGCCGCCAAGCAGCAAGTCAGTCTGCACGGCGTGGCTATCGACCTGCCGGCAGGTCCCTCCGAAGTAGAGGTGCTGGCCGACGATAGTGCTAACCCTGTCTTCGTGGCAGCCGACCTCCTCAGTCAGGCCGAGCACGGCACGGATAGCCAGGCCTTGCTCATTACCACTTCATTCGCTTTGGCCGAACAGGTAAAGGAAGAAGTCGAGCGCCAACTGCCCCTGCTTCCCCGCCGTGACATTGCCGCCTGCTCGCTCGAGAACAGCAAGCTCATCGTGGTGCGCGATGCTCAACAGGCCCTTGCCCTCACCAACGAATATGCCCCCGAGCACCTCATCATTGAGGCTCGCGAGCCCCATGCGCTGGCCGAAGGCGTCATTAACGCAGGTTCCGTCTTCTTGGGCCACTATGCCCCCGAGAGTGCGGGCGACTATGCTTCGGGCACCAATCACACGCTGCCCACCAATGGCTATGCCAAGGCTTACAGCGGGGTGTGCCTCGACAGCTTCGTGCGGAAAATCACCTTTCAAGAGCTTACGTCTGTCGGTCTGCAGAACATCGGCCCTGCCATCGAGTGTATGGCCCGTGCCGAGGGGCTGGACGGGCACCGGCGTGCTGTGTCTTTACGTTTGGGGAGGGCCGACGTATGAGCAGCAAGCGTACTCTTGAACAGCTGGTGCGCCCCAACATCCTGCGCCTGAAACCTTACTCGTCGGCACGCGATGAATACAGCGGGCACGAGGCTTCCGTGTTTCTCGATGCCAACGAGAATCCTTACAACACGCCCCACAACCGCTATCCCGACCCCATGCAGCGCGAACTGAAGGCTGCCTTGGCGCGCATTAAGCATGTGCCTGCCACCAGTATTTTTCTGGGCAATGGCAGTGACGAGGCCATCGACTTGGTGTATCGCGCTTTCTGCGAGCCCCGCGTGGACAATGTGGTGGCCATCGACCCCACCTATGGCATGTATCAGGTATGTGCAGAGGTGAACGATGTGGAGTACCGTAAGGTGTTGCTCGATAGCCATTTCCAATTCTCTGCCCGCGCAATGCTTGGGGCTGCCGACGAGCACACAAAACTCATGTTCCTCTGTTCGCCCAACAATCCCACGGGCAATCTCTTGGCGCGTACCGAAGTCGAAGCCCTCCTCCAGGCTTTCGATGGGCTGGTGGTGCTGGATGAGGCCTACATCGATTTTGCTCCTGAAGCCGGATTCCTGCCCCAGCTGGCCGAGCATCCCAACCTCATCATTTTGCAGACCTTTTCCAAGGCTTGGGGATGTGCGGCACTCCGCCTGGGCATGGCCTTTGCTTCGCAAGAGATAGTGGACATCCTCAATAAGATAAAATATCCCTATAATGTAAACCTGCTTACCCAGCGCCAAGCTTTGGAGATGACCTACCGCCTCTATGAGAAGGACCGCTGGGTGGACACGCTGAAGGCGGAACGCACGTGGTTGGGCCGGGCTTTGCAGGGGGTGAAGTGCGTGCAGCTGGTGTATCCCACGGATGCCAACTTCTTCTTGGTGAAGGTGACCGATGCGCCTGCCCTGTACAGCTACCTGGTGGAGTGTGGCATCATTGTACGCAGCCGTCATACGGTAGCCTTGTGTGGCAATTGCTTGCGCATTACGGTGGGTACGCACAGGGAGAATGAGCAGCTTATTTCCGCTCTCAAGGCTTATGCCCAGGCCGGGTGAGGCGGAAAAAGAAACGGGGCTGAACTGCTTTCCTATGCGTTCAGCCCCGTAATCCGTTACTTTATTTCGATTTCTTCCTTCATGTCAATCTCCTCCCCGTGCGGGTCGTAGAATACATATTGCAGAAATGCGAGTTTCTGGTTGGGAATAATCTTGATGCCGAATCCGTACTTCATCTGCCACTTGCGTTTCAGAGAGAATACCCCTTGGTTGACGTAGGCGGCAATGTACGGGTGGATGTGTAGCGAGAATTTCTTAATCTTCAGCTTGTTGACCAGGTAGTCTATCTTGTCCTCCAACGTGTCGGTAAACAGGATGGACGACTTTATCTTTCCCTTTCCGAAGCACGTGGGGCAGGTCTCCATGGTGTTCACGTCCATGGCCGGGCGCACGCGTTGGCGGGTTATCTGCATCAGTCCGAACTTGCTGAGGGGCAGTATGTTGTGGCGTGCCCTGTCTTTCTGCATGTTTTGGCACATGCGTTCGTAAAGCTTTTGGCGGTTTTCGGCCTCGTTCATGTCTATGAAGTCTACCACAATGATGCCTCCCATGTCGCGCAGGCGCAGTTGGCGTGCCAGCTCATCGGCAGCCCCCAGGTTCACCTCCAGCGCATTGGCTTCTTGCCCGTTGGCGTTTTTGGTGCGGTTGCCGCTGTTCACGTCTACCACGTGCAGGGCCTCAGTGTGCTCGATGATGAGGTAAGCCCCGCTTTTGTAGGAGACGGTTTTGCCGAACGATGCTTTAATCTGCTTGGTGATGCCGAAGTTGTCGTAGATGGGCAACTGGCCTTTGTAGAGCTTCACAATCCCCGCCCGGTCGGGGGCGATGAGGGTGACGTAGTCCTTTATCTCGTGGAATACTGCGTCGTTGTTCACATAGATGTTTTCGAACGAGGGGTTAAATAAGTCGCGCAGCAAGCCTACGGCGCGACTGGTTTCTTCGTAAATCAGCGTAGGGTATTTGGTGGCTTTTTGTATTTTGGCCACGGCATCGTCCCAATGCTTTAGTAGCACTTTAAGTTCCCCGTCCAGCTCGGCCACGCGCTTGCCTTCGGCTACGGTGCGCACAATGACCCCGAAGTTGCGGGGCTTGATGCTCATGAGCAACTGCTTGAGGCGGGCGCGTTCGGCGCTCGACTTGATTTTTTGCGATACGGAGACCTTGTCGTTGAAGGGTATCAGCACGAGGTATCGCCCGGCAAACGAGAGTTCGGACGTGAGCCTCGGCCCTTTGGTTGAGATGGGCTCCTTGACGATTTGCACCACTACTTCTTGTCCCACCTTGAGTGTGTTGGCCACGGTGCCGTCTTTTTCAAGGTCGGGAAGCAGGGTTACCTTGGTGATGGAGGTCAGTTTCTTGCGGTCGCTTAAAGTCTGCTTTACGTATTTTTCCAGCGTGTTGAACTGGGGTCCCAGGTCTTGATAGTGAAGAAAAGCGTCTTTCTCGTAACCCACGTCCACGAAGCAGGCATTGAGGCCGGGCATCAGTTTACGGATGCGGCCCAAATACATGTTGCCCACCGAGAAAGATATGTTTCTTCCTTCGCTTTGCAGCTCCACCAGCTGCTTGTCTTCGAGCAGGGCGATGGAGACTTCCTTGGGCTGTACATCTACTACGAGTTCGCTTGTCACAATAAATTGGCTTTTAGGGTTGTTTGCTTAAACAAAGAACAAACCCGCGAGATGATAATTTCACAAGTTTGTTCTTTGCCTTTGTCCGTCCGACTAAGAATTTACTTTTTGCTTTTGTGTCTGTTCTTTCTTAGTCTTTTTTTACGCTTGTGCGTAGACATTTTATGTCTTTTTTTCTTCTTACCGCTTGGCATAGTTCTACAAATTTTATGAGTTAATACATCAGTTTATTATTTTTTCACTGCAATGGTGAATGTCTTGGCGGGCTTAAATGCCGGGATGTTGTGCTCGGGTATGATGATGGTAGTGTTCTTCGAGATGTTACGGGCTGTCTTCTGTGCTCTTTTCTTCACGATAAAACTACCAAAACCACGGAGGTAAACATTCTCGTCTTTTGTCAAAGAAGTTTTAACAGCTTCCATGAAAGCTTCCACGGTTGTAAGTACTGTGACTTTGTCAATCCCGGTGTTCTTTGCGATTTCGTTTACAATATCAGCTTTAGTCATTTTTTCTTAAAAAAAATATTATTACTATTGTTTTCCTAATTTTTTGGTCTGCAAATATATAGCTTTTCCGCGTCTCTAAAAAATATATTTCGGAGATTTTTTTGAAAAAGTGCTCAGTCGGCATTTCCTGCCCGTTTCAAGTGCTTGTTAATGACAATTTTGCCCGCCCGGTGCCTTTTGGGCGCCTTTGCTTCGCTCTACCTTCGCTCATGCTCCGCTCCTATAGAGGCGAAGGAGGAACGAAGGGGGAGCGAAGCAAAGGCGTGCCCTTCCTTAGGAAAAGGCCTTGACAATGTATGGCAAAGGCACGGGCAAAAGTGTGCAAAGCCTGCCCCTGCGGCTTTTGCTATGTGGACTTGGCACTTGTGTGTTAAACTATATGGCATTGTATATAAATATATGAATGAGAAGCGGGCAGATGGATAAATTATTCTTGCAGGCGTTTCGTTATTTTGCGGAGAATGCTTATTTTTGCGTAGAATTTTTGATTCACTAACAATAAATTTTAAGCAAAATGGTTAATTACAAAGATTTAGGTCTCGTAAACACCAGAGAAATGTTTGCGAAGGCAATTAAAGGCGGGTATGCCATCCCGGCTTTCAACTTCAATAACATGGAGCAGTTGCAGGCCATCATCAAGGCTGCCGTAGAAACGAAATCACCGGTCATCCTGCAAGTATCGAAGGGCGCGCGCAACTATGCCAACCAGACACTGCTGCGCTACATGGCCGAAGGTGCTGTGGAATATGCTAAGGAACTGGGCTGCGCACACCCCGAAATCGTGCTGCACCTGGACCATGGCGATAGCTTCGAGCTGTGCAAGTCGTGCGTGGACATGGGCTTCTCTTCCGTCATGATCGACGGCTCGCACCTCCCCTATGAGGAGAACGTGGCCTTGACGAAGAAGGTTGTGGAGTATGCACACCAGTTTGACGTAACCGTTGAAGGCGAGCTGGGCGTGTTGGCAGGCGTTGAAGACGAGGTTTCTGCCGAGCACCACACTTATACTAATCCCGAAGAAGTTATCGACTTCGCTACCCGCACGGGTTGCGACAGCCTGGCCATCTCTATCGGTACATCGCACGGTGCATACAAGTTCAAGCCCGAACAATGCCACGTAGACCCGGCTACCGGTCGCCTGGTACCTCCTCCCTTGGCATTCGACGTGCTGGATGCCGTAATGGAGAAACTGCCCGGATTCCCCATCGTGCTCCACGGTTCTTCTTCCGTGCCCCAGGAATATGTCGACATGATTAACAAATACGGCGGCAAGCTGGAAGCAGCCATCGGCATCCCCGAAGACGAGTTGCGCAAGGCAGCCAAGTCGGCCGTTTGCAAAATCAACATCGACTCTGACTCCCGTTTGGCCATGACAGCTGCCATCCGTAAAGTATTTGCTGAGAAGCCGGCCGAATTCGACCCGCGCAAATACCTTGGCCCTGCTCGCGACGAGATGGAGAAACTGTACAAGCACAAGATTGTGAATGTGCTGGGCTCCGACGGCAAGTTGGCTGAATAATACAATTCCATCTATAATTAAAAAAAGGATGAGCCTCTGCAAGAGGGACTCATCCTTTTTTTGTTTTATGCGCTATGTGGAAATCTTTGTAGCATCTCTTCCGGAGGGTATCGCAAGAAGGGAGGCGCAGCTATGGCCTTTATCCTTTGGCTTCCTGATACAGGAAGCGCTTGATGCTCTTCTTGGCGGTTTTCTCAAATTCCTCAAAGTGTATCTTTACTTTGGCTATTTGCGCATAGGGCGGCAGGTTGCGGTTCAGCTCTACGCGGTTGGCCTCCATGGCTTGCTCCACGTCCGGAGTCTTCAGCCCGTTGGCAAATGCCTCATCAAAGTCGGGATAAATCAGGGCTACGAGTTTCCCTTTTTGCAGGACGATGAGCGACTCCGACACATAGGGCATGTTGTTCAGCTTGTATTCTATTTCTTCCGGGTAGATGTTTTGTCCGCTCGAGGTGAGCAGCATGTTCTTGCTGCGTCCGCGCACCGTGACGTAGCCCTCGCGGTCCATCGTAGCCAGGTCTCCGGTGTGCAGCCAGCCGTTGGCATCAATGATTTGTGCGGTGGCTTCAGCATTCTTGTAGTAGCCCAGCATCACGTTATCTCCCTTACAGATGATTTCGCCGGCTTTGTTTCCCGGGTCTTCCGAGTCTATTCTCACTTCCATGCGTGTAGCGGCCTTCCCGCATGAGCCCATCTTCAACGTTTCCCACCGGCTGGAGCAAATGATGGGGCCACACTCTGTCATGCCATAGGCTATGGTGTAGGGGAATTCTATCTGCTTCAGGAAGCGCTCCACATCTGCATTGAACGGTGCGCCGCCAATGATGATTTCATCAAATTGTCCGCCGAATATCTGCATGGCCTCGTTGCGTGCCGAGGTCTTGATGCGGTCGTTGATGATGGGCACGCGCAAGAGTAGTTTGCCAATCTTGTTATCCACCCTTGGCAGGATGTTTTTCTTAATGATTTTCTCCACGATGAGCGGCACGCACGAGATGACGCGTGGCTTGATTTCGGCAAACGATTGGGCTATGATTTTAGGTGAGGGCATTCGGGTGAGAAAAAACAGGTGTGCCCCAGCCGAAATGCCATACAGAAAGTCGTACATCATGCCGAACACATGGCCCAGCGGAAGCATCGATAGAATGTGGTCTCCGGGCTGCACAGGCAACATTTCGTGGCAATAGGCCACATTGGACCACAAGCTGCGGTAGGGTAGCATGACGCCTTTGGAGTATCCCGTGGTGCCGGAGGTATAGTTGATGATGGCCAGTTCTTCCGGCGATTCTTCTTTACGGTAGTGAATGTGCTCTGGGCGGAAGTTCTTGGGGTAGCGTGCCCCGTAGTTGGCGTTGCGGTGCTCAAATGCATCCATCAGCTTGGGGTTGCGGCAGACTACAGGGGTAAAGTCGGGCAGCAGCACCACGCCCATGAGCAGGGGCATCAAGTCTTCGTTCAAGTCTTCCCATACGCGGTCGCCCACAAAGAGCAGTTTGGCTTCGGAATGGTTTACGATGTTGTGCACATTGTCCGCCTTGAACTCATGGAGAATGGGTACAATGACTGCACCATAGGTCAGCGTGGCCAGAAAGCAGACGGCCCAGTGGGCGCTGTTTCGTCCGCATACGGCTATTTTGTCTCCGGGGCGGATGCCTGCGTTTTCCAATACAATGTGGAATTTGGCTATTTTCCGGGCTACGTCTTTATATTGCAGGGTGATGCCTTTATAGTCGGTCAGCGCATTTCTGTCCCAGTTCCGGATAATGCTTTGTTCAATATAGTCGATAAACTTTTCGGGTTGCTGTTCCATTCCGTGTGGATTTTTTGCAATTCTTTGTAAAACGGCACAAAGATAGGGCTATTCATAATGCTATGCAAGCAGGCAGGCCATTTTCGGTAGTCAATCAAGTTGTTTATGCCTTAGTTTCCTGTTCTTTCTTTTGCGAGATAATGAGCAGTTTGTCGTCGGCATGAAGTCTCAGTTTACCATTGGGCACCAGGTATTTTCCGCCACGTTTCACCATCATCACCAGTGTGCCTTGCGGCAGGCTCATCTTTTGCAGGGTGTCGCCGTGCGTCAGTACTTCGGGGGTGACGATAATTTCGTGCAGGTCGGAGCCCAATTCTTCGGGGAGTTCCACGCCAAAGTCATTACCTTTCTTTTCCAAAGGAGCCGACAAGCCCAGCAGACGCGCCATGCCTGAGATGGTGGTGCCTTGCACGATGAGAGACAAGATGGTGATGAAAAACACGATGTTGAAGATGACGTTGGCTCCCGGCACATTTTCCACTACGGGATAGGTGGCGAAGATGATGGGAACTGCGCCGCGCAGCCCTACCCACGAGACGAATACCTTAGACTTGAGGTCTATCTTCTTCCCGAAAGGCAACAAACAGAGAAACACGCTGAGCGGGCGTCCGATGAGAATCATGAACACGCCGATGAGCAATGCCACGGCAGCCACGTCCAGCATTTCGTGCGGGTTGACCAGCAACCCCAGGCAGAGGAACATGATGATTTGGAAAAGCCACGTCAGTCCGTCCATGAAGGTATCTATCTCTCTGCGGTTTACCACCTTGCCGTTGCCCACCATGATGCCAGCGAGGTAGATGGCCAGGTAGCCGTTGCCTTGCAGAAGGGTGGTGGCGGAAAATGTGAAGAAGGCTACGGACAGCAGCAGAATGGGGTACATGGCCTGGTTGTCTATGTTCAGCCGATTCAGCAGCAGGATGGCCAGCCGTCCCATCAGGTAGCCCACAATGCCACCTACCGCAAACTGGATAACGAACGACCCTGCTATCTGCCAAGGGCTGGCATTGGCCGTCTGGATGAGCTGAATGAATACGATGGTCATCATGTAGGCCATGGGGTCGTTGCTTCCGCTTTCCAATTCCAGCATGGGGCGCAGGTTGTTCTTCAGGTTCATCCGTTGCGAACGCAGAATGGCGAATACGGAGGCCGAGTCGGTAGACGACATGGTGGAGGCCAGCAGAAGCGAGGCTATGAGCGGAAAGTGGATGTTGGTCCAACTCATGCCCGAAAGCCACCAGATGAAGATGCCCGTGAAGCCTGCCGTGAGCAACACCCCTGCCGTGGAGAGTACAATGCCCGGCGCCAGCACCGGCTTTATTTCCTTGAACCGTGTGTCCATACCTCCGGAAAACAGGATGATGGTGAGCGCTACCATGCCGATGAACTGGGCGGTGTGCGCGTCGTCGAATTGCAGTCCCAGCCCGTCGCTTCCGAACAGCATGCCGACGCCTAAGAACAGTAACAACGTGGGTACCCCAAAGCGATAGCCCGTCTTGCAGGCCACAATGCTCACAAAAAGCAGGATGGCTCCTATGAGGAGGATGTTTTCAGCGGTAAAAATCATACTTGGCTTTTTTTCTTGGCAAAGTTAAGAAAAAAAAAGCAAGTGCTCATTGCTTTGTTTATGCATTGAGCGTTGTTTTCTTCTCTTTGGCGGCGCATTCGGGGCACAACCCTTTCAGTACGTAGTTGATGCTGTTCAGCGTGAAGCCCTCGGGCAGCTGCACCACAGGGGTGGGGATGTTTTTCATGCAAAACGTGCGGTTGCACCTCTCGCAATGGAAGTGCGTGTGCAGGTCTTCCACTCCACACGAGCAGTCGGGGCTGCACACGGCATACTTGATGGCTCCCGTGCCGTCGTCCACGCCGTGTATTAGGTGGTGGGCCAGGAATTGGGTCAGTGTCCTAAAAATGCTGGATTTGTCTACCGTGTCCAGCATCACCTCCAGGTCCGACAGGGATACCGGGCGGTTGGCCTCCTGCATGGCTTCCAGCACCAGCAGGCGGATGGCGGTGGGGTGTATGCCCCGTTGCGCCAGCAAGTCGAGGCGGCTCTTGTCTTCCATATATCTGTGTCTTTTGTTTCGTTTAAGTAAGTGTACAGAATTGCAATGATAAATGATAATTTATCTGTTAGTGTTTAGCGTTTAGTGATAAGTGATTAATATGCTGTGGTAACTGAATTCTCCTCCTCCGGGGAGGAGGAGTACCCGAAGGGGGAGGTGGTAGGGAAAAATATTCTATGAATTAAGTAGTTATTCGCTACC
>CASELH010000025.1 GCA_949288715.1 uncultured Bacteroides sp. | reverse complement strand
GATTTTGGAACAATAGCTTATGAAAAAGATTATTGATTACCTGTTTTACAGGTATTATCTAATTTCCATCAAGAATGAGGAATTTCCTCGTTTTGGGGCAACATGTGTATTGGCTGAAGTTGTTACAATGGTTTATTTGTTTGCTGTACTAATACTGTCGTTTCTTTTAACAGGAGATTTCTTTTTACCCAATACATCCGGGAGAGCAAGAATAATAATAGGGATAATCGGCTGTTTTCTGCCCTGGCCTATCATATATCTACATTACAATAAAAAAAGAATAAACGTTTTGTTAGAAAAATATCAGGACAATAGATACAATACCAAATATTCAGACAAGGCAATATTAAGCCTCTGCTATATAGTACCAACAATAGGGCTTATTCTGATGCTGTTCCTTTATCAGTTCAGATAACTGAACAAACGACATTTTCTCATAGCAGAATGAAAGATTTGATAAAAAAATTGTAACTAAAGATACGTTTATCTGCTCTACTACGGCATCTATGTCGTTTCCCTCGTTGTCCAGTTGGCTACTTTCTATCTGCTGCTTAGCGGGGTGTGACGCTTTTTTCATACCTTTGCGAAAAGACATAAAAAAAACCGGATTCATCACCAGTAACTGAAAGCTGGGAGAGGAACGCCCGGGACTGCACCCGCAAAAGTACATATAATATGGAATGTAACAAAGAATTTTATGTAGGGATACAGTATGCAGCGGTAACTGATTCCCCGCCTCCGGGGAGGAGGGGTGGCACGAAGTGACGAGGTGGTAGCGAATAACTATACTATCAATCAGATGTTTATTCTTTTACCTACCACCTCCCCCTTCGGGTACTCACCCCCTCAAGCTCCCCCGTTATCGGAGGGGACAACCTCCCGGGAGGAGGAGAATCCTGTTACATCGCTAATTCTTCATTCATCATTCTTAATTCTTCATTAAAGCGCGCTTGCGCAAGCTATCCCCAAATACCCATGCAATTATTCCATGAAAATTTAGCATGGTGTTCTTTAAAAGTATATATTTGTATTTTATTGATTCATAATGAGAAAAAGGAAACAGCGATACAGGTCACACGCCGGGGAAGACCGTCCGGGCAAGCCCTCCCGGATAGCATTCTGGGACAACATTTTCTATTGGCTGTGGCATTATATGGCACGGAGCGGGGGATATGCCTTCCGCGCCAGCGGCATCATTGCCCTTATCCAGTTCATCTACTGCCTGCTGGCCATCGCCATAGCCATCAACTGCCTGGACGCGGAGGCGGCGTGGACGCTCTACCTGCACGAAAAGGGCAAAGACATAGCGGGCGGCCTTGTCATCCTGCTCCTTCCCGCCCTGATGATAATCCATTCATACATCTACAAGGAAAGCCGGTACGAGAAACTGAAACCCCGCTTCGGGCAGATGGAAGACGGAGAAAGGGCGAGGTACAGAATGGCCTTCCTGATGTTCCTCGCCTTGACAGCCGTGGCCGGGTATGCCGCGTACCGGCTGTTCTGCCGCTTCGGCGGGCAGTTCCTGCTGCCGGAGTAGATAATAGAGCCTGTTTCACAATGAGATGGTAACTGACACACCCCCATCCGCACTAAATCTCATTTTGGCACGTCCTCTTGCTGTATGGGGATGGAGGCTCTCTACATGCACTCTCTATAGAAGTCGAGTGCCTCGAAGATGGTGTCTTTGTCGGCGGTCTGGTTGAGGGCGATGTCGCCAACTTCGCGCAGCAGGGTGAAGTTGATGATGCCGGCGGTGTTCTTCTTGTCGTGCGTCATCAGTTCGTAGAGGTGGTCGTAGTGCTTGCAGTCGAAGAAGAAGGTGCCATAGTTTTCTTTGATGAAGCGGACAGTCTGCTGCATCTTGTCTTTCGGGAAACCGGTTTTCAGGCAGGACAGGTAGAGTTCGCACACCAATCCCCAGGCTACGGCATAGCCGTGCAGCACGGGGCGGTCTTCAGCCAAGGCAAGGCTTTCGAAAGCATGGCCGATGGTGTGCCCCAGGTTGAGGGCTTTGCGGATGCCGTGCTCGTGGGGGTCTTGCTGCACAATGTTTTCTTTGACCTGCACGGAGCGGCCTACCAGTAGCTTGAGCAGGGCATAGTCGGGCTGCATGGTGTCGAAGTTCAGCAAGGCTGCCCAATGGGCGGTGTCGCTTATCAGGCCGTGCTTCAGCATTTCGGCATAGCCGGAGAAGAAGTTGCGGCGGTCCAGCGTGCGCAGGAATGCAGTTTCGAGCAGCACGGACTTGGCAGGGTAGAAGGCGCCTATTTCGTTTTTCAGCCCGTTGAAGTTGATGCCTGTTTTGCCCCCCACGGCGGCATCTACCATGGCGAGGAGGGTGGTGGGCAGGTTGATGTAGGCAATGCCCCGCTTGAAGGTAGCGGCGGCAAAGCCCCCGAGGTCGGTGACCATGCCTCCGCCCAGGTTGATGAGCAAGGAGTGACGGGTGGCCCCGCGGCTGCTGAGTGCCTGCCACACGGCGGAGAGGGTGTCGAGATTCTTATGCAGGTCTTCGGGAGCAATGATGATTTCTTCGGCCTCCTGCAGGGCGGGGATGTCTGCCAGAAGGGGCAGGCAGAGCCGGTGGGTATGTTCGTCGGTCAGGATGAAAAGCTTGTCGTGGGGGCATCGGGCAATGGCTTGTTCCAGACTTTTTGCGGGGTCTTCGCAGAGGATGACTTCTTGTTTGTCCATGATGTGTGATAATGTAAGGGGTAAAACATCGTTTTTGAGCCACAAAGATAGAATTTCCGGCTGAAAGGTGTATCTTTGTGCGCGAATAAAAGAATAAAAATAGCATATCATTATGAAAGCATTACTTCCTGTATATTGCCGCGCTATAGGTTATGTCGTCATTGCGCTGGCGTTGTTCCTGCCTTTCATATTATTGTTGGCCGGGGTGATAGACGATGGCAACCTGTTGTTTTACAAGGAATGCATCAAACTGTTGATGATGATGGGGGCGCTGATGATTATCTTTGCCCTGTCGCGCCACGAGAGTGCCGAGACGGAGAAGATACGTAGCCGGGCCACGCGCAATGCCATCTTCCTGACGGTGCTGTTTGTGTTTGGCGGCATGGTTTACCGTGTGGCAAAGGGTGATGTGCTTACGGTAGACACTTCGTCGTTCCTCATATTCCTGCTGCTGGACGTGCTTTGCGTGGAATTTGGTATCAAAAAATCGGCGATTGACAGAGCTTTTAAGCAGAATCGTCGATAATTAAGACATTTTATTATCCTTGTGATTAAACCTTCTGCCTTTGTGCCCGTCAAACGTAGGGTGCAAAGGAAGCACGTATGCAGGTTAATAATATAAGATTTTAGAATAGACACATGAAGAGAAAATTGATTTTGGCGATGGCTTTGTTGTGGGCTACAACACTGTCCGTCTTTGCGCAAAACAGAAGCAACATCACGGTGACGGGAACGGTGGTGGACGACTTGAACACTCCCGTGGAACAGGCTACGATTCAGATGCTGTCATTGCCCGACAGTACCTATGTGACGGGTATCGCCACGAAGGGCGACGGCAGCTTCTCGCTGCCCAGGGTGCGGGCCGGCAAGTATGTGCTGAAAGTCTCCTATATCGGTTATAAAACGAAATATGTGCCTTTGCAATTGAAGGCCTCCAATACCACCACCATAGAGCGGATAGGAACCGTGAGGCTGGAGGTGGATGCCGTGTTGCTGAGCGAGGCCGTGGTGATAGCCGAAGCCCCACAGGTGCAGGTGGTGGAGGACACGGTGCAGTTCAACTCGTCGGCCTACCGCACGCCGCAGGGCGCCACGCTGGAAGAGCTGGTGAAGAAACTGCCCGGCGCGGAGATTGACGACGACGGCAACGTGAAGATTAACGGAAAGGATGTCTCCAAAATCATGTTGAACGGAAAGGAATTCTTTGGCGGCGATGTGGCCACCGCATTGAAAAACCTGCCCGTGGAGATGATAGACAAGCTGAAGACCTATGATAAGAAGTCGGACTTGGCCCGCATCACCGGCATTGACGATGGCGAGGAGGAAACGGTGCTCGACCTGACGGTGAAGAAGGAAATGGAGACCGGATGGTTTGGCAACGCTGACGTGGCAGGCGGCACGGAAGACCGCTACTCGGCGCGCGGCATGGTGAACTACTTCCGCGGTAGCACGCAACTGTCCATCATAGGGTCGGTGAACAACGTGAACGACCAGGGCTTCTCGGGCGGTGGTGGTGGCCCCCGCTTCCGGCGCAACAACGGCTTGACCGACAAGAAGTGGGTGGGCATGAACTTTGCCACCGAGAACGACAAGATAGACATGGACGGCAGCGTGCGCTACAACTATACGAAAAACAACATCACCAGCATAGGCTCTACGGAAGACTTCCTGACAAACGGTAATTCTTTCTCCAACGCCAACTCGCAGAGCCGCAACATCAGCAAGAACTTCCGCGCCAACCTGCGCCTGGAATGGACACCCGACACGATGACCAACATCATCTTCCGCCCGAACTTCTCGTATGGGAAAACGGACAATTGGTCCAACTCTGAGTCGGGCACCTTCAATGGCGACCCTTACGACATAGTGGCCAACCCCAACGACTACCTGGCATGGGAGAAACTGCTGATGAGCGACGACCCGCTGAAGGACATCCGCGTGAATGCCATCAACAACGGTACGCTGACCGATGGCAAAAGCCTGGATGCCGAGGCTACCTTGCAGGTGAACCGCAAGCTGAACAACCGGGGACGTAACATCACCTTCCGCGGGCGCTTTGGCTACGGGGACAATGTGAACAAGCAGTACACCGAGTCGCAGACGTACTACTACCTGCTGCAGAGCCTGATGAATCCCGGGAAAGACTCCATACTGATTCGCAACCAGTACATCCACACGCCTACCAAAGATTTCAACTATCGCGCTCAGCTGACGTACAGCGAGCCGTTGGGGCGTGCCACCTTCCTGCAATTCAATTACCAATTCCAGTACATGTACAGCGAGAGTGACAAGCGCACGTACGACCTGTACAGTGCCGACAACAACTGGACGCTGGGTAGCGCCTTGCCCCCCAACTATCAGAATGCCGAGGTGGACAGCCTGGGCAAGTATGCCGAATATCGCTACTACAACCACGATGCTTCGGTGTCGTTGCGCTTCATCCGCTCGAAGTGGCAGCTGAGTGCGGGCATGTCGTTCCAGCCGCAGCACACGGTGCTGTCCTACAAGCGGGGAGACTACATGATAGACACCACGCGCAATGTGTTCAACTTTGCGCCGAACATCGACTTCCGCTACCGCTTCTCCAAGATAAGTCAGTTGCGGCTGATGTACCGCGGGCGTAGCAGCCAGCCCAGCATGGAGAACCTGTTGCCTATAGTGGACAACTCCAACCCGCAGAATATCCGCATCGGTAACCCGGGCTTGAAGCCTTCGTTTACTCACAGCGTGCGCTTGTTCTACAACACGTATAATGCCGACAAGCAGCGCAGCATCATGACGCACTTCAACTTCTCGGCCACGCAAAACAGCGTGAGCAACAGCCGTGTGTATAACGAGGAGACCGGCGGCTGGACCACCACGCCCAAGAACATCAACGGCAACTGGAATGCCTTCGGCATGTTTGGCTTCAACACGGCGCTGCGCAACAAGAAGTTCAACATAGGCTCGTTCTCCAACGTGAACTACCAGAACAACGTGGGCTACCTGACGGATACACGGACGAGGATAGAGCAGAAGAACACCACCACCAACCTCAACATAGGCGAGCGGCTGAACGCCACCTACCGCAACGACTGGCTGGAATTCGGCTTGAACGGCACGCTGTCCTACTCCATAGAGCGTGACAAGCTGACGCCCGACAACAACCAGGAGCCCTACACCTTCTCGTACGGCGCCTTCACCACCGTGATGATGCCGTGGAACATGTCCGTTTCTACCAACATCTCCAACCAAGGGCGCCGCGGCTACCGCGACAGCAGCATGAACCGCGACGAACTCATCTGGAACGCGCAGCTTTCGCAAACCTTCCTCAAGGGCAATGCCACGGTGAGCCTGGAGGCTTACGACATATTGAAGCGGCAGAGCAACATCACCCGTTCGCTCACCGCCAACGGCCGTTCGGTGTACGAGTACAACGGCGTGAACAGCTACTTCATGCTGCGCTTCATCTACCGCCTGAACATCTTCGGCGGCAAGGGAGTGAGCAACCGTCCGGGTCCTGGCTTCGGTCCGGGCCGCCCGCCCATGGGAGGCCGCAGATTTTAATTCCCCTTCCGCATGGCCGGGCCCTGCACATCGCACAGCCCCGCCCGCCTTGTCCGGCACCGTCCGGCAGGCTGGCGGGGCTTTTTCATGCCCGGGTTGCCGCCCTTGCCCCGCTTCCCTGCTACCCCAGCCGGGACGAGACGGCGGCTCATGTAGGAATCAATCCTATTGATTGTATAGAATCAATGCCATTGATTCCTACATGGGGCGGCGGCTGATGGGCGCTCTTCCTGGAAGGAAGGTAGGGAAGGGGTGCGGGCAAGCGCGGGTAGCGCACAATCTTTTCCCGGGAAAGGGACGGGATATGCTTTGTTTTGCGTATATTTGCCGTGGCATGATAGACTGGGGGCTCATAGCTGGTCAGGTGGCTTCGTGGACGTTCAACATCCTGTATTTTGCCATTGTCATCGGAACGATTATCGTGGTTGTGCTCGACAATCGCAATCCGGTGAAGACCTTGGCGTGGGTCTTGGTCTTGGCCTTCCTGCCCGTGGTGGGGCTGGTGTTTTACTTCTTTTTCGGGCGCAGCCAGCGGCACGAGCGGATTATCAGTAAGAAGGGCTATGTGCATTTGCTCAAGAAGCCGATGTCGGAGTACCTTTCGCAAATCTCTGCCCGCCCGCCCGAGGCCTACCGGCATCTGGCGGATTTGTTCCGGAACATCAACCAGGCACTGCCCTTCGAGGGCAACCGGGTGGAGACCTACACGTCGGGCGTCTCCATGCTGCAGGCCCTGCTTAGGGAGTTGCAGAAGGCGCGGCAGCATATCCACTTGGAGTTTTACATCTTTGAAGATGATGCCGTGGGCCGCCTGGTGCGCGATGTGCTGATGGACAAGGCGCGCCAAGGGGTGGAGGTGCGTGTGCTGTACGACGATGTGGGCTGCTGGCGTGTGCCCAAGCGCTTCTTCGAGGAGATGAGGGAGGCCGGCATCGAGACGCACAGCTTCTTGAAGGTGCGTTTCCCTTTCTTTACCAGCAAGGTGAACTACCGCAACCACCGGAAGGTGGTGGTGATAGACGGCCGGGTGGGCTTTGTGGGCGGAATGAACTTGGCCGAGCGCTACATGCGGGGCTTCTCGTGGGGCATCTGGAGGGACACGCACATTTTGCTGGAGGGCAAGGCCGTGCATGGCTTGCAGGCGGCTTTCCTGCTGGACTGGTACTTCATGGACCGCACGTTGCTTACCTCGGCTGCCTATTTCCCCAAGTTGGACAATTGCGGGACTTCGTTGGTGCAGGTGGTCACTGCCGACCCTATCGGGCAGTGGAAGGAAATCATGCAGGGACTGGTGATGGCCATCACCGGCTCGCGGAAGTATTTCTATATCCAGACGCCTTACTTCCTGCCCACCGAGCCTGTGCTCACCGCCATGCAGACGGCTGCCCTGGCCGGGGTAGACGTGCGCCTGATGCTACCCTATCGGGCCGACAGCCGCTGGACGCACCTGGGCTCGTGCTCTTATTTGGAGGATGCACTGCGGGCAGGCGTCAAGGTGTATATGTACAAGAAGGGGTTCCTGCACTCCAAGCTGATGGTGTCGGACGACGGACTGTCTACCGTGGGCTCCACGAACATCGACTTCCGCAGTTTTGAGCACAACTTTGAGGTCAATGCCTTTATCTATGACGTGGAGACGGCGTTGCAGATGCGCGAAGTGTTCTTGCAAGACCAGCGCGAGTGCGTGCAGCTGTCCCTGAAGAGCTGGACCAAGAGGCCGCGCTGGCACAAGGTGGCCGAGAGCGTGGTGCGGCTTATGGCGCCGTTGCTGTGACGGCCTTGCGCGCTTACCTGAATATGGAGAAATTCACACTGCCGTACACCCGCTTCTCCACAAAGTGCGGGTGGGCGTCGAAGCTGTTCTTTTTACCGTGTTCCAATACAAAGATTCCGTTTTCCTTCAGCAGGCCGTAGTCGAAAATCAGGTCGGGCAATGTGGCCAGTCCGGGCAGTTCGTAAGGCGGGTCGGCAAAGATGAAGTCGAAAGGCTGCTTGCTGTTCTGTATGAACTTGAAGGCATCTCCTCTCACGGGCAGGCACTTGTCCGTCTTCACCTCCTGCATGATTTTGCAGATGAAGGCGTAGTGGTCGCGGTCTTTTTCCACGCTGATGACCTGTCCGCATCCCCTGGACACCAGTTCGATGCTGATGCTGCCCGTGCCGGCAAAGAGGTCGAGAGCCCGGTCGCACTCCTCAAAGTCCAGGTAGTTGGTCAGTACGTTGAAGATGTTCTCTTTGGCAAAGTCCGTGGTGGGCCTGGCCTTGAAGGTCCGTGGTATTTCAAAGTGCCTTCTTTTGTATATTCCGCAGATTACTCGCATGTGGTGATGTATTGCAGGTCGATGTTTTCAGTAGGGTTCATGATGTACACGTTCCGGACGAACTTACGCAACTCGCCCACCAGGGGCTCCTTGGCATCCAGCAGTCCGCACAGGTGGAGTTCGTCGCTTTGCTGGTCGAAGCCCAGCGATTTCCACAGGTAAAGCAGGTAGTAGAGGCGGTCTATCATTTCGCGGCAAGCGTATGAATTGGCGGTGAGCAGCTGCCCCTGGCTGAAGGCGAATGCGTCGGTGGCATCTTTCCGTAGGTGTACGTACATCTTGGCGCGGTTTCCCAGGTGGCTGTGGGTGCTGAAACATTCCAGCAACGGGCTGGCCTGATGGTAAAAGTGCGCGTCGGGAAACTGCTCTTGCAAGAAGCTGTGTGCATGCCTGTCCATGCCGAACAGCACTACGATGCCTTGTGTGCGGCGCGTGTCGTACAGAACGGTCTCGTTGTCTTGCTTCGGGTGGTTGCAGTAGAACATGGTTTCGGCCGCTTCGGGCATGAAGTACTCCTGCGGCACGAAGGTGTATCGCCTCCCGCTGACCACGATGTTGACGCGCCGGAATGTCCGCCCTGCCCATTCCGCATGCTGGAGCATGTTCCGCAGGTTGGCGGTCAGGGGGAGCGTGTCGTCCCAGGCACGTGTCTGGCATGCCGTGGCGGGGCTTTCTGCCGAGGAAGGGTCGAAGACAGAAAAAGAAAATCCATCCGCCCCGAGGCGGATGGATAAAGTATACAATTCCGATTTGTTGAAATCAGTTTTTTCAGTCATATACGCGATGTCGCTGTGGGATTTCTCTTGATGGATTATTCCCAGTTACCGGCGTTGTTGTTAGGCGTTACCAAGTCGCCGATTTTCAAGCCCAGATACTTGTTCATCTTAGCCTGCATATCCTTCAGGTTGATGATTTCCTGTTTGTTGAGGCCGTTCAGATAAACATCGTACGGAGCCCTTACTTCCAGCAGGGAAACGGGAGCGCCCGACTTGGTGATTTGAGTCACCGTGTCCATCTCGAACTGTGCGCCGTTGCCATAAGGAATGTAGCGCATGGAGTCGGGGTTGAAGCCCTTCGGGAAGATGGTATCCAGCACGGCTACCCACATGGTGTCACGCGTGAAGCCTTCCAGGCCCTGTTTCTTTACTTCGCTGTAGTTACCCGTTTTCTTAGCCTTGTTGATGATGTCCATGGCCTTCTTCTCGGTCAAGCCGTTTTCCAGTTGGTCATCCGTCAGTTCGCCTTCCTTGTAGATGAACGGCAGCTTCTGGGTTTTTACGAAAGCAATCAATGAGTCGAAGTTGTCAGTGTACTTCTGCCCGTTGAGGTTGCGGAATTCAGCCTGAGCCTTGCGGATGTCCATAAGGCGTGCAACGACAGCGTCGTCTCTCACTTTTTTCTCGGCTTCAAAGTTGATGGGTCCCATGATGCTGGCATAGCAAATGTAAATCAATACCAGCACACACACGGTCAAGATCACATTAAATACAGTTTTCATGATAAATATGTTTTTTAGTTGTTATATTCGCACCGCAAAAATAAAAGAAATAAATTGAATATCGACTCTTTCCTTTTACTTTTTCTTTGCCAAAAAATGATAAATAACTATTTAACGACGCAAATTAAGGGAAATTTTCCTTATCTGCCAACTTCTGAGCAAGAAAATGTGCTGAATTTGTTGGCCGGGTTCCTTCTTCGCCCCTCGGGCGACACTGTTTTCCTGCTGAAAGGCTATGCCGGAACGGGCAAAACCTCGCTGGTCAGCGCCTTGGTGCGCACGCTTGATGCGCTGCAGCAAAAGTGCGTGTTGCTGGCTCCCACGGGCCGGGCGGCCAAGGTGTTTTCGGGCTATGCGGGCCATCCGGCCTACACTATTCATAAAAAGATTTACCGCCAGCGCTCTTTCTCCGGCGACATGGGCAGCTTCGCGCTGAACGACAACCTCACCACCCATACCTTATATATAGTAGACGAGGCGTCGATGATAGCCAACGAAGGCAGCCTGTCGGGCACGGCCTTCGGCACGGGGCGGCTGCTCGACGATCTGGTGCACTTCGTCTACTCCGGTCAGGGATGCCGCCTGCTGTTGCTGGGCGACACGGCGCAGTTGCCGCCCGTGGGCGAGGAACTGAGTCCCGCCCTTTTTGCCGGGGCGCTGAGGGGCTACGGGCTGGACGTGGTGGAGGCCGAGCTGACGCAGGTGGTGAGGCAGGGCAGGGAGTCGGGCATCTTGTGGAACGCCACCCGCTTGCGCCGCCTTATTGCGGACGACGAGTGCTGGTCGCTGCCCAAAGTGCGGGTGACGGGCTTTGCCGACATCCGTGTGCTGCCCGGGGACGAACTGGTGGATGCCCTGGAACATTGCTACAGTGCCGACGGCATGGACGAAACCATCGTGATATGCCGCAGCAACAAGCGCGCCAATATCTACAACAACGGCATCCGCGCTCAGTTGCTGTGGCGCGAGGAAGAGTTGGAGAGCGGCGACCTGCTGATGGTGGCGAAGAACAACTACTACTGGACGGAGCGCGAAAAGCAGTCCGACTTTCTGGCCAATGGCGAGACAGCCGTGGTGCGCCGCGTGCGCCGCACGCGCGAGCTGTATGGCTTCCGCTTTGCCGACGTCGCCCTCGTTTTCCCCGATTGCAACGACCTGGAGCTGGAGGCCACCGTGCTGCTCGACACCCTGCACAGCGATTCGCCCTCCCTGGCACGGGCCGAGCAGGAGCGCCTGTTCAACGCCGTGCTCGAGGACTACGCCGACCTTCCCCGCAAGGCCGAGCGCATGAAGAAACTGAAGGCCGACCCTTACTACAACGCCCTCCAGGTGAAGTATGCCTATGCCGTGACCTGCCACAAGGCACAGGGCGGGCAGTGGAAAAACGTGTTCCTCGATCAGAGCTACCTGAGCGAGGAGTATCTGACACCCGACTACTTCCGCTGGCTGTACACCGCCTTCACCCGCGCCACGGGCACGCTCTACCTGGTGAATTATCCGCCCGAACAGGTGGAGTAGAAGGCTGCCCCGGCAGCCTACTATCGCCACGCCGGTAGCGTAGGAAGGCCACCGCGCTGGCGATACTACGCTACCGCGCTGGCGTAGGAAAGCTACCAAAGGCCCGTTGGAGCGCCTTCAGGCGGGGATAGGGAGTGTGCCTGGCCGGGCATATTCCGCGCCGCGCCGTGCAGTATTTTCCTGCGCCGCGCATTTACCTTATGCCGGGTGCGGAAAAAACGGGGCGGGCGTCTTGCCCCTTTGCCTCCTTTTCCGTAACTTTGCAAAGCACAGTTTGTTTTCATCAAAAACACGATGACATGAAAAAGCTATCCATCCTTTTCTCCCTCCTGGCGCTGCTGCTCGTCGGCACCGCGTGCGAGGACGATTACCGCGACCTCACCCTCTTCTCGGGGGCTGAGCCCATCTACCAGGCCGGCACGTGCGACAATCTGCTCACCACGGCCGTGCTCTACCTCACCAATCCCGAAGGCATCGTGGTGGGCATAGACGGGGGCGACGGCGACTACACCCTGTCGGACAACAATCCGGCCGTGGCCACCGCCGAGTTTACGGCGAGCGAAGACGGTTTCCGCCGCTTCCGCGTCACTCCCGTAGGCGCAGGCACTACTTATTTCCAGGTGAAAGACGGCAGCGGCCTGGTCACGACGCTGAAGGTAACGGTGCGCGAATACGCCGCCCTGAGGATGCGTGTCCGTGAGCATTACTTTAACTATGAAGGCAGTGAAGCCCTGCCCGACGACCAGTGGACGGACTTGACCAATGCCCTGGCCGGGCAGATAGCCATGCAACCCGGCGGCCTCTACGTGCTGAAGGCGGACGATGCCGACGTGCCCCTGCCCGACAGCGGTATATTATTGGTATATCTCACCGAGGACAGCGATACCCCGATAGAGGGCACCTACGAGGTGACGGGCAGCGAGGCGCTGGGTGAGTGTCTCCTGTTCCGCTACGCAGGCGAGGAGCACTTGTTCAGCTTCCGTTCGCCGGACGAGTGGGCGGACACAAAGACATCGCCGATTTCCTCATTCTATGTGTATGAAGACGTCACGGCGCTTTCGCCCGTCGCCTTGCCCCAAGGCAGCCGGATAATCCATGGCGAGCTTTGGTTGCAGGAAATGTAAGGAAACAGATAGAGACGTTAAAAGCAATAGCTGAAGGCAATGCCTCCCGAGCCTCCCGTGTAGAAGGGGACGAGGGAGGCGTTTTCTTTTTTCTTCTTGGTGATTTTTTGCAGCAGCCGCCCGGTGTAGGGGAACAGCCAGTAGCCCACCTTGGCGCTCAGTACGCCGAAGCCTGCCCCGGCCAGCACGTCGCTTGCCCAGTGGCGGTCGTTGTACAGACGCGCCACGCCGATGGCCGTAGCTACGGTGTAGGCACCTAGGCCATACCACGTGCCATATTCCTGGCGCACCAGTTCGGCGCCCATAAAGGCCGTGGCCGTGTGTCCGGAGGGGAAGGAGTGGCGCGAGTTGCTGTCCGGCCGTTTCACCTTGGCGATGCTTTTCACGGAGTTCACCAGTATGCCCATGGTGGCATAGGCCGTGGCGGTGATGACGGTGCGCTCCAGGTAGTCGTGCTTGGCCGGTGCGCCGAGCAGGCTCAGTCCGTAGACCGATGCCACAGGCAGGTATTGCAGGTAGTCGTCGGCTTTAATCTTGTGGTTGCGGTAGCGCAAGGCATCGCGCACTTCGCGGTTCACGTCTTTGCCCACTTGGGTGGTGGTGCCAATGACGCCCAGCGTGATGGCTGCGGCCGGAAAAATCAATTGCTTCGGATGGAACACGGGCTTGTCGCCCGTCTGTTCCTCCGAAGCAATCGTGTCAAGACAGGCCACGCTGTCTGCCTGCGTTTGCGCGCAAACGGGCAGGCTGCAGCATAGCCATGCGGTGAGTAGTATGCAGAGGTGTTTCCTCATCAGCGGTTAGATGCCGGCCAGTTCGATAACCTTGTCTACGGCAGCTACCAGCCCGTCGGGGTTCTTGCCTCCGGCGGTGGCAAAGTGGGGCTGTCCGCCGCCTCCGCCTTGGATGAGTTTGGCGGCTTCTTTCACCAGCACGCCGGCCTTCAGTCCGCCTGCCACGAGGTTATCGCTCAGCATGACGGTGAGCAGCGGCTTGCCGTCGAACACGGTGCCGGCCACGAAGAACAGGCTTTCGGTAATTTCGCCGCGCAGCTGGAACGCAATGTTCTTGATGGTGTCGGGCGAAACCATTGGCGCACAGAACTTGATGAGCTTCACGCCGTTCACATCCTTCACGCTTTGCAGGAGCTTTTCTTTCAGTTGGGCTTCTTTTTCCTTCATGAAGTCTTCCACCTGCTTCTTTAGCCCGGCGTTCTCTTCAATGTATTTGCGGATGGCGCCCGTCAGGTCGGGGGCGTTGTTGAAGAGGGCTTTCAGCCCGCGCAGGGTGTCTTCCAGCGTGTCGAGCATTTCTTCCACCTTGGCTCCGGTGACGGCCTCAATGCGTCGCACGCCCGCAGCAACCGAGCTTTCGGACAGTATCTTCACCATGCCGATGTTGCCCGTGGCGGCTACGTGCGTTCCTCCGCAGAACTCGATGGACGACCCGAACTGGATGACGCGCACGCGGTCGCCGTACTTCTCGCCGAACAGGGCGATGGCACCCAGTTCCTTGGCTTCCTCGATGGGGATGTTGCGGTATTCTTTCAAGGGGATGTTGGCACGAATCTTGGCGTTTACCAGGTGCTCTACTTCGCGCAGCTGCTCGTCCGTCACTTTCTGGAAGTGCGAGAAGTCGAAGCGCAGGGAGTCCGGCGTCACCAGCGAGCCTTTCTGCTCCACGTGGGTGCCCAGCACGGTGCGCAGGGCTTCGTCCAGCAAGTGGGTGCACGAGTGGTTGGCGGCGCAGGCGGCTCGTTTGTCCGTATCCACGCAGGCCATCATGGGAGCTTCGGGATGCTCGGGCAACTTCTTGGTGATGTGGATGGGCAGGTTGTTCTCCTTTTTCGTGTCGATGACTTCAATAGTCTCATATTCGCTGACCAGCACGCCGGTGTCGCCCACCTGCCCGCCGCTTTCGGCGTAGAAAGGTGTCTTGTCGAGCACGATTTGGTAGAGCGTCTGGTTCTTCTGCTTCACCTGGCGGTAGCGCAGAATGGAGGTCTCGTATTCCGTGTAGTCGTAGCCCACGAACTCGGTGGTGCCTTCCCGTAGCGTAATCCAGTCGCCGGTCTCAACGGCAGCGGCGTTGCGGGCGCGTTGTTTCTGTTGCTGCATCTCGGCGTTGAAGGCTTCGATGTCGGCGGTCATGCCGTTTTCGCGCAGGATGAGTTCGGTCAGGTCGAGGGGGAAGCCGAAGGTGTCGTACAGCGTAAAGGCATCCTTGCCGCTGATTTCTGTCTTGCCGGCTGCCTTGGCCTCGCTCATGGTCTTGTCCAAGAGGCGGATGCCGGTTTCCAGCGTGCGGAGGAAGGCTTCTTCTTCCTCCTTGATGACGCGGGCAATGAGGTCTTTCTGTTCCTTCAGTTCGGGGTAGGCCTCGCCCATGTTGTCGATGAGCACGGGAAGCAGCTTGTACATGAAGGCTTGCTTCTGTCCCAGGAAGGTGTAGCCGTAGCGCACGGCGCGGCGCAGGATGCGGCGGATGACGTAGCCTGCCTTGGCATTGCCGGGCAGCTGTCCGTCGGTGATGGAGAAGGCGATGGTGCGGATGTGGTCGGCTACTACGCGCATGGCCACGTCCTGTTGCGGGTCTTTGCCATACGTGGTGCCTGCCATGTCGCCGATGGCCTTCAGCAGGGGTTGGAACACATCGGTGTCGTAGTTCGAGGTCTTGCCTTGCAGGGTGCGCACCAGGCGCTCGAAGCCCATGCCCGTGTCGATGACCTTGGCGGGCAACTCTTCGAGCGAGCCGTCGGCCTTGCGGTTGAACTGCATGAACACGAGGTTCCATATCTCGATGACTTGCGGATGGTCTTTATTCACCAGCTCGCGGCCGGGTACTTTGGCTTTCTCTTCTGCCGAGCGGGAGTCGATGTGAATCTCCGAGCAGGGGCCGCAGGGACCTGTGTCGCCCAACTCCCAGAAGTTGTCGTGCTTGTTGCCGTTCAGTATGTGGTCTTTGGGCAGGAACTGCTCCCAGTAGGAGGCTGCTTCGTCGTCGCGCCCCAGGCCGTCTTCGGCACTGCCCTCGAACACGGTGGCGTAGAGGTTGGCGGGGTCAATCTTGAGCACGTCCACCAGGTACTCCCATGCCCAGGAGATGGCTTCCTTTTTGAAGTAGTCGCCAAACGACCAGTTGCCCAGCATCTCGAACATGGTGTGGTGGTAGGTGTCGTGTCCCACCTCCTCCAGGTCGTTGTGCTTGCCGCTGACGCGGAGGCACTTCTGCGAGTCGGCCACGCGCTTCCATTGCGCCGGGTGGTTGCCCAGGATGATATCTTTGAACTGGTTCATGCCCGCGTTGGTGAACATCAGCGTGGGGTCGTCTTTAATAACCATAGGTGCAGAGGGCACGATGTGGTGTCCCTTGCTTTGGAAGAAACTCTTGAACGAGTCTCTGATTTCGTTAGCTGTCATCATCATAACTATAGTGTATCTGTCTAAGTGCGTGGTTAATATTCTGAAAAAACTGCGCAAAGATACGTGTTTTTATTACTTTTGCCGCATTGCCAACCGAAATATTTTCAGTGAGATGCGCAAAGTTTACTATATATACAATCCACAGACACAGACTTACGACCGCATTTATCCCACCCTGCGCCAACGGGCCATGAGCTACGCGCGCCGTCTGTTCATAGGCATGGGGCTGGGCGCGGTGTGCTTTGTGGCGCCGCTCATCATCTTCGGGTCTCCCTCCGAGAAAGAGCTGCGCAAGGAGAACAGCCGCCTGGAGGCGCAATACCGCGTGTTGTCGCGCCAGATGGACGAGGCGCTGGGCGTGCTACAGGACATTCAGCAGCGGGACGACAACCTGTACCGCGTCATCTTCATGGCCGACCCCATTTCGCCCGCCATACGCCAGGCCGGCTACGGCGCCGCCCGCTACGAGCACCTGCTGGACATGGCGGATGCCGAGCTGGTGGTGAATACCACGCAAAAGATGGACTTGCTGACCAAGCAGCTGTACATACAGTCGCGCTCGTTCGACGACGTGGTGGCCCTGTGCCGCCAGCACGACGAGATGCTGCGCTGCATACCCGCCATTCAGCCCATATCCAACAAAGACCTGAAGCGCACGGCCTCGGGCTATGGCAGGCGTGTAGACCCTATCTACGGCACGGTGAAGTTTCACGAAGGCATGGACTTCTCGGCCAACACGGGCACCGAAGTCTATGCCACGGGCGACGGCAAGGTGGTGAGCGTGGGGTGGGAGAGCGGCTACGGCAAGACCATCGAGATAGACCACGGCTTTGGCTACGTCACCCGCTATGCCCACCTCAACGACTACCGCGTGCGCCGCGGGCAGCAGGTGGTGCGCGGCGAGGTCATAGGCGAGGTGGGCAACACGGGCAAGAGCACCGGCCCGCACCTGCACTACGAGGTACATGTGAAAGGCCGGGTGGTAAACCCCGTGAACTATTACTTCATGGACCTCAGCGCCGAGGACTATGACCGCATGATTCAGCTCGCCGCCAACCACGGCAAAGTGCTTGACTGACAGCCCTCCGGTGGCATTCCTACGCTACCGGGCGGGCGTTTCAACGCTACCGGGCGGGCGTTTCAACGCCAGCGCGGTGGCTTTTCAACGCTACCGTCGTGGCTTTTCAATGCCTCCGCGCGGCCTTTGCAAGAGCCTTGCGGGCAGGCAGGGGCGCGCAAATCTTAATGTTCTTCAAACAGCATGGCGAAAGAGGCCTCATTTCGAGAGAAATATGTATATTTGCCCGATGTTCGGCGCGCAAGGCGGGGCCGGGGCGTGAAGTTATTAACAAAACGGCCGACTTATCCACCGTTTTCGCATTCTTTCCCCTTTTTAGTAGGCAAGGTGCAAAATATTCGCTTATTTCGCCGCTGATAATTTATGGACACTGTTATATGGGAAAAATTATTGCATTGGCAAACCAGAAGGGAGGGGTGGGAAAAACCACTACCACCATCAACCTTGCCGCCTCGCTGGCCACGCTGGAGAAGAGAGTGCTTGTGGTAGACGCCGACCCGCAGGCCAACGCCTCGTCGGGCCTGGGGGTGGACATCAAGCAGGCGGAATGCACCATCTACGAATGCCTCATCGACGGGGCCGACGTGCATGGCGCCATCCACGACACGGAGATAGACACGCTGAAAATCATCTCCTCGCACATCAACCTGGTGGGCGCCGAGATAGAAATGCTCAATCTGAAGAACCGCGAGCGCATACTGAAAGGCGTGCTGGCGCCGCTGAAGGATGACTTCGACTACATCTTGATAGACTGCTCGCCCTCGCTGGGACTCATCACGGTGAACGCCCTGACGGCCGCCGACTCGGTCATCATCCCCGTGCAGGCCGAATACTTCGCGCTGGAAGGCATCAGCAAGCTGCTCAACACCATCAAAATCATCAAGTCGAAGCTCAACCCGGGGCTGGAGATTGAAGGCTTCCTGCTCACCATGTACGACTCGCGCCTGCGCCAGGCCAACCAGATATACGACGAGGTGAAGCGCCACTTCCAGGAACTGGTGTTCCGCACCGTCATCCAGCGCAACGTCAAGCTGAGCGAGGCGCCCAGCTACGGCCTGCCCACCATTCTGTACGATGCCGACTCAACGGGCGCCAAGAGCTACATGGCCCTGGCCAAGGAGCTGATTGAGAAAGACAAATAAGCTAAAAACAATATGGCACAAAAAAGAAATGCTTTAGGACGCGGGCTGGACGCCCTCCTCTCGATGGACGAAGTGCAGACGGGCGGCTCCAGCTCCATCAACGAGATAGAACTGTCCAAAATACAGGTCAACCCCAACCAGCCGCGCCGCGAGTTCGACCCCGTGGCCCTGCAAGAGCTGGCCGACTCCATAGCCGAGATAGGCATCATACAGCCCGTCACTCTGCGGCAACTGGACGACGGCAACTACCAGCTCATTGCCGGCGAACGGCGCTTCCGCGCCTCGCAGCTGGCCGGACTTACCAGCATCCCCGCCTACATTCGCACTGCCGACGACGAGAACGTCATGGAAATGGCGCTCATCGAGAACATACAGCGCGAAGACCTCAACTCCATGGAGATTGCCCTGGCCTACCAGCACCTGCTCGACCAGTATGGCCTCACCCAGGAGCGCCTCAGTGAGCGGGTGGGCAAGAAGCGCACCACCATAGCCAACTACCTGCGCCTGCTCAAGCTGCCTGCCCCCATCCAGATAGGACTGAAGAACAAACAGATAGACATGGGCCATGCCCGCGCCCTCGTCACCTTGGGCGACCCCAAGTTGCAAGTGCGCCTGTTCGAGGAGATACTGCAGCACGGCTACTCCGTGCGCAAGGTGGAAGAGCTGGTCAAGGCGCTGAGCGAGGGCGAAGCCATAAAGAGCGGCGGGCGCAAGATAGCCCCCAAGCAGACCGCACCTGCGGGCTTCGACGTGCTGAAGACCCAGCTGTCGCGCTTTTTCGGCACTAAGGTGCAACTCACCTGCTCGGACAAGGGGAAGGGACGCATCAGCATCCCCTTCAACAATGAAGAAGAATTGGAGCGCATCATCGGCCTGTTTGATTCGCTCAAAGATTAAGAGGAGGAATGAACAACGCTACGCATACAGTAACCCGATTAGTCATAGCCCTGCTGCTCTGCCTGGTGCAAGCGGCGGGGATTGCCGTCTGGGCGCAGGACGTGCCCCGTGCCGCCTTGAAGCGAGCCCACCAGACTGCGGACTCCGTTGGTTTTACACGTTTGCCCAGGGGCGAGGGCAGGCGCATCCCGCCTGTGGGAGACAGCTTGCGCGTGGTGCAAGCCGACAGCCTGCGCCTGCCGCTCAGCAAGGCAGCCCTTGCCGCCGACAGCATTGCCACGGCCGACAGCATCGCCGCCGACAACAAGCGCAAGATGATGGAGATGACCTCCGCCCCCGAGGTGGAAGAACAACCGGTGCCTGCCGACAGCTTGCAGAAGGCGGTGCCCGTGAAGCAGTGGATTCCCGACCCGGCCAAGGCCACCTGGATGGCACTCGTCATTCCCGGCGGCGGGCAGATATACAACCGCAAGTTCTGGAAGCTGCCCATCTTCTACGGCGGCTTTGCCGGCTGCGCCTACGCCCTGACGTGGAACAACAAGATGTACAGCGACTACTCGGACGCCTACCGTGCTGCCGTCAACAATGAGTGGGACTCCAGCAGCATCACCGACCTGTTGCCGCCCGGCTACACGGGCAGCATCAGCCACAGCCAGCTCACCGAGACGCTGCGCCGCCGCAAGGACACCTACCGCCGCTACCGCGACATGAGTATCTTTGCCTTTATCGCCGTCTACCTGCTCTCTGTGGTCGATGCCTATGTCGATGCCGAGCTCAGCAACTTCGACATCACCCCCGACCTCAGCATGAAGGTGGAGCCTGCCGTGATAGACAACAACGCCACCCACATACAGTACTCTCCCGTCGACCGCAGCAAGTCGGTGGGACTGCAGTGCAGCTTCCGCTTCTGAGGAAGACGGCGTGTGGGTATATAATATATATGGTATAGAGAAATGATGAAGATAAGAAACATTTATGCCCTTCTGCTGTTGGGCTCTTGCCTGGCAATGCCCGCCCAGGCCCAGCAGAGCGTGGAGGTGCCTGTGCAAGAGAACGGCACGCAGCTTGAAGACACCATCGACCTGCCCCGCAGCATGACCTACCCGTTGGACAGCCTGCTGGGCGACTGGCATGCGCGCAACTATATAGACCCCTCGAAAGACTGCAGCACGTCGCCGGACAATCCGCAGTTTCCTGACTCGGTGTACATTGACCGCCTGTCGCGCATGCCGGTAGTGATGGAGATGCCCTACAACGAGGTGGTGCGCCGCTTCATCGACCAATACACGGGCCGTCTGCGCGGACAGGTGTCGTTCATGCTGGCCGCGTGCAACTTCTACATGCCCATCTTCGAGGAGGCGCTCGATGCCTACGGCCTTCCGCTGGAGCTGAAGTACCTGCCCATCATCGAGTCGGCGCTCAATCCCTCGGCCGTGTCGCGGGCGGGGGCGGCAGGCTTGTGGCAGTTCATGCTGCGCACGGGCAAGCTCTACGGGCTGGAGACAAACAGCCTGGTGGACGAGCGCCGCGACCCGGTGAAGTCCACCTGGGCGGCCGCGCGCTACCTCAAAGACATGTATGACATCTACCACGACTGGAACTTGGTGATTGCCGCCTACAACTGCGGCCCGGGCAACGTGAACAAGGCCATCCGCCGCGCCGGGGGCAAGACGGACTATTGGGCCATCTACCGCTACCTGCCTCGCGAGACGCGTGGCTACGTGCCCGCCTTCATTGCCGCCAACTACGTGATGACCTACTACTGCAAGCACAACATCTGCCCCATGCAGACCGACATCCCTGCCGTGACCGACACGGTGCAGGTGGACCGCCGCTATCACCTGCAGCAGGTGGCCGACTTGTGCGGCATCGGCCTCGATGAGCTGAAGAGTCTCAATCCGCAGTACCGCCGCAGCATCATCCCCGGCGACACCAAGCCCCAGACGCTGCGCCTGCCGCACGAGGCCGTCAGCCGCTTCATCGACTTGCAGGACACCATCTATGCCCACCGCCGGAGCGAGTTGCTGGGAGGCCGTCGCACCGTGGCCGTCCCGACCGGCACCAAGGCCGGCAGCGGCGAGTTGGAGTACTACCGCATCCGCCGGGGCGACACGCTGGGCGGCATTGCCCGCCGCTATGGCGTCACTGTGCGCCAGCTGCGCGAGTGGAACGGGCTGCGAGGCAACAACATCCGCGCCGGGCGGAGGCTGAAGATATACCGGTAACTGAAAACAGAAGGAGGACCGCACTATGAACACCCTTGAACTGGAAGCCTACAAGGCCGAACTGGCCCGCGAAATCCTGGCCGAAGACAGCTTCGACCTGCTGAAGAAGGTGAAGCAATACCTTGCTCGCGAAAAGAAGAAAGAAACCCTGCGCCCCTACACCATGGATGAAATCAACGCCTGGATAGACGAGAGCGAAGCCGACGAAGCCGCCGGACGCGAATACACTGCCGAGGAGGTGGACAGACGAATGAAAGAAAAATACACCTGGCTATGCGAGTGATTTGGAATAAGAAAGCACTGAGCCAGTTAGACCAGGCATTGGAGTATGGAGAAAAAGAATTTGGGACTTCTACCATGCGGAAATTCTATACTCGTGTGATGTCCTATGTTTCGTTGTTGGCAAGTAATCCTTATATGGGGGCTGTAGAGCCTTTGATGGCAGGCCGAAAGGGACAATATCGAAGCATGGTTATCCATAAGCATTTCAAGCTCGTCTACCGCATCGACGAGCAGCGGCAGACCATCCGTATTGCCGCCCTATGGGACACCCGCCGTGAGCCGCGCCGACAGGCCGGCGAGGTATAATCCAACCCACTCTTTCCACTTTTAACATTCTTCGCGCTGAAAAAAGTATCGTTGCGGCTTGGTTTATGTATTAAAATCTTATACATTTGTCGCCGAACAAGCTAATAAACCTTTATGAAGGCGAAGATTCATCAAATCATATTCCTTTTCTGTATATTCTTGTTGGCTGTTTCCTGCGAGGAAGACAGCAGCACCCAGCCCCTGCCCGAAGGCCGCTACCCGCTGGAGATAGCCGCCGTCACCCTCGGTGTGGAGGGCGGCGAGGCACAGCCTTGGACGCGCGTGGCCGAGACGGCCGACGGCCGTGGCAGCGAGTTCCGCCCGGGCGATGCCATCGCCGTCAGCATGAACGGGGAGGTGGCCACCTATACCTACGACGGCAGCAAGTGGACTTCCGGGCAACCCCTGTACTGGCAGAGTGCCGGGCAGACTGCTGAGGTCACCGCCTGGCATCCCGCCACCGATGCCCCGATAGACTTCACCCACCAAGACCAGGGCCTGGCCTACCTGCTGAAAGCCGATGCCGCCACCGCCACCGCCGGGCAACCCGTATCCCTCAACTTCCGCCACCAGCTGGCCAAGGTGCGTGTGCAGCTGGCGGGCAGCAAGGCCAAGGATGTGACGGCAGTGACCGTGCGTAGCTACCCCTCATCCACCCACACCCAGGGGGCGCTGGATGCGCAAGACAGGACCCTCACTCCCCAATACGTCCCCATGCTGCAAGCCGAATACGGCGGGCAGAAGTGCTGGGAGGCCAACCTGCGCCCCGGCACGCTGCAGGCCGGCGACTCCTTCCGGGTGGCCAGCGAGGGCGGCGAGCCTGTGCAGGCCACGCTGGCTGACGATGTACGCATCAGCGCAGCCCAGTTGTACACCATCACCATCAATGTGAACACAGCCATGCCCGAAGGCACGCAGGAGATTACGGATGCCACGGGCAACATCAGCGGCGAGGGCACCTACGTGGTGCGGGGCAGCGACCGTACCACTCCTATCAACATAACGGGAGGCAAGCCGACCATTTATTTGGACGAGGCCAATATCTCGGTGGGTAGTGGTAATGCTATCAATATAACCAATAATGCAACGCCGACTATCTACGTTGTGGGTGAGAACAATAACATTTCCACCAGCAAGGGTGCGGGCATTTACGTGGCTGAAGGCAGTACTGTAACTATCAAGGGCAGCAGCCGGGATGACGAATTGACCGTAAGGGGTGGTGACGGCAGACCCGGCATAGGAGGCTGCATAGCAGACAACGATTATAATGGTATAAGTTGCGGAAACATCAATATTAGCAACATAACGGTCTCAGTCTATGGCAGTACAATAAACGGCTTTGGCGTCCATCTTGCACCCGGCATAGGAAGCGTAGGAAATGCTACGTGTGGAACAATAACCATTAGCAGTGCCACGGTCCATGCGTTTGGAATTGTTTCCGCTTATTCTTATAGTGTACCTAGCATAGGTTGTGGTTTCACGAGTGCAGAATATCCAAAAAACATACCCGATGTCATTGCTTCCAACAGCGAAATCCATGCCCACAGGGACGATCCAGGTTATACATGCGATTACATCGGCTGGCCGGCAAAATACGATGACCCTTCACTATTCGCTGCCAACAGCACCATCAATCCTGGCGTGGGCGGTAGCATCAAAAGCAGCACCGTCTATTGTTACACGGGTGAGACGTTGGATAAGACGGTGGTGTATGATGCCTCTGGGGTGGGCAGGGAACAATAGCTTGCCCCGCGCCCGTGGCTGATGCTCCGGGCGGTGACGGCAGCATATATGAACGCTCTTTGACAGGTTGGGAAACAAAAAGGAATAAGGAGACTGGGGAAGTCCGGCAGGATTTTCGTACTTTTGTGCGGTGAAGTTAACGTAACAGGAGGAAATTTGTATGGATACTATTCAACTGAACATCAGCAAGCAGCAATTCTTCGGCATGCTGCAAGCCATGCCCGAGCAAGACAAGCTGGAAGTGTTCGACCGCCTGCGCAAATCGCTATTCGTCAGTAGGTTCGACCGCTTGATCCGCTCCGTCCGCACCGATGAGCTGAGTATGGACGACATTACCCGCGAAGTAGAAGCTGTAAGACAGGAGCATTATGAGGAACGGAAGCAGTGAGCCGCCGAGTCGTGTTGTCATCGACACCAACATTTGGATTTCGTTTCTGATAGGGAAACGGCTGTCGGGTCTGCACCGCCACATGGACAGCGGGCAGATAGAAGTGGTGACTTGTGAAGCACAACTGCGCGAACTGGCCGAGGTGCTGGGTCGCCCGCGCATCCGCAAGTATATCCCCGCCGCGCAGGCGGAAGAGTTCCTCGACCTGCTTTGCGAAGCAGCCTTGTTCGTAAAGCCGGAACAAGGCCCGCCGCTCTGCCGCGACCCTAAGGACGATTACCTGCTCTACACGGCCATTGCTGCCCGGGCTGACTATTTGGTCAGTGGCGACAACGACCTGCTGTCGTTGCACAGCATTGGCTGTACATCCATAGTTCCGTTTACCGACTTTGAGATGATGATGAAACAAGTTTAATAACCTCTCTCCATTCTCCCTATTCCGCCTGCCCCGTGTGCATAACTGCGCATCGGGCAGGCGGTTCTGTTTCCCCGCCCGGCCGCTTGGAAAAATCCACCTGGGTAGCCGGAACTACCCAGGTGGGTAGCAATCGCCGCCCAGGTGGGTAGCCGTGACTACCCAGGTGGATTTTTCTGACCGCCCACCTGGAATTTTTCCAACGGATAGTAGATAGTTTATTAATATATTGATAACCAATATAAAAACAGTAAAACGATGAAAGCAAATTTCAATTACACCAAGCGCATTGACCCCACCAGCGGGGACGAGAAGAAAATGATATGGTATGCCACCCCCGCCACGAAAGGCGCCATGGATGCCGATGAGACCGCCCGCATGGCCGTGGCCGACACCACGCTCTCCAAGGGCGAGTTCAAGCACGCCATGGAGGTGGCCAGCGAGAAGCTCATCCCCCTCATCCTCTCCGGCATCAGCGTCACCATAGGCGACCTGGGCAAGCTGCGCCTCTCCTTCGGCAGCAAGGGCGTGGAGAACATAGACGACTTCGACGCGCAGACTATGATTCAGAACGCCAAAATCATCTTCACCCCCTCGCAGACGCTGAAGCAGGCGCTGAAGACCGCCACCTTCGAGGCCGAAGGCGTGGTGGAAGACGGCATCAAGTACGGCTCCCTCAAAAGCTACCGCTTGGCCAAAGGGCTTGAAGTGGCACCCGGCACCGGCACCGAGCCCGGCGGCGAGGACGACGGCGACCACCAGCTGGGGTAAATGAAGAACGAAGAATGAAGAATCTGCATTCTTCCGCTACCCTGTACATCGCTCTATGACAGACTGGAAAACAAAAAAGGAATAAGGAGAACGGAGAAAGTCCGGCAGGTTTTCGTACCTTTGCGCTGTGAAGTTAACGTAACAGGAGGAAACTGTATGGATACTATTCAACTGAACATCAGCAAGCAGCAATTCTTCGGCATGCTGCAAGCCATGCCCGAGCAAGACAAGCTGGAAGTGTTCGACCGCTTGCGCAAATCTCTATTCGTCAGCCGATTCGACCGCCTGCTCCGCTCCGTCCGCACCAATGAGCTGAGCCTGGACGACATTACCCGCGAAGTAGAAGCCGTAAGACAAGAGCATTATGAAGAACGGAAGCAGTGACTTTGAGATAATGATGAAACAGGCTTAATCAAATCCCTTTCCATCCCTTATTCCGCCTGCCCCGTGCGAACATCCACGCACTGGGCAGGCGGTTTTTGTTTCCCCGCCTGGCCATTTGAAATAATTACTAATCACTAATCAATTCATCACTATCAACTACTCATGAAGAAGAAATCCTTACTCTACTTTGCGGCAGCCCTTGCCATCGGCTTGGGGGCGTGCACTAACGACGACGGGGTGGACATGGACCGCCCCATTGCCCTCAACTTCAGCACCGACGGCGTGGTGACCCGCGCCACCATCGCCGAGACGGGCGAAACCTTCGAGGCGGGCGACCGCGTGGGCGTCTACCTCTCTACAGGCAATACGGACGACAAACCGTCGGCCATAGGTACCGGCGCGGCGGTGGACAACGAGCCCTTTGCCAAGCAGTCGGGGGGCGCGTGGAGCGGCACGCTGTACTGGCAGAACATCTCGCAGTGGCACACCTTCCACGCCTACTACCCCTACGATGCCGCGCTGAACAGCAGCACCGCCACCGCCAAGGCCGTCGCCGTGGCGGCCGACCAGCATAAGGACAGCGGCGCGGGCTACAAGGCTGCGGACTACCTGTGGGGCGTATCGGCACCCACGCGGGCCACCAACAACTCCCTCACCGTGCAGCTGGAGCACCGCATGGCGCGCATCGTCGTCCACCTCTCGCCGGGCGCCGACATGACGGATGCCGAGGTGGACGAGCTTGCCCCCACGCTGGAGATTGTGGGCGGCACCATCCCCGCTACCGGCAGCATGGACGTGACGGACGGCACCATCGCAGCCTCCACCGGGCAGGATGCCAAGACGCTCACGGCCATCACCCCCTACCGCACGGGCGGCAGCGGGGAGTACACTTACTTCGCCATCCTGCTGCCGGGCAGCAGCTTCGGGCGCGGCGACACCTTTGTGCGCCTCGTGGCTCCGGACAACACCACTTACTATGCCTACACGCTGAGCACCACCAGCGACCTCACGCTGGAGAGCGGCCGCCAATACATCTTCACGCTGACGGCCAACAAGGCGGGCATCAACCTCGACCAGTTCAGCATCACGGGTTGGCAGACGGGCGGCACGGCCACGGGCGGCGCCAACATGGTGGTGCGGTGACGATGACGGCTCTGCCCCTCGCAGCCCCAAGTTCGTGCCCTTTTTTACACGAACTTGGGGCTTCTGTGCATTAAAAACGCCCAAACGCTTGCAGGCTGTGTGGAAATTCATAACTTTGCACAATCCTAAAAATCAACAATAACACAGAGGAGCACACGACTATGGACGAACAACTCAGCCTCAAGGAAAAGGAACAGGCCGAAGAAGCCATGATTCAGAAAGCTTTCGACCACCTCATCGACACCTACCTGCACACCAAGCACCGCAAGCGGGTGGAAATCATCACCAAGGCCTTCAACTTCGCCAACCAGGCCCACCGGGGGGTGAAGCGCCGCAGCGGTGAGCCCTACATCATGCACCCCATTGCCGTGGCGCAGATAGTGTGCGAGGAGATTGGCCTAGGCTCCACCTCCATCTGCTGCGCCCTGCTGCACGACGTGGTGGAGGACACCGACTACACCGTGGAGGACATTGAGAACATCTTCGGCCCCAAGATTGCCCAGATTGTGGACGGGCTGACTAAGATATCCGGCGGCATCTTCGGCGACCGCGCCTCGGCCCAGGCGGAGAATTTCAAGAAACTGCTCCTCACCATGAGCGACGACATCCGCGTCATCCTCATCAAGATAGCCGACCGCCTGCACAACATGCGCACCCTGGGCTCCATGCTGCCCAACAAGCAGTACAAGATAGCCGGCGAAACCCTCTACATCTACGCCCCTCTGGCCAATCGCCTCGGCCTGAACAAGATTAAGACCGAGCTGGAGAACCTCAGCTTCAAGTACGAACACCCCGACGAATACAAAGCCATCGAAGACAAACTGCAGGCCACCGCCGCCGAGCGCGACCAGGTGTTCCGCGAGTTCACTGCCCCCATCCGCGAGCAGCTGGACAAGATGGGGCTGAAGTATCGCATCCTGGCCCGCGTCAAGTCCGTCTACTCCATCTGGCGGAAGATGGAGACCAAGCATGTGCCCTTCGAGGAGGTGTACGACGTGCTGGCCGTGCGCATCATCTTCACCCCCCGCAACATGGAGGAGGAGTTGAACGACTGCTTCGACATCTACGTGGCCCTCACCAAGATATACAAGCCCCATCCCGACCGCCTGCGCGACTGGGTGAGCCACCCCAAGAGCAACGGCTACCAGGCCCTGCACGTCACCCTCATGGCCAACAACGGCCAGTGGATAGAGGTGCAGATACGCAGCGAGCGCATGGACGATGTGGCCGAGCAGGGCTTTGCCGCCCACTGGAAGTACAAGGAGGGCGGCGGCAGCGAAGACCAGGGCGAACTGGACAAGTGGCTCAAGACCATCAAGGAAATTCTGGACGACCCGCAGCCCGATGCCATCGACTTCCTCGACACCATCAAGCTCAACCTCTTTGCTTCCGAGATATTCGTCTTCACGCCCAAGGGCGACCTCAAGACCATGCCGCAGAATGCCACCGTGCTCGACTTTGCCTTCTCCCTGCACACCGACCTGGGCACGCACTGCATCGGCGCTAAGGTGAACCACAAGCTCGTGCCCCTCAGCCACAAACTGCAGAGCGGCGACCAGGTGGAGGTGCTCACCTCGAAGGCGCAGCGCGTGCAGCCCGAGTGGCTGGGCTTCGTCACCACGGCCCGCGCCCGCGCCAAGATAGACTTCTACCTGCGCCGCGAGGCCAAGGCTCACCAGAAGAAGGGCGAGGCCATGCTGGCTGACTTCTTCGACGGCTCGGGCATCATGCTGGACGATGCCGCCCTCGACAAGCTGACCCACCTGCACGGCTTCCACACCCACGACGAACTGCTCGTGGCCATAGGCAACGGCAAGGTGACGCTGGGCGATGCCGACCGCGACGCCTTCCGCGAGAAGCAGAGCAAGAACTGGAAGAAGCTGCTGTCTTTCTCCTTCGGCAAGGACAACAAGGAAAGCAAAGACACGAAGCAGGCCGATGAACCGGCTCCCGCTGCCGACAAGAAGATTAATACAAAGGAAATACTGAAGCTCACCGAAGAAACCATCTCCAAAGACTACATCATGGCCCCGTGCTGCCATCCCATTCCCGGCGATGCCGTGCTGGGCTACATAGACGAGAACAACCGCGTCATCATACACAAGCGCCAGTGCCCCGTGGCCGTCAAGCTGAAGAGCAGCTATGGCAACCGCATCATCGCCACCCAGTGGGACACGCACAAGGAGTTGTCGTTCGTAGTGACCATCTACATTCAGGGCATAGACTGTATGGGGCTGCTCAACGAAGTGACGCAGGTCATCTCGCGCCAGCTCGGGGTGAACATCCGCCGGCTGGACATCGGTACCAACGACGGCATCTTCGAGGGCAAGATTCAGCTTTATGTGCACGATGTGGACGACGTGCGCACCATCTGCAACAACCTGAAGCAAATAAAGAACATCAAGCAGGTAACGAGAGTAGAAGACTGAGGGAATTGAGAATTAGTAAATTGAGAATTGAGAATTAAGAATTGAGAAATAATACATGGGGGAATTGCTCACTCCTATTTCTTATTTCTCAATTTTTAATTCTCAATTCTCAATTAATACAAGGGGGAATTGCTCGCTCCTATTTCTTATTTCTCAATTTTTAATTCTCAATTCTCAATTAATACAAGGGGGAATTGCTCGCTCCTATTTTTTATTTCTCAATTTTTAATTCTCAATTCTCAATTTTTAATTCCCTTAATGTTTTCCTTCAGTTTCTCCACATCCTCGTAGGTGAAGGTGTCGAGGGCAAGTTTCATGTTCATCAGCTCCTCGCGGATGGCCTTGAGGCGTTCCACCAGCTCGAAGCGGCGCAGGGTGTCTTCGCGGTTGTCCTTCATGCGCTGGCGGGCTCCGGGCAGGGTCATGCCGCGCTCCTTGACGAGGTGGTAGATGAGCTTCACCGTCTCGATGTCTTCCTTGCGGTATTGGCGCACGTTGCGCCCGGCCTTCTTGGGTGCCAGCTGGGGGAACTCTTTCTCCCAGAAGCGCAGGGTGCTCTCCGTGACGCCGAACATCTGTGCCACCTCGCCGATGGAGTAGTATATCTTGAGCTGTTTGTCCTTGTTGAGCATGGGAGAAAGAAAGGTCAGTTATGCACCAGCGTCCCGATTTCCTCGCCGCTGACGACTTTCAGGAGGTTGCCCGGCGTGTCCATGTCGAAGACGATGATGGGCAGGTTGTTCTCCTTGCACATGCAGGTGGCGGTGAGGTCCATGACGCGGAGGTTGCGGGCGAGGACTTCGTCGTAGGTGATGTCCGTGAACTTCGTGGCCGTGGGGTCTTTCTCCGGGTCGGCGGTGTAGACGCCGTCCACGCGGGTGCCTTTCAGCATCACGTCGGCTTCAATCTCGATGCCGCGCAGGGACGAGCCGGTGTCGGTGGTGAAGAAGGGGTTGCCCGTGCCGGCGGACATGATGACCACTTCGCCTGCTTCCAGGCACTCGATGGCGCGCCACTTGTTGTAGAATTCGCCGATGGGCTCCATGCGCACGGCGGTCAGCACGCGGGCCTTGACGCCCTGTGCCGCGAGGGCCGAGCTGAGGGCCAGACTGTTGATGACGGTGGCCAGCATACCCATCTGGTCGCCCTTCACGCGGTCGAAGCCCTGCATGGCGCCCTTCAGTCCGCGGAAGATGTTGCCTCCGCCGATGACGATGCCCACTTGCACGCCCATCTGGCGTATTTCCTTAATCTGTTCGGCGTATTGCACCAGCCGCCGGTCGTCGAAGATGCCCGGCTGGTCTCCCTTCAGGCTCTCGCCGCTGAGCTTGAGGAGGATGCGTTTGTAACGGGGTGTTGCCATAGCTATATGATATATATGTGTATTCGTTGGGGGCAAAGATAAGGATTATTTCTTAGTCTGCCATTTATCAGTATCTATTTCCTCCTCATCCCCTTGATGACATGCTTCACCCCGCTATCTACCCGATAGGACTCCACAATCTTCTGCAACGCCTTGTTGTAGGTGAAGTCATCGAGCGTGTTCCCCTCCCGCAGGTAGCGCATCGTGAGGTCGGGGAAGCGGACGAAGCAGACGGACAAGGCCCACGCCACGCCCATGCGGACGTAGTAGCCCGGGTGCCGGATGCCGTCGTAGAGGCGGAGCAGCTCGCGGATGTGCTCCTCGTCGATGAACAGCTGCATCGCCATCACCACGCCGAAGCGTATCTCGTACTCGCCCTCGGCCTGCATCCAACCCTTTAGGTATTCCCACAGGCGCTCCTTATTCGCCTCGATGAACCGCTTCCCGCCGCCGAACTTGAACGTGTCGCACACCGACCAGCTGTTGATGAGGCGCACGAAGCGGGTCACCCGCGCCAGATACACCTCCACATCTTCGTCCGGACGGATGCAGCCCAGCACCATGCCTTGCAGCATCCGTTCCTCCATATAATACGTGTCCGCCGTGGCCAGGTACGCCTGCCAGTCGCCGCGGGCAATGCGCTTGGCCAATTCCCGCAGTTGCGGGATGCGGATGCCGAGGACGTTCGGCACGCCGGGGTTGAGGCTCTGGGTGAAGGGCTTGTTGCCCTCCTGGGCCAGGCGGAGCAGCTCGGCCTTGATGGCTGAGGGGGAGAAGAATAGGGTGGGGTCTGTCTTCATGTCTTGTGGGTATGTTGTTCCCAGTGCTTGGGAAGGCTGTTCCCAGGTACTGGGAAGCTTGTTCCCTGACGCTGGGAAGTCTGTTCCCTAACGCTGGGAACGACTTTCCCAGCCCATGGGAAATCCTGGGAATGTTAACTTGTTGTTCTTTAGCTTATTGCCAGAAGTCGTATTCTTCCGTAAGATAGTCGTAAGTGGCGTGCTTGCCGGGCGCGTAGTGTGCGAAGATGCGCTCAATTTCCTCTTGGCGTTCGGGCAAGATGGGGCGCTCGTAGTGCATCATGCGTGAGTAGCTGGTATGGGGCCACAGGCGGCGCACGGCGCGGCGGATGGCAATGGCCTGCTGATAGGGCACGTCGTCGGCCAGATTCTTCAGTCCCCAAGCCAGCGTCACCTTCTGCGTGGTGCAGTAGTAAGGGCACTTGCCGGCATCGCTTGGCCAGGCGGAGGGGCTGACGCAGCGCACGATGGGGATGTCTTTGGGAATGTGCTGCCCCGCCAGGTGGCGCAGGCACTGGGCCGCACGGGGGCACTCATGGTTGAAGCAGTGGATGTAGTCGCTGGGGACTTTGGTGTAGTCGAAGTCGGGTGTCTTTTCCATAATGTAATTGATGTTATTTCAAGGAGCATCCCATCTTACTGTAGCCATGGCAGTGCTTCCAATAATTCTTTGTTAGCTTCTTCGTCGCTCAGCCCCCAGTCGCCGTGCTGTGCTCTCTTTTCGGCTTGGGCAATGCGGCTTTCCATTTCTTCTACGGTGTATTGGCATGGGGCGTGCGTCTCTGCCTTGGCTTCTTCTATCAGTTTTTCGCCTAACCAGAGCTTGTTGTCGGCACTGAGGGGATGCAGCATTTGCAAAATGCTTTCTATTGATATGGTTGTGCTCATGCGTTTATCTGTTAAGGGGTTAGCTGATGCAAAGGTAGAAATAATTTTTTTTATTTCTTCCTGTGCCTGTGTCATTCTTTCCCGGCCGTCTCCTTCCGATACAGTCCCGCCACAAGTTCGCAGGCCGTCTCCAGTCCCATGCTTCCGGTGTTCAGCATCAGGTCGTAGCGGTGCGGGTCTCCCCACTTTTCTCCCGTGTAATATTCGTAGTGGGCCACGCGGTTGCGGTTCACGCGGGCTATCTCCGCCTGTGCCTTGTTGGCAGGCACGCCGTATTCCGTGGTGCAGCGGCGGTAGAGGCTCTGCGCATCGGCGTAGCAAAAGACTTTGATGAGGCGCGGACGGTCCTGCAGCACGTAGTCGGCGCAACGGCCCACGATGATGCACGGCCCTTGGGCTGCCAGTTCGCGGATGATGTTGCTCTCGGCCACGAACAGCACATCGTCCGGCGACAGGCTGCGCTCGCGCGACGCCTCGCTGCCGGCGGCCAGGATGCATTTCAGCCAGAAGGAGGGAATGGACTGCTCGTTGCGGCGGATGTACTCCTCGTCGATGCCGCTCTTCTGTGCCGCCAGGTGGATGAACTCTTTGTCATACAGCTTGATGCCCAGTTCCCGGGCCAGCATCTCGCCCAACAGGTGTCCGCCGCTGCCGTATTCGCGAGCAATGGTGATGACCGTGTGCGGTGTTTCCTCGGCGGGAGCTGCCGACTGTATGGACACGGCTTGCTTGTCCGTTATCCAACCGTCGATGAAGCGATACCACGGGCTGACGAAGTGCACGATGGGACCCACGAGCAGGGCGGCAATCACCGTGCCCTCTCTCACGCCGTACACCCCGCCCATGAAGACGAGCGACAGCGTCACGGCCACGGCCACCAGCGACCAGTCGAAGGCCAGCTTCAGGTAGCCGAAGTCGCGGTGGAACTTCTTCACCAGCACCCTGACGAAGTATTCGCCCGCCATCATCGCCACGTCCGCCTTCACCTCTAGGGCGATGCCCACGGCCAGGATGACACAGCCCACAAGCAGGTTGGCCACCTTGCTGAGGTAGGAGACGGGGTTCAGGTCGTGGATGATGCCCATGCACAGGTCGATGCACAGGCCGAATACGAAGGTGATGACAATCTGTGTGAGATACATGCGGAGGTCTTCCCGCACTTGCCGCCGCGTCATGAACGGCAGTTCCAGCAGGACAAAGAGCAGGTTGAGGATGATGGTCCACTGCCCCATGGTGAGCGGGGTGAACATGCTGGCCACGTAGGTGACGCTGGTGATGGGCGAGGTGCCCAGTGCGGCTTTGGTGATGTAGGCGATGCCCATGGCGTTGATGAACAGGGCGATGGCAAAGAGGAGGTAACGCCGGAAGAGATATTTGTTCTGCATACTGTATAAGAGTTTGGATGCTTGCTTTCGCTTAAGCGGGTGCAAAGGTACGGATTTTCCACTTACGTTGTACCGCCTTGCCCTTCCCGTCCCCGTTAACATCCGTTTGCTTTTGTTGAAGTGCGGTTGAACAAGAATCAGTTTTCCCTTTCCGACCTTTGCGTCGTTATAACCCATAAAACCATAAAACGATGAAGAAAGTATGTATCCTGATTATGCTGCTGCTCCCGCTCTGGCTGGG
>CASELH010000024.1 GCA_949288715.1 uncultured Bacteroides sp. | reverse complement strand
GCGCGAGGGGGTGATGGAGCGTTGCCGCTGCAGGCATTAAGGGCCTGCCCGGGAGCGTTTCAACCCTTGCTCGCGGCCTTTGAAAGGCTTGCCCGGTGGTGGTGTAAGCAAAACTACTGGATAAACGAATTGATTAATTAATGTAATAAAAGTGAAATAATCACGAATGTTTGAGTAGTCTTAGTGTATTCTTATCAAATTCTTTTCTTTATATCAAATGTATTTTTGTATTTTTGGGGCGTATTTTTTGAAAAATGAATAGCTAATTGTTATAGAATCAAGAAAAATAATATAATAATTCCTTTTTATTATGGAAAACAAAATTCAAGAGCTGACTGATAGGATTTATCGTGAAGGGGTAGAGAAGGGGAATGAGGAGGCGCAGAAAATAATTGCGCAGTCTCAAGAAGAGGCCAAAAAAATAGTGAACGATGCGCAACGGGAAGCTGACGCGCTTCTTGCAGCTGCTCAGAAGTCTGCTAAAGATTTGGAAGATAACACAAAATCCGAGCTGAAGCTGTTTGCCTCCCAAGCTGTAAATGCGTTGAAATCGGAAATCTCTTCTTTAATTACGGATAAGATAGTGGCAGATAGTGTTGATGGTTTCATTAAAGATAAGAACTATTTTAACAGTTTCGTTGTCTCATTAGCCTCTAAATGGAGCGTTGATGAGCCTATAGTGATTTCGACATCGGATGCGGAAAATCTGAAAAAATACTTTGAGGCAAAGGCTAAAACGTTGTTAGATAAGGGCGTTGAGATAAAGCAAGTTAATGGCATTAAGACTTTGTTTTCTATTTCACCGGCTGACGGTTCTTATAAGGTGAATTTTGGTGAAGAGGAATTCATGAATTATTTTAAGGAGTTCTTACGTCCGCAAATCGTGGAAATGCTCTTTTAATTGTTCTTGGTGGTATGGGTAAGTATTATTACTTAATAGCCGGACTTCCCGAATTGGCTTTGGACGACAATAAGTTGTATTGCACATTGGCTGATTTTAGGGATGAGTATTATCCTTTTTTGTCAAGCCAAGACCGCAAGTTGTTGGATTTGTTTTATCTGCAATTTGATAATCAGAATTTGCTGAAGCTGTTGAAAGACAGGGATGCTGCGATAGATTTGCGGGGAATTTATTCAAAAGACAGTTTGCAGGAAGGTATATCTTTGATGAAAGAAGGTGCTGAAATGTCTGAATCTCAGCTTCCTTCTTACATGTCTGTTTTCTTGACAGAATATTTTAAAGAGCCTTTGGATGCGTCGGTGCTGTGGGACGACCGTTTGTCTGCACTTTACTATGCATATGCATTGCGCTGTAAAAATCGTTTTATGGTAGATTGGTTTGACTTCAATCTTACTGTAAACAATGTCTTGATAGCTTTGACAGCCCGCAAGTATAAGTTGGATGTGTCTTCACAAATTGTGGGAGAAACGCCTGTGTGCGATGCTTTGCGCACGTCTAATGCGCGAGATTTTGGTCTTTCAGGTAGCATTGATTATTGGGAACAGCTGGTTAAGGCAGGCGAAACGGAAGATTTGGTAGAACGGGAGAAGAAAATAGACCAATTGCGTTGGAATTGGTTGGAAGAACATTCTGTATTTGAGTATTTCACAATTGAACGTATTATTGTCTTTTTCCAACAATTGAGTATGATTGAGCGGTGGATTCCGTTGGATAAGGAGAAGGGTAATAAGATGTTTCGCAGTATTATTGCCGCGTTGAAGGACGAAGTCCAGATACCCGAAGAATTCAGATAAAAATATTAGTAAGATATGGCAACAAAAGGAACGGTTAGTGGCGTAATAGCCAACATGGTGACCCTTGTCGTAGATGGCCCAGTGGCACAAAATGAGATATGTTATATTTTGACTGGGGGCGACAGACTGATGGCAGAGGTTATTAAGGTAGTAGGTACACAAGTATATGTGCAGGTTTTTGAAAGCACCCGCGGTTTAAAGGTTGGTGCTGAAGCAGAATTCACGGGGCACATGCTTGAAGTGACATTGGGGCCGGGTATGCTTTCCAAAAATTACGATGGCTTGCAGAATGACCTGGACAAGATGGAGGGCGTTTTCTTGAAGCGCGGCCAGTATACTTATCCTTTGGATAAAGAAAGAAAATGGCATTTCATTCCTTTGGTAAAAGCCGGTGACAAAGTGGAAGCTTCTGCGTGGCTGGGACAGGTGGAAGAAAACCACCAGCCGCTGAAGATTATGGTTCCGTTCACCCAAAAGGGTACTTGCACGGTTAAGTCGATTGTGAATGAAGGAGACTATTGCATAGAAGACACGATTGCTGTTCTGACAGATGAAGACGGGAATGAGGTAAAAGTAAACATGATTCAAAAATGGCCGGTGAAGCGTGCCATGACCAATTACCGGGAAAAACCGCGTCCTTTCAAACTGCTGGAAACGGGAGTTCGCGTCATCGATACTCTGAATCCTATAGTCGAAGGCGGTACAGGATTCATTCCCGGGCCTTTCGGTACGGGAAAGACCGTGCTTCAGCATGCCATTTCCAAGCAAGCGGAGGCCGATATTGTGATTATAGCTGCCTGCGGCGAACGTGCCAATGAGGTTGTGGAGATTTTTACTGAATTTCCAGAACTGGTCGACCCGCACACCGGGCGGAAACTGATGGAGCGTACCATTATTATTGCCAATACATCTAACATGCCTGTGGCTGCCCGTGAGGCTTCGGTATACACAGCCATGACGATTGCCGAATATTATCGTAGCATGGGGCTGAAGGTGTTGCTGATGGCCGACTCTACTTCCCGCTGGGCACAGGCATTGCGCGAAATGTCAAACCGTATGGAGGAACTGCCCGGACCGGATGCTTTCCCTATGGATTTGTCCTCCATTATCTCCAATTTCTACGGACGTGCAGGATATGTGGTGTTAAACAACGGGCAGACGGGCTCCATTACGTTTATCGGAACTGTTTCGCCGGCAGGTGGTAACTTGAAAGAGCCTGTGACGGAGAATACGAAGAAAGTGGCCCGTTGTTTTTATGCGCTGGAGCAAGACCGTGCCGATAAAAAGCGTTACCCGGCCGTAAATCCGATAGATTCATATTCCAAGTATATTGAATACCCTGAGTTTGAAGCCTATATAAGCCAGCGCATCAATAGCGAGTGGATAAGCAAGGTAAACGAGATAAAGACCCGCTTGCAGCGCGGAAAGGAGATTGCTGAACAGATTAACATCTTGGGCGATGATGGCGTGCCGGTTGAATATCACGTCATCTTCTGGAAATCTGAATTAATAGACTTTGTAGTTCTTCAGCAGGATGCTTTCGATGAAATTGATGCGGTAACTTCTATGGAGCGCCAAGAAGAAATTCTGAACATGGTGATAGACATTTGCCATACGGAGTTTCAGTTCGAGAACTTCAATGAAGTGATGGATTATTTCAAGAAGATGATAAACATCTGCAAGCAGATGAATTACTCGAAATTCAAGTCGGAGCAATACGAAAACTTCCGCATGCAATTGAAGGCTTTGCTTGAGGAACGTAAGAGTTGAACGTAACAGGTTAAAATAACAAATTCGTTTTAAATAAGGATAGAAAAAGAGATGGCAGCAAAAGCATTTCAAAAGATATATACCAAAATCGCCCAAATAACGAAGGCTACATGTTCGTTGAAGGCAACGGGAGTAGGTTATGATGAGTTGGCCACCGTGAATGGCAAATTGGCCCAGGTGGTGAAAATTGCGGGTGACAATATCACTTTACAGGTATTTGAAGGGACGGAAGGCATCCCTACCAATGCCGAAGTCGTGTTCTTGGGAAAAGCGCCTACGCTGAAGGTCAGCAATCAGTTGGCCGGACGTTTTTTCGATGCCTTCGGGCACCCTATAGATGGCGGGCCTGAAATAGAAGGAAAGGAAGTGGAAATTGGCGGTCCTTCGGTCAATCCCGTACGCCGCAAGCAGCCTTCAGAACTTATTGCCACAGGTATTGCCGGCATCGATTTGAACAATACCTTGGTGTCCGGGCAAAAGATTCCTTTCTTTGCCGACCCCGACCAACCGTTCAACCAGGTGATGGCAACCGTGGCCTTGCGTGCGGAAACCGATAAAATTATTCTGGGCGGTATGGGTATGACGAACGACGATTACCTGTATTTTAAGAATGTCTTTTCGAATGCCGGCGCGTTGGACCGTATTGTCTGCTTCATGAACACTACGGAGAATCCTCCGGTAGAACGCTTGCTGATTCCGGACATGGCGCTGACCGCTGCCGAATATTTTGCAGTAGAGCACAACGAGAAAGTTTTAGTATTGCTGACCGATATGACTTCGTATGCCGATGCGCTTGCCATTGTGTCCAACCGTATGGATCAAATTCCTTCGAAAGACTCTATGCCGGGGTCATTGTATTCCGATTTGGCAAAGATATACGAAAAGGCCGTGCAGTTTCCTACAGGCGGTTCTATCACCATCATTGCGGTTACTACGCTTTCGGGCGGCGATATCACGCATGCCGTGCCCGATAATACGGGTTATATCACAGAAGGCCAGCTGTTCCTGCGCCGGGATAGCGATATAGGCAAGGTTATTGTTGACCCGTTCCGCTCTTTGTCTCGTTTGAAACAATTGGTTACAGGCAAGAAGACTCGCCGCGACCATCCGCAGGTAATGAATGCCGCCGTGCGCCTGTATGCTGATGCCGCCAATGCAAAGACCAAACAGGAAAACGGGTTCGACCTGACCAACTACGACGAGCGCACCCTTGCTTTTGCCAAAGATTATTCCAGCCAATTGCTTGCCATTGATGTCAATCTGAATACTACGGAGATGCTGGATGTGGCATGGAGCTTGTTTGGTAAATACTTTAAGCCCGAAGAAGTCAACATCAAGAAAGACTTGGTAGATGAATTCTGGCCTAAAAAGTAAACAATGAGAAGGAGATGATTATCCTATGATAAAATTTCAGTATAATAAGACTTCGCTCCAGCAGCTCGAGAAGCAGTTGAAGATACGTTTGCGCACGCTTCCTATTATTAAAAATAAGGAGAGCGCCTTGCGTATGGAGGTAAAGCGTTGCAAAAATGATGCCGTAATGCTTGAAGCCAGGTTGGAAAAAGAAATCCAAGCCTATGAAGCCATGTTTGCCCTTTGGAGTGAATTTGACGCATCGTTGATAAAATTGGGCGATGTGCATCTGGGAGTCCGAAAAATTGCCGGAGTACGTGTGCCCATGATGGAGAATGTGGAGTTTGAAGTGCGCCCATTCAGTATGTTCAACTCACCCAAATGGTATACGGATGGCATTTATTTGCTGAAAGAATTGGCACGGACAGCCATAGAGCGTGAGTTCACGCTGGCCAAGCTCAATCTGCTTGAACATGCACGCAAGAAGACAACGCAGAAAGTGAACCTCTTTGAAAAGGTGCAGATACCCGGCTATCAGGATGCTTTGCGGAAGATAAAGCGCTTTATGGAAGACGAGGAGAACCTGTCCAAATCATCGCAGAAAATCATGAAGTCCCATCAGGAACAACGAAAGGAGGAGGAAGCATGATTGCAAGAATGAAGAAATTATCGTTCCTTATCTATCATAAGGAATATGAAGCGTTTCTTGAGCAACTGCGGGCACTGGGAGTGGTGCATGTGGTGGAGCAGCAACGTGGCGAAATGGACGAAACGCTGCAACAAGCCTTGCAGCGCCGTGCATCTTACAAAACAATATTCCAAGAAATGCAAACCCGGGCCGGGGAAAAGGCCGATGCGAACGTACATGCCGACGTCTCTGCCGAAGAGGTTGTTGCCGGTTATGAGGAGCGTAAAGAGCACATCCAGGAGCTTAACCAGCAATTGCCCGGCATAGACAAGGACATCGCCCAAATGGAAGTTTGGGGCAATTTTGATTGGGATGCTGTCAAGCGCTTGGACAATGCCGGCTGGCATATCCGTTTTTATGCATGCCCTTCGAAAGAGTATGATGCCGAGTGGGGAGAGCAGCACAATGCCATTGTTGTAAAGGAAGAAAATGCCCACATCTATTTCATAACCGTAACTCCGGGAGATGCTCAGAGCGAGGAAGATGCATTGGAGCCTTTGCGCTTACCCTCGTTGAGTCTGGATGAATTGAAGCAGAAGCGGCAAAATACGGAGAAACTCATTGCGCAGGCAACGGATGACTTGTGCGAATATTGCCGGCGCTTTTGCCAAACCTTGGGGCAGGCAAATCTTCAGCTTCAGGAAGACATAGACTTGATGCAAGTGCGCCTTAATAGTGAATGGATGGCGGATGGCTCGGTCATCTTGCTGGAAGGATGGATTCCTGAAGAAAATGAAGCAGAAGTTCGCAAGTTCCTCGATGCCTCTGATGTATATTATCAGATAAGGAAGGCTACCAAGGAAGACAATGCACCTATTAAGCTGAAGAACAATGCTTTTGTGCGCCTGTATGAGGTCTTGACCAAGATGTATGGCATGCCCGATTACGCAGAGTTCGACCCCACCCCTATTATTGCACCTTTCTTTACGCTGTTTTTCGCTTTCTGTATGGGCGATGCAGGTTACGGATTGGTTCTGATAGCCTTGGGATTTATATTGAAGCGTAAATTGTCCAAGTCTTTGGCCGGCATGATGAATCTGGTCATATCGTTGGGCATCGGCACTACTATTATCGGTGCCATCTTCGGCACGTTCTTCGGAGTGTCGTTGATGGATGTCGACTTGCCGGAAGGCATCAAGCAGTTTATGATAACGGGCAAGATTGGCGATACCTCCTACGATAAGCAGATGTTGCTTGCCCTTTTGATTGGCGTGGTGCATGTCTGCCTTGCCATGACCATAAAGGCTATTGTGCAAACCGTGCGCTATGGCTTCAAGGAAGCCATTAGCAACTGGGGGTGGTTATTATTGGTGATAGGCTTTATCTGCACGGGCGGACTTTCGTTCTTTGAAGTGATATCGGCCAATGTTACTCAGTGGGCTTTCATCATTATAGGTAGCGTGGCCGGCATAGGCATCTATTTGCTCAACAATCTGCATAGAAACGTATTCTTGAATATCGGCGCAGGGTTGTGGGATACATACAACATGGCCACGGGACTTGGTGGCGACGTGCTTTCTTACATACGTCTGTATGCCTTAGGTCTGGCAGGCGGCATGTTGGGTGGCGTGTTCAACCAAATTGCTTTTATGGTCAACGATGCGGCCGGACCTGTAATCGGCTGGTTGTTGTGCGGTCTGATTCTCGTATTCGGGCATGCTTTGAATATCGCCATGTCTTGCCTGAGTGCATTTGTACATCCTTTGCGTCTTACCTTTGTGGAATATTTCAAAAATTCGGGCTACGAAGGCAAAGGCGAAGCCTATAAGCCTTTTGCTGCCGTAAAAGAATAATGGTTCTGCAAAGAAGAATGGATAGCTAGTATTAATTAAAAAACAAATAAATTGAAGCATTATGAATGAAATTTTAGGTTATATCGGTTTAGGCTTGGTATTGGGTTTGGCCGGTATTGGTAGTTGTTTTGGTACCACGATTGCGGGTAATGCGGCCGAAGGTGCCTTGAAGAAAGATCCGTCGAAGTCTGCAAGTTACATGTTGCTTTCTGCCATTCCGGCCACGCAGGGCCTTTATGGCTTTGTGGCCTTCCTGATGTCGCGTACGCGCGATTTTACTACAGACGGTCCACTGATGTTGGGTATCGGTTTGGGCGTAGGTTTGGTATGTTTGTTCTCTGCCATTCGTCAAGGACAGATTTGTGCCAACGGTATTGCCAACATTGCCCAAGGACATGATGTGCTGACCAATACCATGATTTATGCAGCTCTCCCCGAATTCTATGCTATTTTGGGCCTGGTAGCTGCTTTGATGGTATAACGCGTTTTCTTGAATTTTATTCTTTTACAGAAGAGTGATGGAATTGCCCGATATCGCCGGTTTTCGTGTGTGCGGTATCGGGCAATGCATTGGATTATAGGAAAAGGAATCTTTCTACCCCTCGTCAGAGTATATTCTTCTTTTATCTGAGTGATTTTTTTCGGGTGAGCTTTTATTTTTCCGGGTTAGAAGCCTATTTTTCAAAGAATAATGTGTACTTTTGCAGCCATTAATGAAAATGGATATATGATTGATGACTTACTAACCCCCGATTATATATTTGAAGCAAGTTGGGAAGTTTGTAACAAAGTGGGCGGCATTTATACCGTTTTGTCTACACGCGCCAATACTTTACAGGCTAAGTTCCGTGATAGAATCATTTTTATAGGCCCCGATATCTGGCAAGGGAAAGAGAATCCCATGTTTACTGAGTCGGACAATCTGTGCGCCGCATGGAAAAAGCGGGCTGTAGAAAACGAACATTTGTCCGTTCGTGTCGGTCGTTGGAACATTCCGGGTGAACCTATAGTGATCTTAGTAGATTTTCAGCCCTTCTTCTCCCAAAAGAACGAGATTTATACCGATATGTGGAACCGATACCAAGTCGATTCCCTTCATGCCTATGGCGATTACGATGAATCGTGTATGTTTGCCTACGCTGCAGGCAAGGTGGTGGAGAGTTTCTACCGCTATAATCTGACTGAAACAGACAAGGTGATATTCCAGGCTCATGAATGGATGACGGGGATGGGAGCACTTTATCTGCAGACGGCAGTGCCCGAAATCGCTACCATTTTTACTACTCATGCCACATCCATCGGGCGTTCTATTGCCAGCAACAACAAGCCTTTGTATGATTATCTTTTTGCCTACAATGGAGACCAGATGGCCGAGGAGTTGAACATGCAATCCAAGCACTCCATTGAAAAGCAGACGGCTCATTATGTGGACTGCTTCACTACGGTGAGCGAGATAACCAACAATGAATGCAAAGAGCTGCTCGACAAGCCTGCCGATGTGATTCTAATGAACGGGTTTGAAGACGATTTCGTCCCGAAAGGCATTACTTTTGGCGGTAAAAGAAAACGTGCCCGCACGGCGATGTTGCATGTTGCCAATTGCTTGCTGGGCACTAACCTTGGCGAAGACACCTTGATTGTAGGCACAAGCGGGCGCTATGAGTTTAAGAACAAAGGCCTGGATGTCTTTCTGGAGGCCATGAACCGCTCGAATCGCGATAAAGACTTGAAGAAGAATGTGCTGGCCTTCGTCAGCGTTCCCGGTTGGGTGGGAGATGCGCGTGAAGATTTGCGTGAGCGCCTCAAGAGCCGCGACAAGTTTACCACGCCTTTACATTGTCCTTTCATCACCCATTGGTTGCATAATATGACACACGACCAGGTGCTGGACATGCTGAAGTATTTAGGCATGAACAATGCGCCCGAAGATAAGGTTAAAGTCATGTTCGTTCCCTGCTATCTAGATGGGAAAGACGGCATTTTCAACAAGAGCTACTATGACCTGGTGCTTGGTGAAGACCTTAGTGTGTATGCCTCTTATTATGAGCCTTGGGGATACACCCCGTTGGAGAGTGTGGCTTTCCGTGTACCTACCATTACTACCGATTTGGCCGGTTTTGGCTTGTGGGTGAACAGCTTAAAAAATCAGCATGGCATAGAAGACGGGGTGGAAGTGTTGCACCGCTCGGACTACAACTACTCGGAAGTAGCCGATGGCATCAAGGACACTATCGCCTCATTCTCGGACAAGACACCCCGTGAGGTGCAGACTATCCGCCAGCGTGCCGCCCAGGTGGCAGAGCAGGCCTTGTGGAAGCACTTTATACAATATTATTATGAGGCTTATGACTTGGCTTTGCGCAAGTCTGTAGAGCGATTGAAGAGGGGATGACTTAAGCCATGATTCCCTTTTTCGGATATGTAAGAATTTAATTAACGGATCAAAGTTTTTAAGACATGAAGATTAAAGTGAGTAATGTGAATGCTCCCAACTGGAGGGACGTTAATGTTAAGTCCCACATACCCGTTGAATTGGAGAAATTGTCTGAACTGGCGCGTAATATCTGGTGGGCTTGGAACTATGAAGCCACCGAGCTGTTCAGAGATTTGGATCCCTCTCTCTGGAAAGAAGTCGGGCAGAATCCCGTACTTCTGCTCGAACGAATGAGCTACGCTAAGCTCGAAGCTTTGGCGAAAGATAAGGTGATTTTGCGGAGAATGGAGGATGTCTACTCCAAGTTCCGTAATTATATGGATGTGAAGCCTGACGGCAAGCGCCCCTCTGTGGCCTATTTCAGCATGGAGTATGGCTTGAACAGCGTTTTGAAGATTTATTCGGGAGGTCTTGGCATTTTGGCCGGCGATTACCTGAAAGAGGCTTCGGACAGCAATGTGGATATGTGTGGCGTAGGCTTCCTGTACCGCTATGGGTATTTCACTCAAACCCTTTCCATGGACGGCCAGCAGATAGCCAACTATGAGGCTCAGAACTTCGGCCAGTTGCCCATCGACCGTGTGCTGGACGAGAACGGAAATCAGGTTATTGTCGATGTTCCCTACTTGGATTACTATGTGCATGCCCTGGTTTGGCGTGTCAATGTAGGCCGCGTTCCCCTCTACTTGCTCGATACGGATAATGAAATGAACAGCGAGTTCGACCGTCCCATTACCCACCTGCTTTACGGCGGCGATTGGGAGAACCGCTTGAAGCAAGAAATCCTTTTGGGTATCGGCGGTATCTTGTTGTTGAAGAAGCTGGGCATCAAGAAAGATGTTTATCATTGCAACGAAGGCCATGCCGCGCTGATCAACGTGCAACGCATTTGCGACTATGTAGCCGAAGGCTTGAGCTACGACCAGGCCATTGAGCTGGTGCGTGCTTCATCGTTGTACACGGTGCATACGCCCGTTCCTGCCGGCCACGACTATTTCGACGAGGGCTTGTTTGGCAAGTACATGGGTGGTTATCCTGCTAAGATGGGTATCAGCTGGGACGACCTGATGGACTTGGGACGCAACAATCCGGGCGACAAGGGCGAGCGCTTCTGCATGTCTGTTTTTGCTTGCAATACTTCGCAGGAGGTGAATGGTGTAAGCTGGCTGCACGGAAAAGTTTCGCAGGAAATGTTCTCTTCTATCTGGAAGGGCTATTTCCCCGAAGAGAACCATGTAGGCTACGTCACCAACGGCGTGCACTTCCCCACTTGGAGCGCCACGGAGTGGAAACAGCTTTATGCCGCCCACTTCGACGAGAACTTCTGGTACGACCAGTCCAATCCTAAAATCTGGGAGGCTATTTACAACGTGCCCGATGAAGAGATTTGGAAAACCCGCCTGAAGCTGAAGAACAAGCTTATCGACTATATCCGCCGCCAGTTCAGCGAGTCGTGGTTGAAGAACCAGGGCGACCCCTCGCGCATTGTTTCGTTGCTCGAGAAAATCAATCCCAATGCATTGCTGATAGGTTTTGCACGCCGCTTTGCCACGTACAAGCGTGCCCACCTGCTGTTTACTGATTTGGACCGTCTGTCTAAGATTGTCAACAACCCCGACTATCCTGTTCAATTCCTTTTTGCCGGCAAGGCTCATCCCCACGACGGCGCAGGGCAGGGGTTGATTAAGCGCATTATCGAAGTATCCCGCCGTCCTGAATTCCTGGGCAAGATTATCTTCTTGGAGAATTACGACATGCAGTTGGCTCGCCGCCTTATATCGGGTGTCGACATTTGGCTGAACACGCCTACCCGTCCGTTGGAAGCCTCCGGTACGTCTGGCGAAAAGGCGCTGATGAACGGTGTGGTTAATTTCTCCGTGCTCGACGGCTGGTGGCTGGAAGGCTACCGCGAAGGTGCCGGTTGGGCTTTGACGGATAAGCGCACGTATCAGAACCAAGACCATCAAGACCAGCTGGACGCCGCTACCATTTACAGCATTCTGGAGACGAAGATTCTGCCTTTGTTCTATGCCCGCAACGAGAAGGGCTATTCCGAAGGTTGGGTCAGAACCATCAAGAACTCCATTGCCCAGATTGCTCCGCACTACACCATGAAGCGCCAGCTGGACGACTATTATGCCAAGTTCTACACCAAGGAGGCCAAGCGTTTCCATGCCCTTGCTGCCAATAACTACGAGAAGGCCAAGGAGATTGCCGCATGGAAGGAAGAAGTGGTGGCCAAGTGGGATAGCATCGAGGTGGTTTCCGCCCAGAAACCGGAGGATGTGCAGACCGGTTCCATCGAGAGCGGCAAGGACTACACCATCACCTTCGTCATCGACGAGAAAGGCCTTAACGATGCCATCGGCCTGGAGCTGGTGACTACCTACACCGGCCAGGATGGCAAGCAGCACATCTACTCCGTAGAGCCGTTCAAGGTGGTGAAGAAAGAGGGCAACCTGTACACCTTCCAGCTGAATCATAAGTTGGAGAATGCAGGAAGCTTCAAGGTTTCTTACCGTATGTTCCCGAAGAATCCCGACCTGCCTCATCGCCAAGACTTCTGCTATGTACGCTGGTTCATCTGATAAAGGCTGACATATCCTTAGATTCTTCATAACAGAAAGCGGGGGGTGCACTACTTACCGAGTGGTGTGCCTCCCGCTCTTTTTGTACGCTTTAAAGCCTCGTTTCCTGGCCTTCTAAGGCTTGCTTCCTGGCCTTTAAAGCGTAGCTTCGTAGCCTTTAAGGCCCTGCTTCCTGGCCTTTAAGGCCTTGCATGGCCGTGCTTGGGCTGCAGCGTAGAAATGTCGGGCTATGAGTGTGCGGGGATAGAAAAAGTTATAAATCAAAACAATACGTTCAAAATGTGACATTCGGAATAGAGTCGGATAGGTATGGAACACCCGGATATTCTGAGAATGCCGTTACTTTGCAGGGTGAAAAAGCAATTGACAGAGATTATGAAACGTATAAAGTTATCAATGTTGGGAATAGCATCCCTTCTTTGCGTGCTGTTCCCGCAGGAAGCAGTGGCACGCGATGCCGGAAACCAGTTGGATAAAGCCGACTTGGAAGGCTGGTATGTGGGTGTAGAGACAGGTTTCCCCTTTGCCGTAAGCACGTTTACTAGTTTCGGTACGGACAGAGCGCGGTTTGGATGGAATGTTATTCCTTATGTGGGTTATCGTTTTAATCCTGTGCTTTCGCTGGAAGGGCAAGCCTTATGGGGGCGGGAACATTTGAGTTCACGTGAAAGTCAGGCAGACATACTGTTGAACGGATGGCGTTTCGGCGACTTGCAGAGCGATGTCTTCACCCAGCGCTACACTGCGCAGTTGAACTTTAACCTCTTGGGATTCTATGAGCGGACACGCTACAGCCGGTGGACGCTTGAAGTCGCCCCTTCCATTTCCGCTATCGGCACCAAAGCCACTATCCGCCCCATTGAAGGCGGAGACCATGTGCTGGAAGCCGGTGCACGCTGGCATTTCGGCGTAGGAGCCAACCTGGAGTCTGCTTACCGCATCACGCGTAACTTCTTTGCAGGCATTTACACCAACATCCATTTCCTGACGGGCAGGCAGCTGGACGGCGTGCCTGCAGGCGGCTATTCTTCCAACTACATTTGGGACGTAGGATTGACCCTTGGCTGGGCTTTCGGAAAACAATAAACTCGAAGTTAAGGTATAAATAACCTAACCATACACAAACAACAATGATGAATCAGAACAAAATGAAACAACCCTCAACGAACACCCCGAAAATAAATCCGTTTATGGGATTCTTCTGGGGTATCCTGATTGTCCTGTTGCTGAACGGGCTTATCTTTCCGAACATTGCCCAACGGCAGATTAAGGACACCGATTATGGTACCTTTATTAATAAGGTGGACAGCGGCTTGGTAAAAGAAGTCGCCATTAAAAGCGGTCATATTTATTTCACGGCAGAAGAAAGTGGCAAGACTAATGCTTACCAGACGGGAGCGACCAATGACCCGCAATTGGTAGACCGCTTGCTGAATGCGGACAGCCCGAACGAAAACCGCAAGATTGCCTTCAATCAGGTTGTGCCGCAAGAGAACTCTCCTATATTGAACTTCTTATTGATGTGGATACTTCCCGGTCTGATATTTTACCTCATCTGGCGGCAGGCGGGCAAGAGTCTGGGCAGGCTGGGAGGCGGAGGAAACTTTATGTCGTTCGGAAACAGCGGTGCCAAGATTTATGCCGAATCGGACATCAAGACCACTTTTGCCGATGTAGCCGGGCAGGATGAAGCCAAGGAGACCTTGAAGGAGATTGTTGACTTCTTGCACAATCCGGCAAAATATACCGAGATAGGTGCCTCGCTGCCCAAAGGCGCGTTGCTGGTCGGTCCTCCGGGAACGGGAAAGACATTGATTGCCCGTGCCGTGGCGGGCGAAGCCAAGGTGCCGTTTTTCGCCATCTCCGGTTCGGAGTTCGTGCAGATGTTCGTTGGAATGGGAGCTGCCAAGGTGCGCGACCTGTTCAAGCAGGCGAATGAGAAAGCGCCCTGCATCATCTTCATCGATGAGATTGACGCCATCGGCAAACGGCGCGACACGGGAATGGGTAACGACGAGCGCGAACAGACCTTAAACCAGTTGTTGACGGAAATGGACGGTTTCGATGGCAGGAAAGGCGTGGTTATCTTGGCTGCAACCAATCGTCCGGAGATGCTCCGTCCCGGACGTTTCGACCGCCGGGTACAGATGGAACTGCCGGACCTGGAAGGACGCAAAGCCATCCTTGCCGTACATCTGAAAAAGGTGAAACACGAGGGCATAGATATGGACATCGTAGCCCGTGCCACGGCAGGTTCATCGGGTGCCGAACTTGCCAACATCGTAAACGAGGCCGCCTTGCGTGCCGTCCGTATGGGACGGAAGTCGGTGACAACTTCCGATTTGGAGGAAAGCGTTGAAACGGTACTGGCCGGTGCGCAAAAGAAGAATGCCGTCTTGTCCGCCACGGAGAAGAAACTCGTGGCATACCACGAAATCGGGCACGCGTTGGTGGCGGCTATGCAGACCCATTCCGCACCGGTACACAAAATCACCATCATTCCGCGCACCTCCGGAGCTTTGGGCTATACGATGCAAGTGGATAGCGGGGAACATTTCCTGCTGGACAAGGAAGAGCTGTTCAACCGCATCGTCACCCTGACAGGCGGGCGTTCAGCCGAAGAAATCGTATGCAATACCGTCACCACAGGTGCTTCCAACGACATAGAGCAGGCTACGAAACTGGCGCGCGCGATGATAACCCGTTACGGAATGAGCGGGAAGTATGATATGATGGCTCTTGAGACGGTAAGCAATGCCTATTTGGGCGGAGACAGTTCGCTCACCTGTTCTTCCGAAACGGCTTCCGACATCGACAAGGAGGTCTTGCGTGTAATCAAGGAAGCTCACGAGAAAGCCAAGCGCATCATTTCCGAGCATATAGACATTATGCACCGGGCTGCTACATTCCTGATAGAGAAAGAAACCATCACGGGCAATGAGTTTATGAATTTCTTAAAGCAAACACCGGAACAGAAGTCTTGATAGGCAAGTGCGTGGAGAGGGGGCTGTGAAGCCTCAAAGGTTAATCTGCGTATTTTTCAGTGGTTTTTCCACAGATTTTCCCTAACTTTGTCCGCTCACAATATGATGTAGTTATTTGTTTTACATTTATTATGATAAAGAACATTGTTAGAGTCCTGTGGGGGCTGCTGGCGCTAGGCGTGCTGGCATGTGTGGCGTTGTTTTGGGCCATAGCCAAGGGATGGATAGGTTATATGCCTCCGGTGGAGGACTTGGAGAATCCTAACTATAAATTTGCCACTGAAGTATTTTCTTCCGATGGTAAGGTGCTGGGCACCTATTCTTACAGTAAGGAAAACCGCGTGTATGTAGGGTACAATGAGCTGTCGCCTTACGTCATCAATGCGTTGATTGCTACGGAGGACGTGCGCTTTGCCGACCATTCGGGCATCGATGCCAAGGCATTGTTCCGTGCCGTGGTGAAGCGCGGCATACTGATGCAGAAGAATGCCGGAGGCGGAAGCACCATAACCCAACAGCTGTCCAAGCAACTCTATTCGCCCAGTGCGGACAATGTGATGGAGCGCCTCTTCCAGAAACCCATCGAATGGGTGATAGCTGTGAAGTTGGAGCGGTATTACACCAAGGAGGAAATCTTGACGATGTACCTCAATAAGTTTGACTTCCTGAACAATGCCGTGGGCATCAAGACGGCTGCCCATACCTATTTTGGATGCGAGCCGCGGGACTTGCGGGTAGAGGAGGCCGCCACGTTGGTGGGCATGTGCAAGAACCCCTCGCTCTACAATCCGCTCCGCTTCAACGAGCGTTCGCGCGGCAGGCGCAACGTAGTGCTCGACCAGATGCGCAAAGCCGGCTACATCACGCAGGCGGAATACGACTCCCTGCAGGCATTGCCCTTGACGCTGAAATACAACCGGGTGGACCACAAGGAGGGATTGGCCACTTACTTCCGCGAATACCTGCGCGGCGTGCTTACGGCCAAGAAGCCCGACAAGGCAGACTACCGGGGCTGGCAGATGCAGAAATATTATGAGGATTCGCTCGACTGGGAAAACAATCCCTTGTTCGGGTGGTGCAACAAGAACGTCAAGAAAGATGGCAAGCATTACAACCTGTACACCGACGGGCTGAAAATCTACACCACCATAGACAGCCGCATGCAGCAGTATGCCGAGGAGGCCGTGACCGACCATCTGAAAGAACTGCAAGGTTATTTCTTCAAGGAAAAGAAAGGAGCGAAGAAAGCACCTTATACCTTCCGCCTGACGCAAGAGCAGGTCGACGAGATATTGGGGCGCGCCATGCGTCAGTCCGACCGCTACCGTCTGATGAAAAAGGCCGGCGCTTCGGAAGAAGAAATCCGGAAGGCATTCGACACGCCCGAAGAGATGTCCGTATTCAGTTGGAATGGAGTGGTGGATACCGTTATGACGCCGATGGACTCCATCCGTTACTATAAATTCTTCCTCCGTGCGGGCTTTATGTCCATGGACCCCCACAACGGTTATGTCAAGGCCTACGTGGGAGGCCCCAATTACCATTACTTCCAGTACGACATGGCCATGGTGGGACGGCGCCAGATAGGCTCTACCATGAAGCCCTACGTGTACACGCTGGCCATGGAGAACGGCTTTTCGCCTTGCGATGAGATGCGTCATGTAGAGTTCCAGGGCTTTGACGAGAATGGCAAGGTCTGGGCTCCCCGCAATGCCAACAAGAAGCGCTATGGCGAAATGGTGACCTTGAAGTGGGGCCTGTCCAACTCCGACAACTGGATTACGGCCCGCCTGATGAGTAAGCTGAATCCCTATGAATTGAAGCGCCTGCTTCATAACTTCGGGGTGCGCAACCGCGAGATTGCCCCCACCATAGCCCTTTGCCTGGGGCCATGCGAAATATCGGTGGGCGAGATGGTAAGCGCCTACACTGCTTTCCCCAACAAAGGCATCCGAGTGGCCCCGCTGTTCGTGACGCGCATTGAAGACGGGGATGGGAATGTATTGGCCACTTTCTTGCCCGAGATGCAGGAAGTCATCAGCGAGTCGAGTGCCTATAAGATGCTGGTGATGCTGAAGTCGGTGGTCGACGAAGGCACAGCCATCCGTGTGCGTCGCCTGGGCATCAAGGCCGAGATGGGCGGCAAGACCGGCACTACCAATTTCCACTCCGATGGCTGGTTCATGGGCTTTGTTCCCTCACTGGTGTCTGGCTGCTGGGTAGGCGGTGAAGACCGCGACATCCACTTCGACACCATGATTCACGGGCAAGGTGCTTCCATGGCATTGCCCATCTGGACAAAGTACATGCGCAAGGTATTCGATGACAAGACGCTGGGCTATAACGAGGCCGACACATTCGACATCCCCAAAGGCTACGACCCCTGCAAGGACGCCGTGGTGGGTGGCGATAATGGCGAGATTATAGAAGAAGAGACGGTGACCGGCCTGGACGACTTTTTTAACTGACACAGGTGAGGGGCGAATGGTTTATACTATCTGCATAGGGAGCAACGAACATCGGCAGGAAAACATGGCGCTGGCCCGCAGGCGGCTGGCCGAAATGTTTGTAGGAATCCGTTTTGCCCGCGAGGAAGATACCGTGCCTTTGGCTTGCCACCGGCCGGATATGTTCTCCAACCAGGTGGCGCGTTTCGTCTCCGATAGTCTTCCGTGCGAAGTGAACGAGCGCTTAAAGGCCATTGAGCGGGAAGCAGGCCGCCGGTCGGGCGATAAGCTGCGCGACATTGTCCGCCTGGATATAGACCTGCTGATGTGCGACTCGGAAGTGTTTAAACCCGAAGACTTGCGCCGTGCTTACATTGTGCGGGGATTGGAAGAACTGAAGTAACGCCTATGTTAGACAGAAGCATACAACCGGACATTTGCGAACCTGCGCAGCTGGAAGTGCTGCGCCCCACGCGTGTGACGCTGCCCAACGGAGTGGCCTTGAACATTCTGGATGCCTGCGATAGCGAGGTAACGCGTGTGGACATTGTGATGGAAGGAGGACGCTGGCATCAGTCGCAACCGTTGCAGGCGTTGCTGACCAACAGGATGCTGCGTGAGGGCACCCGGCGTTACAGCGCGGCCAGCATTGCGGAGCAGTTAGATTACTATGGCGCATGGCTCGAGCTGTCTAGCGCACCCCAGCACACTTATGTCACGCTCTATTCACTGAACAAATACCTGCCCCAGACGCTGGACATACTGGAAAGCATGGTGAAGGAGCCTGCTTTTCCGGAAAAGGAACTGAAGGTGGTCATCGATGCCAACGTGGGGCAGTTCAAGATTAATAGCTCCAAAGTAGATTTCCTGGCCCATCGGGAGTTGGCACACGCTTTGTTCGGCGAGGCGCATCCGGCCGGGCAGCTGGTGTGCGAAGCCGACTACCGGCGCATCACTCCGGAGGTGCTGCACGATTTCTATGCCCGTCATTACCATGCCCGCAACTGCACCATCTACCTTTCGGGAAGGATAACGGACAACTGCATCCGCAGGGTGGAGGCCCTGTTTGGAAGAGAAAGCTTCGGGCAATGTCTGGAGAAGCCCGGCTCAATGTTTTGCCAACCTGTGTCCGATGCAAGGCGGCGCATTTTTGTGGAGCGCAGCGGGGTGCTGCAAAGCGCAGTGCGCATAGGCATGCTCACCATGGACCGCCTGCATCCCGACTATCTGAAGTTCCGTGTGCTGGTCACCTTGCTGGGCGGATATTTTGGCAGCAGGCTGATGTCCAACATACGGGAAGAAAAAGGATACACTTACGGCATCTCTGCCGGCTATGCATCCTATCCCGGCCAAGGTGTGTTGGCCATCAGTGCGGAGACAGCCAATCGCTATGTGGAGCCGTTGATAGCTGAGGTCTACCGCGAAATAACCCGCTTGCAGGACGAGGAAGTGCCTCCCGAAGAATTGGGCATGGTGAAAAACTATATGCTGGGCGATATGTGCCGCAGCTGCGAGTCGGCCTTCTCTTTAGCCGACGGGTGGATATTTCTGCAGGCATCGGGATTGGGCGAAACGTATTTTGCCGATGCCATGCAGGCCGTGAAAGACATTACCCCCGCCGAAATACGCGACTTGGCTTGCAAGTATTTGCGTAAAGAAGACTTAAGAGAGATTGTAGTCGGTGCAAAATGAGTTTAAAAAGCCCTTGCACCCCGTTTCGCATTGGGGGATTAATTGTATATTTGTAGGCTGAAACAGAAAACCGCTTTTGCGCATGAAATACCTATATATAGTAGTCCTCACCTCATTCTTATGCCAAGGAGGATTGGAGGCTCAAGAAAAGAAATCCGGCTTTTTCGACAAAGTAAAGAACATATTCTCGTCCGAGATAAGGATAGACAGCTATACCTTTAAAGACGGCTCGGTATATACCGGCGAAATGAAGGGCCGTAAGCCCAACGGCAAGGGGCGCACCGTCTTTAAGAGCGGCGATGTCTACGAAGGCGAGTACGTCAAAGGCAAGCGCCAGGGCTATGGCGTCTACACCTTTCCCGATGGTGAACGCTATGAAGGCGAGTGGATGCAAGACCAGCAGCATGGTAAGGGCGTCTATTACTTCATGAATAACAACCGCTACGATGGCCAGTGGGAGCAAGACTTTCAGCACGGCGAAGGGGTGATGACCTACTACAATGGCGATGTCTACGACGGGCAGTGGGTGAAAGACAAGCGCGAAGGCCAAGGCACTTATACGTGGAAAAACGGTTCTACCTATGTGGGCTCCTGGAAGAACGACAAGAAGGATGGCAAAGGCGTGCTGACGTGGAACGACGGGAGCAAGTATGACGGCGAGTGGAGCAACGACATGCGCGAGGGTTATGGCACCTTCGAGTACGCCAATGGCGACAAATATGTAGGCCAGTGGAGCAACGACATGCAGCATGGCAAAGGTATCTACTACTTCCATACGGGCGACCGCTACGAGGGAGACTACGTGCAGGGTGAGCGTACGGGTGAAGGCATATACTACCACGCCAACGGCAACAAATATGTAGGCGGATTCAAAGACGGTAAGCAGGAAGGGCACGGCGTCTTCACCTGGGCGAACGGTGCGGTGTACGACGGCGAGTGGAAAGACAACAGCCGCGATGGCTATGGCACCTATAAATGGCAGGTGGGCGACTTGTATGAAGGCGAGTGGAAAGCCGACAAGTTCAACGGCCAGGGCTCGCTGGTGATGACCGAGGGCACTCGTTATACCGGCGGCTTCGTAGACGGGCTGGAGGATGGCGCGGGCGTGCAGGTGGATAAGAACGGCATCACCTACGAAGGCACCTTCAAGCAGGGCAAGAAAGACGGCCTTTTTGTGGAGAAAAACAAGGAGGGCAAAGTCATCCGCCAGCGCACCTACAAGATGGGGAGGCTGGAAAGCGAAAAGCTTATGCAATAAATATCGCAGGAGAGGGGAGGGGCTCTTTTCCGTTTGCCACATTTTCTTTATCTTTGCGCCCTCAAAATAGGGATAACAATGACTGAACAAGAAACTACCCTCCTCATCCGTAGAAAACTGGACTTATTGCTGCGCACCGGGAAATTGCTGGTAGAGAGTGCCGCCGATACCAATCGCGTGGTGCGCAACATGAACCGCGTGGCGGCATACCTGGGGTTGCCCGAAGACAAGCTGCACATGGAAGTGAGCTACACCATGCTGATGGCCAACCTGAGCGATGAGGCTCACTCCTATTCCAAATTCCAAAAGTGTACGAACCATGGCGTCAACATGACGGCCATTTCCGAAATCAGCAAGCTGTCGTGGCGCGCCATCGAGCACGACTATTCGCTCGACCGCTACGAGGAGGAGCTGGAGCGCATCAAAAACAAGCAGCGCAATTACCGCCCGTGGCTGGTGGCCATTTGTGCAGGCTTTGCGTGCGGAGGCTTCTGCAAGTTGTTCGGGTGCGACTGGGTGGCGTTTCTTTTCGCGTCTATTTGTGCGTTTATCGGCTTCAATGTGCGGGCGCGGTGCATCAGTTTTGGCATCAACCACTACATGAGCATTGCCATTGCGGCCTTGGTGGCTACGTGCTTGGCTTATTTCTCTTCTTTTACGGGCTTGTCATCCACTCCTTACCATCCGTTGCTGGCCTGTGCACTGTTCATTGTGCCGGGTGTCCCCTTGATAAACTTTGTGGACGACATGATAGACAACTACATCCAGGTGGGCATCACGCGGGCGGTGAACACCGGCCTGATACTCTGTTCCATGGCATTCGGCATTGTGATGGCCATGCGCCTGCTGGCCATGGAAGATGTGGTCATCGACAAGAAGTTCAGCGAGCTGAGCATGGTGCCCCACGACTCCTACTATGTGTATGCCATCGCAGCAGCCATCTCGGCCATGGGCTTCTCCATGATATTCAACATACAGCGGCGCCTGCTTTGGGTAGTGGCCGTGGGAGGCATGCTGGCCGTATGCACGCGCAACTTTGTGAACTTTGAGCTGGGCTACGGTCCTGTGGTAGGCTCATTCATGGGCGCCTTGGTGGTGAGCCTCATTGCAGTGAAGGCGGTGCACTGGTTCCACGTGCCCAACCACGTGCTCACCATTCCGTCGGTCATCCCCATGATTCCTGGGGTGCTGATGTACCGTTCCCTGTTCGGGCTGATAAACATGAACGGCGTGGTGGGTGAAGTGACGGCGGTGGTGTTCAACGGCATCAACGCATCGCTCATCGTCATCTGCATAGCCTTGGGGGTAGCGGTGCCCAATATCTTTGCACGAAGGTACATTGCGAAAGACCGCCGCAAGTTTCTGGAAGAAGAACTGCAGAAGCGGCGGGAGCGCGGTAAGTTCATAGAGTGGTAAAAGACAAATGAGGGGGCAAAATGAGTTTTAACTATCGTTTTGCTCTGTCATCCTGAACGGAGTGAAAGGATCTACTCTTTAGTTATGCTTTTAGGAGATTCTTCGCTTACGCTCAGAATGACAGAATGATAGTCATCCTGCATTTTGCTCCCTCATTATATAATATGGTAGGGAGTATCCTCCTTACTTCAGTGCCCCGGCCACAGCCTCCTGCAGCTCGTCGCCATGCAGGCCGCGTGCCAGGATGGTGCCGTCGCCGCCTATCAGCACGGTGTGGGGAATGCTGCTCACGGCATACAGCTTGGCGCCTTCGCAGTTCCAGTATTTCAGGTCGGACATCTGCGGCCAGGTGATGCCCAGGTCTTTGATGCCTTTTTTCCACGACTCGGCGTCGCGGTCGAGGGACACGCCTACTATCTCGAAGTTCTTGTTCTTATATTTGGCGTATGTGTCGATGAGGTTGGGCATCTCGCGGCGGCAGGGACCGCACCAGCTGGCCCAGAAGTCTACAAGCACCACTTTGCCCTTGCCAACGTAGTCTGAGAGTTTCACCTGCTTGCCGTCGGGCGTCTGCATCTCGAAGTCGGTGAACTTCTGGCCTACGGCAGTGGCCTTCATCTTCTCCACGTTCTCCTTGATTTTGACGATGGTTTCATCGTTGCTGTATGCAGCGGGTATTTGCGGCATCAGCGGGTCGAGCTCGTCGATGTCCATCTGGTAGTAGTTTTGCTTGAGCAGATGGATGCCGGCGGCGTTGGTAATGTTTTGCTTGATGCCGTCCTTCATGGCATCCATCACCTGCTCCTGCAGGTCTTCCATGGCTTCGGCCTTGGCTTCCCGCTGTTCGGGGGTAAGGGTAGTGTCGGCCATCTGCTCGTAGATGTCAGCCATCTGGCTGCTCAAGGCATTTACTTGGTTGCGGATGGCCTGGTAGGCGTCGTTGTTGGGCGTGCCGGTGATGCTGCTGCCCTCTTCGCGCAGGTCGGCCTTGATGTCGCCGTTCTCCAGGAAGAAGTCAGCCGCCAGGGCGCAGTGGTCGGGGGCGTGCAGGGTGAGGTAGCGCACCTGGGCCGTGTCTTGCGTGCCCTTCAGGCTGAAGGCTCCGCCCTTCACGATGGCGGTGGCCAGGCTGACGGGCATACGTCCGTCCATCATTACGAGGTGGATGGTGTCGCCGTCCTGGGCGCCCTCCACGGTTCCGGTCACGGTGTAACCTTTGTTGCCGCTACAGGCAGCCAAGAGGGCAGCCGTAGCAAAGAGATAGATAACTTTTTTCATTATTTTCTTTATTTTGGGTTGAAATGTGGCGCAAAGGTAGCAATATCGTTGGAATAATCGAGTAATCGTTGGGATTTAGTGCGATACATTTTCATATAGTTTTCTTGCATAACATTGACATAAGTTATACCTTTGTCTGAAATTGAAGAAACATAAATAAAATGAACATGTATCAACACAAGAAAGGGAGTCTACTCCCATCCTTAGCAAAGAAGATGGGTCGCTACGCGGCCTTGTCCAGCTTCGCTGCCTGCTTTCTTGCAGCCCCGCTGTTCACCTCCTGCCAGGACGACTACGACGACACGGCCCTGTGGGACACGGTGAACGACCTTGAACAGCGCCTCGCCGCCCTCGAAGAGTGGCAAAACGAGGTGAACCACAACATCCAGTCCCTCTACGAACTTATCAACACCACCGACTACATCACTTCCGTCACTCCCTACCTGGAGGGTGGCAAGGAGGTGGGCTACACCATCACCTTCCTGCACAGCGACCCCATCGTCATCTATCATGGAGAGAAGGGTGACAAGGGAGAAGACGGTCAGGCCGGGCAAGATGGCCAGGACGGCTACACCCCGCAGATAGGCCTGACCCAGGAGGCCGATGGCAACTGGTACTGGACGCTGGACGGCGAGTTGATGCTTGACCCGCAGGGCAATCCCATCCGCGCCAATGGCCTTGACGGGCAAGATGGCGAGGACGGCCAAGACGGCAAGCCAGGTTCCGACGGTAAACCCGGAGCAGACGGTAAGCCTGGCCAGGATGGTGAAGACGGGCAAGACGGCCAGGATGGCCAACCCGGTGCTCCCGCCCCCGTGCCGCAAATCAGCCTGGGTAGCAAGCTTGCCGGTGGTACTTACTACGGCCTCGACGGCAGGGAGCAAAGCAGGCCCGACAGCACCGCTTGGTACCTCAGCGTAGACGAAGGGAAGACGTGGTACCGCATCAGCGGAGAGGATGGTGATGATGGCAACCGTGGCCCACAAGGCCCTACAGGTCCTGTAGGCCCGAAAGGCGACAGTTTCTTCAAGGATGTGACCGATAAAGGCGACTATGTTGAATTCACCTTGTCCGACGGCACAACATTTACGGTGCAAAAGTATCAAAACTCATTGACCTTCTCGCTGGGCGGCACGGTATTGACCGACCTGACGCAGGCGATAGACCTGGCAGACGGCGCCTTGACCTACAGCCCTGCAACTGCTGAAGTTTCGGCACGGATACTGGAAGGCGAAGGATGGTCGGCAAACGCGGAGAACGGGACTATCGCTACAACAGGTATCATTGGCAGTGAAGCCCTGCTGGAAGTAACGTTGATGGATAATGGACGGGTAATAGAAACATATAGATTAACGCTGGCACAAAATAACTTTATCGGAGAGGGAACTGTAGATTCCCCCTATACGCTTTCTTCTATACCAGAATTGGTGTACTTGGCGGAACAGGTTAATCAAGGCGAAGATTACGAAGGCGCATACTTCAAGCTGACTGATGATGTAGATTTAAACGGTGTGGAGTGGACCCCGATAGGATATACCCAAAGCGGTGCGATAGCATTAGGCAAACCGTTCCGTGGTACGTTTGATGGGAACAATAAAATCATCTCTAATTTAAGCATAAACACAACAGACACGAAACTGATGGTAGGCTTTATTGGGCATAATAGAGGTACGGTGAAGAACCTTTCTATTGAGAATGTCGCGATTGAAGGAGGAAGCAATGCCGGTGCGTTCGTGGGGCAAAACCAGGGACTACTTGAGAATTGCCATGTAAGTGGAACGATGAGTATTTCCAGTTCTAGTAATGCCGGTGCATTGGTAGGAAGCAATTATTTAGAAGATAATGGGATAGCAGAGATAAGGGAATGTTCCGTTACCGGAACGGTAGAGGTCTCTATAACGGAAGACTATACAAGAGCGGGCGGATTGGTCGGATACAATTATGGCGGAACGATAACCGCAAGTACCTTCTCCGGAAAGCTGGATAATAAATCTACAGTTCAGAATTTGACAATAGGAGGAATTGCCGGATATACAGGATCCAATAAGAGTAATGTGGTGAATGGGGGCATTATCGCTTGCTATGCTGCTTGCGAACTTAGCGGCAGTTGTTTATATGCGGGTGGGATTGCCGGACAAAATTCGGCTGGTCGTGTCGTTGCTTGCTACTCTGTGATTAAAGGTTTTCCAAACCAGAATGGAGGTGGCATTATCGGAAGAAATGTATATGGCAATCGAGAGATTATTACCGCTTGCTATTGGGAGAAAAAGAGTGGTGTGACTAAACCGCTTTATGGAAGCGGCACGACTCCGGACTCTTATAATGCATGCACAATCAACGTAGATGGTACTACCATCACCTGGTCCGCCGCCCTGTCCGCCATGAACTCTGCCCTGTCCGATACAGACTGGCAGTACGTGGAGAACATCGACGCAGAGACGAAGGACGACCTTCCCTTGATTATAGCATCATCGCAAGGCAACTGAATAACCTGTCCGAATCGAGGTCTAGACCTCGACCGCATCGACCTCTAGACCTCGGGGCAAGTGAGCTCTAGACCTCGGCAGCATTGAGGTCTAGACCTCGGTAAGGCCGACCTCTAGACCTCGATTCGACCAAGCATATAACCTAATTGATTCACGATTTTATTCATTTAAAAAAAGGAGGTATTTATGGGTTTAAAATGTAAAGTGTATGAAAAAAGTAGCGACCCCCGGGACAAGTCTGCCCCCAAGAAATGGTACGGCACCACGCAGAGCGAGACCCCGCTCAGCGGCAAGGCCATGACCAAGGCAGCCACCCAGAACACCACGCTGGCCCCCATCGAGCTGGAGGCCGCGCTCGACCTGCTGGGTAACTTCATCCCCCAGCAGCTGCTGCAGGGGCACACCGTCACGCTGCCCGGACTGGGCTACTTCCGCCTCACCTTCAAGAGCAAGGGGGCCGACACGGTGCAGGACTTCAACGCGAAGGAGATGATTTACGACGTGCGCCCCGTTTTTGTGCCCTCCAAAGAGCTGCGCGACCGCATCCGCCAGAACATTGAGTTTGAGGACGGCGGCGTCATCAAGGACGGCATCAGCTACGCCACCCGCGCCGACTTCTACCAGGCCACCGGCCAGGGAGGCACCACCACCACACCCGGCACGGGCGAGGACGACGGGGACCACCAGCTGGGGTAAATCTTCTGAATGAAGAATGAAGAACGAAGAATGAAGAATTCGGCGTTCTTATGGTAATAAAAAGAAAAATCCCCTCCGCACACACAACAGAGTGCGGAGGGGATTTCCGTTAGTTTTAATCCCTATAGTGAAGAAGGTGTCCCGGCACGCCTTATTCTGCGGCAGGAGCTTCTTCGGTGGCAGCGGCTTCGGCCTCTTCGGCAGGAGCTTCGGCGGCTGCCTTGGCTGCCTCTTCGGCAGCTTTCTTTTCGGCCAGGGCTTTGGCCTTTTCTTCGTTCACTTTCTTCTCGGCCTCGAGGCGTGCCTTGGCTTCGGCGCGCTTGGCCTCGTCGTTCTTAGCCTTCAGGGCAGCCAGTCCGTTCTGCTTGTTGTTCTTCCAAGCCTCAAACTTGGCTTCGGCTTCGGCCTCGCCAAAGGCTCCCTTGGCCACGCCGCCCAGCAGGTGCTTCTTCATGTAGACGCCTTCGCGCGAGAGGATGTTGCGGGCAGTGTCGGTGGGTTGTGCGCCTGTCATCACCCAGTACAGGGCGCGGTCGAACTTCAAATCTACAGTGGCAGGGTCGGTGTTGGGGTTGTAGGTACCGATCTTCTCAATAAACTTACCATCACGTGGTGCTCTTGCATCTGCAATGACGATGGAGTAGAAGGCGTAGCCCTTGCGTCCATGACGTTGCAATCTGATTTTTGTTGCCATTTACTTTAACTTTTTGTTTGAATGAATGATTTGAATAATGCTACTATCTCGTAATAGCGGCGCAAAGGTAGGGCTTTTTCTTGGAACAGGCAAGACTACAGGCATTTTTCATCCGCAGATGACGCAGATGACACGGATTTTATTTTATATTTTCTCTACTTATGACAAGTACGTAGGCGAAGCCCTTAATAATCCGTGTCATCCGTGCCATCTGCGGGTGAGAAATTCCTTTTTACAATGAAAAGGTCGTATATGTGCATTATTGTTCTCTTCGCCCCAGTTCCCAGAAGGCCACGGCCGATGCGGCGGCCACGTTGAGCGAGTCCACGCCGTGGGCCATGGGGATGCGCACCACGTAGTCGGCCTCGCTGATGGTGGAGTGGGGCAGCCCGTCGCCCTCGGTGCCCATCACGATGGCCAGGCGGGGCTCTGCTTTCAGTGCGGGCAGGTCCAGGGGGACGGAATCGTCGGTCAGCGCCATGGCTGCCAGGCGGAAGCCCAGGGGGTGCAGGGTGGCGGTGAGTGGGGCGGCTATCCACGTCCACGGCAGCAGGAACACCGAGCCCATGGACACGCGCACGGCGCGGCGGTTCAGCGGGTCGCACGAGTCGGGCGTAAGCAGCACGGCGTCTATGCCCAGCGCCGCCGCCGAGCGGAAGATGGCGCCGATGTTGGTGCTGTCCACCACACCATTTATTATTACTATCCGCCGGGCGTCGCGGCACACCTCGGTCACGGTGGGCAGGGGCTTGCGGCGCATGGCGCAGAGCACGCCGCGTGTCAGGGTGTAGCCGGTGAGGCGGGCCAGCAGTTCCCTGTCGCCCGTGTAGACGGGGATGTCGGGGCAGCGGGCCAGGATGTCGGCGGCATCGCCTGCCAGGTGCTTCCGTTCGCACAGCAGGGACAAGGGGGCGTATCCCGCATCGAGCGCTACGCGGATTACCTTCGGGCTTTCGGCTATGAACAGGCCTTTGTCCGGTTCAAGGCGGTTGCGCAGCTGGGCTTCGGTGAGTGTGCTGAAAACGTCTGCCCCGGGTTGCTGGAGTGAGGTGAGTTCAATGACGGGCATAGTATGGCTGGTTTGGTGGGGTAGGATATCCATGCAGCTGGCCTTGGAACGCCGGCACGCTGGTGTTGAAACGCTGGCAGAAGCCTTCTACCGGGCTCTTGAACAGGCCGTAGACGGCCGAGCCCGAGCCGCTCATCGAGGCGTAGACGGCCCCCAGGCGGTACAGCTCCTGCTTGATGTCGGCAATGGCGGGGTATTGGGGGAATACGCTGGCCTCGAAGTCGTTGGCCATCAGCTCCCTCCACGTCTCTACGGGGCGGGCCACCACGTCTTGCAGCGACACTTCCGGCTGCCGGGGGACGACGCGGGCAAAGGCCTCGCGGGTGGATACAAAGATGTCGGGCTTCACGATGCCTATCCAGTAGCCCTCCAGCGAGAGGGGGATGGGGGTAAACACATTGCCTATGCCTTCGGCGTAGGTGGGCCGGTTGCCTATGAAGAAGGCGCAGTCGGCCCCCAGCCGTGTGGCGTAGGCCTCCAGCTGCTCCACTGTCAGGCCGAGAGCAAAGAGCTCGTTCAGCATCTTCAGCATGAAGGCGGCATCGGCCGAACCTCCCCCCAGCCCGGCACCCGAGGGGATGTGCTTGTACAGGTGGACATCCACCGGCGGGAGGCCGAAGTCTGCGTCCAGCAGCCGGTAAGCCTTTACCACGAGGTTGTCGTCCGCATTGCCTGCTATGGCCATGCCGCTTTGTCGCAGGCGGCATTTCCCGCCTTCCGCCTCCTTTCGCGGGGTCACCTCCAGGGCATCTTCTATGGGGACGGGGTAAAACACGGTCTCCAGGTCGTGGTAGCCGTCGGGGCGTTTCCTCACGATGTTCAGCCCCAGGTTTATCTTAGCGTTTGGAAAAGTAATCATGTGTCTTGTGCCTCTGTTGCAATGAAATTGGGGGTGTGTCAATATGAGTTTCAACTATCGTTTTGCTCTGTCATCCTGAACGAAGTGAAGGATCTCCCGTTTATTTACGCTTTTAGGAGATTCTTCGCTTACGCTCAGAATGACAAGATGATAGTCATTCTGCATTTTGACACACCCCCAAACCGGTGATTAATTATGGTTTACATGGCGTCTTCCACCGCAGCCTGCGCCGCAGCCAGCCGGGCAATAGGCACGCGGTAGGGAGAGCAGCTGACGTAGTTCAAACCTACCTTGTGGCAGAACTTCACGGATGAAGGCTCGCCGCCGTGTTCGCCGCAAATGCCGCACTTCAAGTCGGGGCGCACGGCACGGCCTTTCTCGGTGGCCATGCGTATCAGTTGGCCTACGCCGTTCTGGTCGAGCACCTGGAAGGGGTCTACCTTCAGAATCTTCTTTTCCAGGTAGACGGGCAGGAAGGAGGCAATGTCATCGCGCGAGTACCCGAAGGTCATCTGCGTCAGGTCGTTGGTGCCGAATGAGAAGAACTCGGCCGACGATGCGATGCGGTCTGCTGTCAGGGCGGCGCGCGGCACTTCAATCATGGTGCCCACCTTGAAGTCTATGCTGTCGCCCACTTCGGCAAACAGCTTGGCGGCTTCGGCGCGGATGACTTGCTCTTGCTGCTGGAATTCGTACAAGATGCCCGTCAGCGGTACCATGATTTCGGGATGCGTCTCTATGCCTTCCTTCTTCAGTTCGAGGGCGGCGCCCAGGATGGCACGCGTCTGCATCTGCGTGATTTCGGGGTAGGTGTTGCCCAAGCGGCATCCGCGGTGTCCCAGCATGGGGTTATGCTCGCAGAGTGAGTCTACACGCTGCTTGATGTACTCCAGGCTTACGCCCATGGCCTCCGCCATGTCTTGCTGGCCTTTCTGGTCGTGGGGAACGAATTCGTGCAAGGGCGGGTCTAGCAGACGCACGGTGACCGGGCAGCCCTCCATGACACGGAAGATGCCTTTGAAGTCGGCTTGCTGGTAGGGCAGGATTTTTGCCAGAGCCTTGTTGCGCCCTTCTGCGTCTTCAGCAAGAATCATTTCGCGCATGGCCTTGATTTTTTCGCCTTCGAAGAACATGTGCTCTGTGCGGCACAGCCCGATGCCCACGGCGCCAAAGCTACGTGCCACTTGGGCGTCGTGCGGAGTGTCGGCGTTGGTGCGCACTTGCAAGCGGGTGTATTTGTCGGCCAGTTTCATCAGTTCGGCAAAATCTCCCGAGAGTTCAGCGGCCTTGGTCTCCACTTCGCCTTGGTACACTTCGCCCGTGCTTCCATTCAGCGAGATGAAGTCACCTTCTTTCAGCTTCACGCCGTCCACTTCTACGGTGCGTTCCTTGTAGTCAATGTTCAGCGCCCCGGCTCCCGATACGCAGCACTTGCCCATGCCGCGAGCCACTACGGCTGCGTGTGAGGTCATGCCTCCGCGTGCGGTGAGGATACCTTCAGCCACGGTCATGCCGGCAAGGTCTTCGGGTGAGGTTTCGATGCGCACCATCACCACGCGTTTCCCGGCAGCACGCCATTCGGCAGCGTCTTCGGCAAAGAATACAATCTGTCCGCATGCAGCTCCCGGAGAGGCCGGCAGCCCTCGTGTCAGTACCTTGGCTTGCTTCAGGGCTCCTTTGTCGAATACTGGGTGAAGCAACTCGTCCAGTTTGTTGGGCTCGCAGCGCATCAGCGCGGTCTTTTCGCCAATCATGCCTTGGCGCAGCAAGTCCATGGCAATCTTCACCATGGCGGCGCCGGTGCGCTTGCCGTTGCGGGTCTGCAAGAACCACAGCTTGCCTTCCTGCACGGTAAACTCCATGTCCTGCATGTCGCGGTAGTGGTTTTCCAGTTTGGTTTGCAAGGCATCCAGTTCCTGGTATATTTCGGGCATGGCCTCTTCCATGGAGGGGTATTTGGCTACGCGCTCTTCTTCGCTGATGCCTGCCAGTTTGGCCCAACGTTGCGAGCCTATCTTGGTGATTTGTTGCGGTGTACGGATACCGGCCACCACGTCTTCGCCTTGGGCGTTGATGAGGTATTCGCCGTTAAACAAGTCTTCGCCTGTAGCGGCGTCGCGGCTGAAGCATACGCCTGTGGCCGAGGTGTTGCCCATGTTGCCAAACACCATGGCCTGCACGCTTACGGCTGTGCCCCATTCATCGGGTATGCCTTCCATTTTGCGGTAGAGGATGGCGCGTTCGTTCATCCACGAGCGGAACACGGCGCAGATGGCGCCCCACAATTGTTCGTATGCACATGCAGGGAAGTCTTGTCCGGTGCGTTCCTTCACGGCTGCCTTGAAGCGTTTTACCAAAGTTTTCAGGTCTTCTACTTCCAGCTCATTGTCCAGCTTCACACCTTTGGCGTGCTTCACGTCTTCGATGATGGCCTCAAAGGGGTCTATTTCTTCCTTGTTGGCGGGCTTCATTCCCAATACCACGTCGCCATACATTTGTACGAAGCGGCGGTAAGAATCCCATGCGAAGCGTGCGTTGCCGGTCTTGCGGGCAAGGCCTTCCACCACCTCGTCGTTGAGGCCGAGGTTGAGGATGGTGTCCATCATGCCGGGCATGGAGGCGCGGGCTCCCGAACGTACGGATACGAGCAGCGGGTTTTCCACGTCGCCAAACTTGGAACGCATCAGCGTCTCCACGTGCTTGATGGCGTTTTCCACTTCGTCCTTCAGCAAAGCCACTACTTTGTCTTTGCCCATTTCGTAATATTCCGTACAAACTTCGGTGGTGATGGTGAAGCCCGGCGGTACGGGTACACCGATGAGGTTCATTTCCGCCAGATTGGCACCTTTTCCGCCCAGCAGGTTACGCATGTCGGCTTTGCCTTCTGCTTGGCCGTTTCCAAAGGTATAAACTCTTTTCTTGTCCATAATATAAATTTGAAGGTTATAAGTACTGTGGTTTCTTATCTCGCTCGCAAAGCTAAAGATATTTTACGAATTAAAAAACTGTTTAACGCATATTTTTTCAGAAATCTGTCAATAAGGCGGAAATGGTGCCCCGCAAGGCCATTTTCCCCCTGTCCGGGCGAGGGTTAGAATGGGTGGTAAAAAAAGTGCACTCAAAGTCGTTCCATACTCGCTCTTTGTTCGCTTCTATAGCGACGGGAATGGAGCGAACTTGGTACGACTTTGGTACGAACATGGTACGACTTTGGTCCCTATGGCTCGCAATGTCCGTTGAATGGTAAAATATATTTACTATAAAATGTTTTTGCTGTGGCTATGGGCGCCTATGCGGCGATAGGGTTTGCAATTCCGGCGGGGAATGCGTAATTTTGCAGCCAAAATGCGTTGGCGGGGCACGACGGCCTGCCATGTTCTCATAAAAAAGCAGATACAAGTGGCAAGAAAGAAGAAAGAACTCCCTCTGTTGGAGAAGGTTACGATAACGGATGTGGCCGCCGAAGGCAAGGCCATGGCCCGGGTGGACGACTTGGTGGTGTTTGTGCCCTACGTGGTGCCGGGCGATGTGGTGGACTTGCAGGTGAAGCGGAAGAAGCACCATTATGCCGAGGCCGAGGCGGTGCGCTTTCACCAGTATTCGCCGGTGCGCGCCGTGCCCTTCTGCCGGCACTATGGCGTGTGCGGCGGGTGTAAGTGGCAGGTGCTGCCTTATGCCGAGCAGTTGAAGTATAAGCAGAAGCAGGTGGTGGACAACCTGACGCGCATAGGCAAGGTGGAGCTGCCCGAGGTGTCGCCCATCATAGGGTCGCAGAAGACGGAGCGCTACCGCAATAAACTGGAGTTTACCTTTTCCGACAAACGCTGGCTCACCGCCGAGGAGGTGCGCCAGGACGTGGTGTACGAGCAGATGAATGCCGTGGGCTTCCACATACCGGGAGCGTTCGACAAGGTGCTGGCCATCGACGAGTGCTGGCTGCAGGACGATGTGTCCAACCGCATCCGTAACGCCATCCGCGACTATGCCTACGAGCACCATTATCCCTTCATAAACCTGCGCACGCACGAGGGCATGCTGCGCAACCTCATTATCCGCACCTCTACCACGGGCGAGCTGATGGTGATTGTGGTGAGCAAGATTGAGCGGGAAGAGGAGATGGAACTGTTCCGCCGCCTGCTGCAATATGTGGCTGATACGTTTCCCGAAATCACCTCGCTGCTCTACGTGGTCAACAACAAGTGCAACGACACCATTACCGACCTTGATGTGCACGTGTTCAAGGGCACGGACCACATCTTTGAGGAAATGGAAGGCTTGCGCTTCAAGGTGGGGCCCAAGTCGTTTTACCAGACCAACTCGGAGCAGGCGTATGAACTTTATAAGGTGGCCCGCCGTTTTGCCGGGCTGACGGGCAACGAGCTGGTGTACGACCTCTATACGGGCACGGGCACCATAGCCAACTTCGTGGCCCGGCAGGCGAAGAAAGTCATCGGCATAGAGTATGTGCCCGAAGCCATTGAAGACGCCAAGGTGAACTCGGCACTGAACGGGATAGGCAACACACTGTTTTTTGCTGGCGACATGAAGGACATGCTGACGGAGGAGTTCATCCGCGAATATGGACGCCCTGATGTCATTATTACTGACCCTCCCCGTGCCGGTATGCATCCCGATGTGGTGGATGTCATCCTTTCTGCCCAGCCTCGTTGCATTGTATATGTCAGCTGTAATCCGGCTACCCAGGCGCGCGATTTGCAGTTGCTTGACGTTAAATATCGTGTTACTGCTGTACAGCCGGTCGATATGTTTCCCCATACCCACCATGTGGAGAATGTGGTCCGCCTGGAGTTGAAATCTTAAAAAAGAAAAGTATGGCAAAGCAACGAATTCCGGCCAGGGCGCAAGCCCAATACACCGATTTCCTGGTGAAAGAACCCATGGAGCTGATGGCTTTCCTGTCGGCACGTATGCCCCAGGCCAGCCGCACCAAGCTCAAGGCGCTGCTGTCCAAGCGCGTGGTGTATGTGGACAATGTGATTACCACGCAGTACAACTTCCCCCTGCGGCCGGGCATGAAGGTGCAGATCAGTCGGGAGAAGGGGGGCAGGGAGTTTCACAACCGCCTCTTGAAGATAGTGTATGAAGACGCCTACCTGCTAGTGGTGGAGAAGGCGCCCGGGCTGCTTTCGGTGAACACCGACCGGCAGAAGGAGCGCACGGCCTACACCATACTGACGGAGTACGTCAAGCGCTCGGGCAGGAACAACCGGCTCTACATAGTGCACCGCCTCGACCGCGACACCTCGGGGCTGATGATGTTTGCCAAAGACGAGAAGACGCAACACACGCTGCGCGACAACTGGCACCGCATTGTGTACGACCGCCGCTACGTGGCGGTGGTGTGCGGAGCCATGGAGAAGGACGAGGGCATGGTGCGCTCCTGGCTTACCGACCGCGTGCTCTACGTGCACTCCAGCCCTACGGACGACGGGGGCAAGGAGTCGGTCACCCACTACCGCACCATCCGCCGCGGGGGCGGCTATTCGCTGGTAGAACTTATTTTGGACACCGGGCGCAAAAACCAGATACGCGTGCACATGCAAGACCTCGGTCACCCTGTCGCAGGCGATGGGCGCTATGGCCTGGAAGAGGCCAATCCGCTGGGGCGGCTGGCGCTGCATGCCTTCAAGCTGTGCTTCTACCATCCTGTTACGGGGGAACCCATGCGTTTTGAGACGCCCTATCCGCCGGAGTTCAAGAAGGTGGTGGCGCAGGAGGGGTAAAAAACTTTGCCGCAAACATTTGGCGCGTATTGAAAATAAGCATATCTTTGCGATATCCGTTCAAGAAACACACTCGCCCTGACAGGGCGAACAGTAATACCATAATTAAAACATAAGTAACCTATGATTTGGAACGAGAGCATTGAGTGCATGGACCGCGACAGCCTCCGTAAGATACAAAGCATACGTTTGAAGCGTATGGTGGAGTACGTATACCACAGCACTCCATTCTACCGCAAGAAAATGCAGGAGCTGGGCATTACGCCCGACGACATCAACGACATTGCCGACATCGTGAAGTTGCCTTTCACCACGAAATATGACTTGCGCGATAATTACCCCTTCGGGCTGTGCGCGGTGCCCATGAGTCAGATAGTGCGCATACACGCCTCGTCGGGCACCACAGGGAAGCCTGTTGTGGTGGGCTATACGCGCAAAGACCTCTCGGTGTGGGCCGAGTGTATTTCGCGCGCCTTTACTGCCTATGGGGCCGACAATACGGACATCTTCCAGGTGTCCTACGGCTATGGGCTTTTCACCGGAGGGCTGGGCGCCCACGCGGGGGCGGAGAACATAGGGGCGTCGGTTATCCCCATGTCCAGCGGAAACACCGAGAAGCAAATCACGCTGATGCACGACTTTGGGGCCACCATGCTGTGCTGCACGCCTTCGTATGCCCTTTACCTGGCCGATGCCATCCATGACTCGGGGCTTCCCCGCGAGGAGTTCAAACTGAGGGGAGGGGCTTTTGGCGCTGAGCCTTGGACGGAGAAAATGCGGCAAGACATTGAGCAGAAATTGGGCATCAAGGCCTACGACATCTATGGACTGAGCGAGATAGCAGGCCCCGGCGTGGGCTATGAGTGCGAATGCCAGCATGGCACGCACCTTAATGAAGACCACTACTTCCCCGAGATTGTCGACCCCAAGACTTTGGAGCCCCTGCCGGAGGGGGAGACCGGCGAGTTGGTATTCACCCACCTCACCAAGGAGGGCATGCCCTTGTTGCGCTACCGCACCAAAGACCTCACGGCTTTGCACTACGACAAGTGCCCCTGCGGGCGTACGCTGGTGCGGATGGACCGCATTCTGGGGCGGAGCGACGACATGCTCATCATCCGTGGCGTCAATGTGTTCCCCACGCAGATAGAATCCGTCATCTTGGAGATGCCCGAGTTCGAGCCCCACTACCTCTTGCTGGTTGACCGGAAGAATAACACCGACACCATGCAACTTCAGGTGGAGGTTCGCCCGGACTACTATTCGGATGAAATAAACAAAATGCTTGCCATGAAGAAAAAACTTACTGCCCGCCTGCAAAGCGTGCTGGGCCTCAGCGTGGATGTGCGCCTGGTAGAGCCGCGCAGCATAGAGCGTAGCGTGGGCAAGGCAAAGCGCGTGATTGATAACCGGAAGCTGTAGTGTAATTACTAATCTATAATCCCAACTGTAATGGTAGCAAAACAACTCTCAATCTTCTTGGAAAACAAGTCGGGTCGCCTCACCGAGGTGACCGAGGCATTGGCGGCTGAGGGTATTAACCTGTCTGCCCTGTGTATTGCCGAAAACGCGGATTTCGGTATCCTGCGCGGCATTGTCTCTGAACCTGATAAAGCCTACAAGGCACTGAAAGATAAACATTTTGCCGTCAATGTGACGGACGTGGTGGGCATCAGCTGCCCCAACATCCCCGGCTCGCTGGCCAAGGTGCTGCGTTTCTTGTCGGACGAAGGGGTGTTTATCGAGTACATGTATTCCTTTGCCAATGGCGACACGGCCAATGTGATTATCCGCCCGAACGATATGGAAAATTGCATCCGTGTGCTCATGGAGAAGAAGGTAGACTTGCTTGCAGCAAGCGATTTGTATAGGTTGTAAGAAAAATTAAGGTTCGCATCGTTGCTTAATTCGATGCGAACCCCTATCTTTGCACATTATTTGAGCAAACCGAGCCTAAGCAATGAAGAAAAATATACTGGTAGCCGTGCTTTTCGCCTTGTCGCTTTCCGCGTGCGGGGAATACAACAAGTTGCTGAAAAGCACTGATTATGAATACAAATATGAAGCGGCCAAAGCCTTCTTTGCCAAGGGACAGTACACCCGTGCCGCCACCTTGCTTAATGAGCTGATTACCATTTTGAAGGGTACGGCCAATGCAGAAGAGTCGCTTTACATGTTGGGCATGTGCTACTATAATCAGGAGGATTATCAGACGGCGGCTCAAACTTTCATCCAGTATTACAACGTTTACCCGCGCGGCATCTATGCAGAGTTGGCACGTTTTCATGCCGGCAAGGCATTGTATCTTGACACGCCCGAGCCCAGGCTCGACCAGTCGGGCACGTATAGCGCCATTCAGCAATTGCAACTTTTCTTGGAATATTTTCCCGAAAGCTCCCGTAAGGAAGAAGCGCAGAACATGATATTTGCCCTGCAAGACAAGCTGGTGATGAAGGAGTACCTTTCGGCCAAGCTTTATTATAATTTGGGCAATTACTTGGGCAACAATTATCAGGCATGTGTTATCACTGCCCAGAATGCTTTGCGCGATTATCCTTACACCAACCTCCGCGAAGACTTGTCTATCCTTATCCTGCGGGCAAAGTATGAACTTGCCGTTTACAGTGTGGAAGACAAGAAGATGGAGCGCTACCGTGAGGCGGTGGACGAATATTACGCTTTCAAGAACGAGTTTCCGGAAAGCAAATACCTCAAAGAGGCCGACCATATCTTTGATGAGGCACAGAAGGTGCTGAAAGACTAAGCGTGGCCCTGAGACTTGAGGCAAGAAAAAGACGAACTGATATAATTAACACGAATAAGGTATATTAGATTTATGGATTACAGAAAAACTAATGCTCCTACCACTACCGTGACCCGCGACCTGATGGCTATGTGTGAAGACACGGGCAATATTTATGAAACAGTGGCCATCATTGCCAAGCGTGCTAACCAGATTAGTGTGGAGTTGAAGAACGAACTGTCCAAGAAGTTGGCTGAGTTTGCTTCGTACAACGATAATTTGGAGGAGGTGTTTGAGAATCGCGAGCAGATTGAGATTTCCCGGTATTACGAAAAGTTGCCTAAGCCTACGCTGATTGCAACCCAGGAATACATTGAGGGGAAAATTTATTATCGCAATCCTTCCAAGGAGAAAGACAAATTGCAATAAACCACTTATTATAGAGAATACGAGAAGATATGATACAACGTATACAATCAGTATATCTGTTTGTAGTCACCGTCTTGTTGGTGCTTGCCATGTGTTTTCCCATAGGACGCTTCATCGGGGCAGACGGCGTGACGCAGGTATTCAAGCCTTTGGGCGTGACGCTTGCTGACGGCTCGGTGACATCTACGTGGGGATTGTTCTGCATACTGCTGCTGAGCGCTGTGGTGGCTTTCTGCACTATATTTCTGTTCAGAAACCGCATGCTGCAGGTGCGCATGACTATTTTTTCCAGTATCTTGTTGGTAGGCTATTATGTGGCTTTCGTGGCTTTCCTGCTTGTGCTGAAGAAAGATTTCGGCCATGCATCTTTCCAAGTAGGGTGGGCGCTCTGTTTGCCTGCCGTATCCATTATACTCAACTATTTGGCGTTTAGGGCTATTTATCGGGATGAGGTGATGGTGCGTGCTGCCGACCGCTTGCGCTGATAAATGAATTCACACGTGTGACTGAAATAAGAAGAGAGGGCTGCAATAGCCCTCTTTTTTATTTCCCTCTTAGATATTGCGTGATTTGCGGCACGCTGGCATCTTTAAGCAATACTGTTTTGTCTTTTCCAAGCAGATATAGGGTGGGGATGGCTTTGAGGTCATACAGTTGCTGTTTGGTCAGTGTCTGGTGGGCATCGTAGGCATTTATCCATTCGGCGGGGAAGGCATTCTGGTACTTTTTCCATTCGTTCAGGTCTTCATCGGGATAGAGGCAGAGTACCTTCATTTGCCCGTTGGCCACCATTTGGGCGATGAGCGTGTTGTTGCGCAATTCGTTTAGGGTTTCTTCGCAGGCATGGCAGCCGGGATTGTTGATGTAAAGCAATACATAGGGCGCGTCTAAGGCGTGGAGAGTGCCTTGCTTTCCCGAAGCAAGCGTATAGCTGAAGTCTGTGGCCGGGGTGCCTTGCCGGTTTTTCAGCGCAAGTTTCAAGCGGTTGCTGGGGCGAATCTTTTCGGAATCATCCAGTACCTGTGCCGCCATTGCAGCCTCTAATACGGGTATGTACAACTCTTCGTTTCGCATGGGCGAGTTGGGGTCATACAGGTATTTCTCAGCGAGTTCCATGAGGTACAGGTAGCACTTCTTATGTTTGCCTTTGTCATTGAAGGTGTTTTTCAGCGAAGATGCCGCGGCAGGGTAGGGCACGAGTTTCATCAGGTCGATGTAGTTTACCCAAGCCTGCTCCACGATGTCGGGGTGATGGATGTAGTTTGTATCGGCAAAGTTCGTGTGGTCCCAGTAGTGTTCTACGAGGTAGGCGGCGCGTGCTTCCGGCTCCGTGAGTATGTCGGGGATGGCGGGCAGCACGAATGTGGAGATGGTGTCGGCACAAGTTTGCACGTCAGCCGCTTGTGCTTTGTGGTACTGGTTGCCGCATGCGGTGCAGAAGAATATACAAACTAAGGGCACGTAAGTCTTAGGATTCATAGTGATAAAAGTTCTGTTTGCGTCTTAATTCTGGGGCAAACATACAGATTTATTTTCTTTTTTGTATCGTTTTTCTGGATAAAAACTTATTTTTGCGGTAGTTATCACTAAAGTCTATAATCCATAAAAACTTTAAAGCACAATGAAACGTACATTTTTTGTTATGGCCATGGTTTTGTCATTGGTTGGGTGCGGGCAGGCTTCAAAGGCTCCGCAAGTTAAGGCTGAAGCGGGTACGGATGCTTCCAGCGAGGTGAAAATCCTGCAAATGGAGGACGGCTTGAAGGTCACCTGGCTGCAAGACGTAGGGCGGAAACAGTCGAGAAGCATCTTCGCCGATGCGAGCGATGCATTGGTGGATAGCCTGGGGCTGCAGGATGGTGTGCCCTCCACCATCAGCGCTTTCCTGGTAGAGAAAGACGGTGTGCAACTTCTTTTTGATGCCGGTCTGGGCAGAGGGAAAGGCCGGGTATTGCCCTTGTTAGACTCACTGGGTGTTAAGACTTCCGAGATTGACTATCTGTTCCTTACCCACTTGCACGGCGACCACATCGGTGGCATGCTGGAGGGCGATAAAGTGGAGTTTCCCAATGCCACCGTGCTGGTTTCGCGCATGGAGTATGAGGGCTGGATGGCGATGCCCGACGATAAGAAAGCCCAAGTCGTCAAGACCTTCGACGCTTACAAGAAGCAGCTGAAGTGCTTTGAGTTTGGCGACGTGCTGCCCTGCGGGGTGCTTCCCATCAATGCCGTGGGGCATACGCCGGGGCACACGGTCTACCAACTGGGCAGGTTGCTGGTGATAGGCGACCTGATTCATGGGGCTGCCTTGCAGTTGGCCAATCCCGACATCTGCGCTTCGTTCGATGCGGACAAGGAGGCTGCGCGGGCTTCGCGTAAGCGCATCCTGCAGTATGCCCACGACAACGGGCTGCTTATGGCCGGCATGCACTTGCCCGCTCCCGCCTTCCTTGAGCGATAAAGGGAGATGGGGAGCAGGCAGGGATGGGCGCCTTATTCCAGTCGGCCGGTGACGCGCAGGTATTCCGTCTCGTAAATCTTGTGTTGCGTCTGCGCGTCTATCAGGTTGCTTTGCGCCTGCTGCCATTGGGATTGTGCGTCGAGCAAGTCAGTCAGGGTGGCCATGCCGTTCAGATAGCGGCGGTGCTGGATGCTGAGATTCTCGTCCGCCTCGCGGGCTCCCAAGTCGGCGGTTTCTATCAGCAAGTAGCTGTCTTCTAAGTTTTGCGCGGCCTGCGTGGCTTCGATGCTGAGCAGGCGCGTGTTCTTCTGCAGGTCCAAGCGGGCGTTTTCAGCGTCCAGCTTGGCCCTTTTTATTTTCTTTAGTCCGGCTCCCCAGCGCACCAGGGGGATGCTTACCGAGGCCATCACCATAGGCAGACCGTCATTGAATTTCTGCGTGAAGGGCACGGCGTTTCCCTGCGCATCCTGGGTCATTCCTTTTAGTTTGACATTGCCATAATAGACATATCCGGCCGAGATTCCTACCGTAGGAAGTATGTCGGCCCGAGCCATCTTGACCTGTTGTTCGGCCGCCTCCACCTGCTTGTGGAGCAACTGCACTTCGGGGCGCAGGGAGATGTCGGCATCGAGCGTGGAGGCGGGCGATACGCTGATTACGGTATCCGTAGGCGCTATCTCCGTCTCCAGCGGGCAACCGAGGACATTGCACAAGGCCAGCCGGCAGAGGTTGGCCCCGTTCTTGGCCTTCTGCCACTGGTAGTGGATGTCGCTCCGCTTGGTGCGGATGCGCAGCAGGTCGTTGTCCGTGGCCATGCCGACGGTGCGGCTGGTCTCCACCTGGGCAAACAAGGTATCCATCTGCGCCTTGTAGGCGTCCAGCATCCGCACTTTCCATGTCACGGCGATGTAGTTCCAGTAAGCCTGGTCGGCATCGGCAATTACCTGCATCCTGGTCTTGCGGCGGTTTTCCTGCTGGCTCTCCCGGCCTATTTTAGCCAGACGGTTGCCGGTGCGGATGCGGCCTCCGGTGTAGATGGGCTGCGTCAAGGCTATGCCAGCCATGTACATTCCGCGCATTTGCAGCTCCATGCCCATCATGTCTATGTCGCCCACGTAAGCCCCCGTGCCGGTGGCATCGAGTTGGGGCAGGTAGGCGGCCAGGGCAATGCTTTTGTCCATTTCCGCCTGGCGGACGGCGTTGTCCGCCCGCTTGAGGTCTTCGCTGTGGCGGAGCGCCATCTCCCGGCAAGCCTGTTGGGAGAGGGCAAGGGGGGCCTGGGCATGGCTTGCTGTCAGGCCCAGGAGTAGGGAAAGGGTAAAAAATATTCGTTTCATATCTGTTCTGTTGAGGTATCCGGTATTAATAAATATGTTTACAAAAGAGGCATCGGTTTCCCTCTTGTCCCCGACGGGTTTCTCGTGGGGGACAAACGAGGCCCTCGTGGGGGACAAACGAGACCCTCGTGGGGGACAAACGAGACCCTCGTCGGGGACAAACGCCAAACCCCTGTCAGAAGTACCTGTGAGGCCGATTTTTCCTCCGATGAGGCCGATGTAGGGGTGTCTGGCCATTTTTTCACTTACTTGACAGATTGCACGGTCTTAGGGAACAGTACTGTGTAAAAAAATGGCAGCAGCAACAGGGTAATGACGGTGCCAACGGTGAGGCCTCCCATGATGGTGATGGCCATGGAACCATACATCGGGTCGCCTAACAAGGGAATCATGCCGACGATGGTAGTGAGCGACGCCATCAGCACCGGACGCACGCGCGACACCGTGGCCTCGATGACGGCCCGGTAGGCGGGCATCCGCTCCTCCCTTTGCAGGCGGTTGATTTCGTCCACCAGCACAATGGCGTTCTTCACCATCATGCCTATCAGGCCTATGACCCCGACAATGGCCATGAACGTGAAGGGCTGGCGGAAGGCCAATAAGGCGGGCGTGATGCCGCAGAAGACGAAGGGAAAGCACAGGAGGATGAGGATGGTCTTCTTCCAACTATTGAACAGCAAGAGTAAGGTAATCAGCACGATGAAGAGCGTGATGGGCACGTACTTCATCAGTCCGCCGATGGCCTCGTCCTGCATTTCGCTTTCGCCTATCCATTTGCGCTGGTAGCCGTCGGGCAGGGGAATGGCGTCGATGGCAGGGCGGATGGAGGCCATTACCTTGGCGGGCGTGGCGTCGTAGAGGTCGGTGTTGGGGTCGCACTCCGCCTCGATGGCCCGTTGCCCGTTGACGCGGAACACCGCGTTCTCGTCCCACGACAGGCGCAGGTCGTCCGTCACGTTGCTCAGGGGGACGCTGCGGAAGAGCTCGTCTTGCAGCGTCTCCACATTCTTGCCGCCCGTCACCACGCTTTGCAGGGCTTCGTTGGAGAAGTGCAGGTTCAGCGTGCTCCATACGGGGATATTCCGAAGGTCCGTGATGCGGCTGCCGTCGGGCTGGCGCACTTGGAGGTTGACCAGCGTCGTGCGGTCTTGGTCGGTCAGCGCGCCTACCGTCATGCCATCCGTGGCGGCCATCAAGGCGTTGGCCACATCGCTCCGCTCGATGCCGGCACGCAGGGCGTTGGCACGGTTGTAATCGGCTACGAACACCTTGCCACGGGGCTTCCAGTTGTTTTCTACGGAATAAGGGTCCACGTAGGGGCACTGCCGCATGATGTCCTCCGCTTGCCGGCTCAGCTGGCGTAATACGGCAGGGTCGGGTCCGCTGAACTCCACTTCCACCGTGTGCGAGGTCGAGATGGAGAAGTTATACTTGCGGATGCGGATGTAGGCATCGGGATAAAGCTCGCGCAACTGCCTCCGGATGCCGGGTATCTGCTCCATCACCGTGGCGTAATCCTTGCAATCCACCATCAACTCGCCATAGCAATCGCCGCCCGATGTCATAGGGCGCACCAGGCAGTAATGCGCCGGAGCGCTGCCCATGCTGGCGGCCACACGCTCTATGGCGGGATTCTGCTCCAGCAAGGCGGTCATTTCCTGCAAGTCCTTTTTTACCCGGTCGGGGCTGCTTTGGGCGGGAAGGAAGTACTCCACAACGAATTGTTTGTAGTCGAAGTCAGGGAAGAAGAGGTTCTTTACCCGTGTCATGCCGAAGACACATACCGCCAACACCGCCACGGCCACAGTCAGCGTCGCGGCCCGATGGGCTATCAGCACGGCCACGGTGCGGCGCACCAGGCGGTGTACGGGGGAGTTCATCACCTCTCCCTGCTGCTTGGCCTTCACCCGGGCGGGCAACCACGACTTGGCGCACACAGGCACTTGAATCAACGCCAACACCCAGCTGGCCAGCAGACTGACGCAAAGTACCAGGAACAAGTCACCCGCATATTCGCCCGCCGAGCCGGGGCAGAGGTAGATGCATAAGAATGTGGACGCCGCAATGATAGTCGCCCCCAGCAGGGGAAGGGCCGTGTTGCACCCGATGCGGTAGAGGTACGTCTTCGGCCCGAAGCCCCGCTGCTTGTCTATCAGGATGCCGTCCATGATGACGATGGCGTTGTCCACCAGCATCCCCATAGCCACAATGAAGGCGCCAAGGGAAATGCGTTGCAGCGTCGTGCCCATGGTGAGCAGGATGGGGAAGGACAAAGCGATGGTCAATATCAGCCCGAAGCCTATGATAACGCCGCTGCGGAAGCCCATGCTGAATATCAAAACCAGTATCACGATGGCTACGGACTCCACCAGGTTCCACATAAAGGAGTTGATGGCTTCATCCACCTTGTCGGGCTGGAAGAATATCTTCTCCGTCTCCATGCCCACGGGGACGCGCTTCATCACTTCCGCCAGACGCTTGTCCACGGCCTTGCCCACATCGGGCACAATGGCGTCTTCCTCCATGGCCAGGCAGATGGCCAAGGCCGGTTTGCCGGACACGAAGAAGCCGTTGCGCTGAGGCTCGGCATAGGTGCGTTCCACACGGGCGATGTCACCCAGTCGCACCGTCTTCCCGTCGGTGGTTTGGATAAGGATGTTGCGTATCTCCGCCTCATCCTTTATCTGGCCCGCCACCTGGATGCGCAAGCGTTCGCCGTCGGTCGTGTCATAGTTACCGGCATTTACCGTCTGACTGGCGCCGTTCAGGGCGGACATGATTTGCACGGGCACCAGGCCGTTGCGCGACAGTTGTTCCTGGGAAAGGACGATGTTGATGACCTCGTCGCGGTTGCCCGCTATATTCACCCGCTTCACCCCATCTATGGCGAGCAGCTCCCGCCGTATCATCCGGGCGTATTTGTAGAGTTCGGGATAGGTGTAGCCATCGCCTTTGAAGGCGTAGAAGATGCCGTACACATCCATCATGTCGTCCACCACAACCGGGTCGTAGCAGCCTTGGGGCAGGGTGGCGCGCAGGTCGTTCACCTTGCGGCGCAGCAAGTCGAAGCGTTGCTCCAGCTCGTCCAAGGGTACGGAGAGGAGGAATTCCACGGTAAACATGGCAGTGCCGTCGTGGCACTCGGTCTTAATCTTCTTCACGTCGGGCAAGGTGCGCAGGGCGTCTTCCATCTTCAGGGCAACGTCCAGTTCCACCTCGTGGGCGCTGGCGCCGGGATAGGGCACCACCACCATGGCCTGCTTCACGGCTACGGCCGGGTCTTCCAGTTTGGGCATCTGGATAAAGCAAATGATGCCTGCCACAATAATACCCGCCATGAGCGACCAAAACAGGGTGGGGCGGCGCATGAAAAATTCGGTTATCTTCATCACAACTGCCCTCCTACATTGGTTTCACTCGATTCGTCTATTATCCGCACCTTCTCGCCTTGGCGCAGGGCGTGCACACCGGCCCGCACCACGGATTCATCGCCCTTCAGACCTGCCACGACGGCACGGCCCTCAGGAGTTGTCCCTTGCACGGACACTTTCACCATATTTATAATAGAGTCTCCGCCCACGGTCCATACATAGCTCTCGCCTTGTTCCTGGAAAAGCGTGGACAAGGGGAGGACAAAGTCTTGCGAACCCTCGGCCTCCGCCAGACGGAGGCTGACCTGCACGTTGCGGCCTGCCGTCAGCGCGGCATCGGGCGTGGAGGCAAAACCCAGGCGCATGCGGTAAAGCTGGGTGGCGTCGGCCTTAGGCGTCAGGCTCAGCAGCTTCATCGGCATGGGCTTGGCCGGGGTGTCGGCGGGCTGGCAAGCGATGCTTTCGATGTGCTCCCGGTTGCGGTAGACCGTGGCGGGCACGTCCAACTCCACCTCCATGCCGCCCACATCCAGCAGGCTGATGACGGGCGTTCCGGCGTTCACCATCTCCGCCTCGTCGAAGTTCACTTCCCGCACATAGCCGCTTACGGGGGCGCAGAGGCGGGTGTAGTCCAGCTTGTTCTTGTTCACCTGTAGCTGCACGCCCAGTTGCTTCAGGCCGGCCACCGCCTTCTCGTAGTCGTTGGCAGAGACGCTTTTGCCCTTATACAATTGCTCCAGGCGTTTCACCTCGGCAGTGAGTTGGTCATATTGCACTTGCAGGGCTTCCACACCCAGGCGGTAGTCGGCATCATCCAGCGTGGCGATAAGCTGCCCCTGGCGCACAAAGTCGCCTTCATTCACGGCTATGCGGCTTATTTGCCCGGCCGTTTTGAAGCCCAGGCTGATGTCGCCCGCCTCGCGGACGATGCCTGAGAAGTCTAACACTTGCCCCGCGCGGGCAGGCATGGGGCTGGTCAGCAATACGCTGTGCACCACCTCTTCTCCGGCTGGCGCATGGCATCCGGCCAGCGCGGCGCAGATGAGAGGGGTAATGAGATACATTCGTTTCATAACGGTTAAATATTTGTTGTTTAAGTAATTCATTAGGCTTATAAGTCTCGTCCGGTAGCGTTCCAACCCCCGCTTGGTAGCGTTTCAACCCTTGCTTGGTGGGGTTTCAACCCTACCGGGCGCGGGTTTCGTGGCTGCCCGTAGGCTTCTGCTTCGCTTCCCGACAGGTGCAAAGTTCAGTGTTTTGGGCCGATGCATCGCCTCCCTTTGGGCGGAAGATATGTCCTTTTGGTCGGATTGTATCTGAAAAAGATAAGGAAATACGCCGAATGTTGTCCTGAACCGCTATTTTTGCAGGCAAATAAAATAGAAACGTCATGAAAGAAACATCCGTATTCAAGCCCTTGGACATGGCCATGCTGCCCATGATGGAGCACACGCTGGTTTTCGAGAATGAGTTCATGCTGACGGATAACTTCGGCCTGCCCCAGCAGATGGATGAAGTCTCGTACTTCGTTGCCCCCCTCTATCCGTTCAAGATAGACTTCACGCTGATGCTGTTTTGCACGGCGGGCACCATGAGCCTGCACATCAACCTGCAGGAGTGCCACCTGGAGGCCGGACAGGTGCTGGTGGTGCTGCCCGGCACGGTGGGCGAGTGCCTGGAGGTGAGCATCGACTGCCAGGTGGCCATGATAGCCTACGTGGGCCGCAAGTACGAGGAAGGCATCGATGCTGCTACGTCCATGCAGTTCACGAAGTACTTGGTGAGGCAATCCGTGCTGTCCGTCTCGCCCGAAGAGATGGACGAGTCGCTCACCATCTACCGCGCCATGCGGCGCAAGGTGGAGCAGCCTGACTTTGAGTTTACACGCGAGGCGCTGAACGGCTACATGCAGGTGCTCTTCTGCAATGGGCGGCAATGGATGGCGCGCTACACCCGCCAGCAGGAGGCCGGGCAGGTGCAAAGCCGCCAGCAGCTGATATTCGAGCGCTTCTTGTGGTTGGTGCAGAAGCATTACCGCGAGGAGCGGGGCATAGCCTTCTATGCCGACAAGCTGTGCCTCACGCCCAAATACCTGTCTACTGTGGTGCACCAGTGCGGCGGGCGGCATGCGGGCGAGTGGATAAGGGATTACGTCATCCTCGAGGCCAAGGCTCTGCTGAGGAGCCGCCAGTACACCGCCCAGCAGGTGAGCGACCTGCTCAACTTTCCCAACGCGTCCTTCTTCGGTAAGTACTTCAAGGCGGCCACAGGGTGCTCGCCCCGGCAGTATATGCTGGAATGACATAATGATGCCTTGCCGTTAACCAATGTTATACGCAGTGTCCCGTTTTTGCTGTAATACGTTCAAAAGAGTGTATTAAAGCCAAAAAATGCTTCACGGAGTAACAACCATGTCGATATGTTTGTTATCTTTGCGTTGCCTTTTCGAGGGGGAGGCGCCGCCTCCCCGAGGCTGAAAAGAGAAGATAGTGTAAAACAAGAGATAATAGAAAAGGAAGCTTATGTCACAGATTGTAGGACATATATCCCAGGTCATCGGGCCTGTAGTGGACGTTATATTTGAGGGTAGTGGGGCCGAGATGATGTTGCCCAGCATCCATGACGCGCTCGAGGTGAAGCGCCCCAATGGCAAGCGGCTCATCGTGGAGGTGCAGCAGCACATCGGTGAAAACACCGTGCGCACCGTGGCCATGGACAGCACGGACGGCTTGCAGCGCGGCATGAAGGTGCGCGTGCTGGGCGGCCCTATCACCGTGCCCGTGGGCGACCAGGTAAAAGGCCGCCTGCTGAACGTGGTGGGCGACACCATCGACGGCATGAAGGAGTTGGACCGCACGGGCGCTTACCCCATTCACCGCGAGCCGCCCAAGTTTGAAGACCTCACCACCGTGCAAGAGGTGCTCTACACAGGCATCAAGGTCATCGACCTGCTGGAGCCTTACAGCAAAGGCGGTAAAATCGGCCTCTTTGGCGGTGCCGGTGTGGGCAAGACGGTGCTCATTCAGGAGCTCATCAACAACATTGCCAAGAAGCAGCACGGCTTCTCCGTGTTTGCCGGTGTGGGCGAGCGTACGCGTGAGGGCAACGACCTGTTGCGCGAAATGATAGAATCGGGCGTCATCCGCTATGGCGACGCCTTCAAGAAAAGCATGGAAGAGGGCAACTGGGACTTGTCCAAGGTAGACTACGATGAAGTGGCCAAGTCTCAGGTATCGCTGATATTCGGCCAGATGAACGAGCCGCCCGGCGCGCGCCAGTCGGTGGCCTTGTCGGGGCTGACCGTGGCCGAGTCGTTTAGAGACATGGGCTCGGAAAGCGGCGGCCCGCGGGACATATTGTTCTTCATCGACAACATCTTCCGCTTCACCCAGGCAGGCTCCGAGGTATCGGCCTTGTTGGGACGTATGCCTTCGGCCGTGGGCTACCAGCCTACGCTGGCCACCGAGATGGGCGCCATGCAAGAGCGCATCA
>CASELH010000023.1 GCA_949288715.1 uncultured Bacteroides sp. | reverse complement strand
AGTTGGCTGGCCTGTTTCTTTCACACAACAAAAGTAAACATTCCCAGCCGTATTTCCTTTCACTGCGCAAATCTAAGGGAGCGCAAGCGAAGAATCTCCCTACTATACGTGAGATGCTTCACTTCGTTCAGCATGACAGCATGACAGCATGACGGGCAAAATAAGCACGCGGGCGAAGCCCCTTTTTTAAATCTGCGTCATCCGTGTTATCTGCGGATGAAAAATCACTAACCACTAAACACTAAAGACATGAAAATAGGAATAAATCGATACAAAATAGACGACATCCGCGTGGAAGAATGCACACGCGAAACCTTCTACCAAGTGCTGAACAGCAAAAAGGTGCACGACATCTGCCTCAAGATAAACCAGCTGTACCAGGCCTACGAGTCCGGCCAGCTGGAGGTGGACGAGAGGACGTTCCGCGACCTGGTGCAGGCCGAGAAGAAGAAAGCACCCTACTTCTGCTACTCAGCCTTCTTCCGTAACGGCCTGCGCAGCAATGCCAGCGCCATTCCCCTCGACCTGGTCATCTACGACATAGACCACATGACGGAAGACCCGCGCCAGTACTTTGAAGAGCACATCCGCCCCAGGCTGAAAGAGCTGGGCATCGTGCTGGCCCACGTATCCATCTCCGGCCACGGCCTCAGACTGGTGTTCATCATGCCCCAAGGCATGAACAGCCCCGAAGAGGCGCAACGCTGGATGGCGGCCCAACTCGATGACGACAACTACGATGACAGATGCAAGGACTGGGCCCGTGCCTCCTACGCCTTTCCCATCGGCTACCTGCTCTACATCGACGAGGAGGAACTCTTTGCCGACCGCACGCCGCTGATGTTCAGAGATGGAAAGAAGAAGGCAGCAGTAAATGAAGAACGAAGAATGAAGACTATTCCTATGATTAAGCAATCAAAAAATGTTTTGAGCGAAGCTAATGAAGAATTGCCCTGCGGCATCCCTGAGAAGTCTTCCTTCATTAACCGTGACAACTCAATGACAATGACAGCCTTTCCCACTACCTACGAGGGCGTGCCCTATGCCGAGATTGTGGACGAATGGGTGCGCCTGGACGGCGGCGAGCCCCAGATTGGCCGACGCAACGACACCTTGCACCGCCTGGCCTACGACTTGCGCCACCTGTGCGACAACAACCCGCAGATGATGTCCGCCCTCATCCCCAACTTCGGGCTGGCGGACGAGGAGAAAGCCGGCCTCATAAAGTCGGCCTGCAAGGCGGAGTGGAGCCACAAGTCGCGGCTGATGGTGCAAGCCATCAAGAACGTCAAGGCACGCCATGCCCAGACTGCCCCCAAGGCCGGGAAGGTTGAAGCCGCATCATCCCATGCCGCCTTCTTCAACGTACCCTTCCCCATAGACAACCTGCCGCCCCTCATCCGTCACCTGGTGAGCTGCACGCCGGACATCTACAAGCCGGCCGTGTCGCAAGCCGTGTTCCCCTCGCTGGCTGCCCACTTGAAGGGTGTGCGCTTCCGCTACGTGGACAACGTGGAGCACGAGGCCACACTGATGTGCGTGCTGGTGGCCGAAACAGGCGCGGGCAAGAGCTGCATCGACATCCCCATAGACTACATACTGGCCGACATCCGCGTGAGCGACGAAGCCAACCGCCGACGCGAGGCCCAGTGGAAGGAAGCCAATGCCGCCAAGGGAGCCAACAAAGCCCGCACGCCACGGCCCAAGGACATCGCCATCCGGATAGTGAGCCCGGACATGTCCAACGCCGCCCTCGTGCTGCGCCTGGGCGACAGCGACGGCTACTTCCTCTACGCCCGCATGAACGAGATTGAAGCCTTCGACGCCCTGCGGGGCTCCTCGCGCAACCCGCAGCAGTTCGTCATCATGCGCCTCGCCTTCGACACGGGTGAGTACGGGCAGGAGCGCGTAGGCGACAACAGCGTATCCGAGCGCGTGCGCGTGCGCTTCAACTGGAACGCCTCCACCACGCCCGCGCGCCTGCAGCAATACTTCGCCCGGGTGCTGACCGACGGCCCCGTGTCGCGCATCAACTTCTGCACCCTGCCCCAGCAGGAGATTGGCGCCGAAATGCCCGTCTACGGCACCTACGACGACGACTTTGACCGCCAGCTGCGCCCCTACATCGACAACCTCTGCCAGGCCTCGGGGCTCATCCTCTGCCCGCAGCTCGACGAACTGGCCCGCAAGCTGCACCAAGAGCTGAGCGACGAAGCCGTGCTGACGCAGGATCGCGTCTACGACAACCTCGCGCGGCGCGCCCTCGTCATCGGCTGGCTCAAGGCGTGCGTGCTCTACGTGGCGCAGGGCTGCCAGTGGGACGACGCGATGGAGGAGTTCATCCGCTGGTCGGTCCACTACGACCTCTGGTGCAAGCTCCACTTCTTCGGCAAGGCCATCGAGCAGCTCGAACTCGACGAAAACGCCACGCGCCGCCCCGGCCCGCGCAACTTGCTGAAGTCGCTGCCGGACACCTTTACGCGCGCCGACCTGCTGCAACTCCGCCTCAAGCGCGGCATGAAGGAGAAGGGCACCCACGACCTCCTCTACCAGTGGCAGAAGCGCGGCTTCATCCGACAGACGACAGACGACAATTATGAAAAACTGAAATACTTCACCGGAACGCAACATGGAACTGACACTGACCCGCACGCTGAAGCATAAGCGCTACACCCAAGGGACCCTCTCGATAGAGGGGGAACCCTTTTGCCAAACCTTGGAGCCCACTTGGAGAGACATTGGCTGGGAAAAGCCCGAACGGAAGGTGGAGGGGCAAACGGCCATCCCCGACGGTCGCTACCCGCTCGTAGTCTGCCCCTCGCCGCGGTTTGGAGGCCGATGGTTGCCCCTGCTGCTGCACGTCCCGCTGTTCGAAGGCGTGCGCATCCATGCCGGAAACTCGGTGGACGACACGCAGGGCTGCATCCTCGTAGGCATCGCCCGCCCGCAGAAGCCCGGCCGGCTGTTCGACTCCCGCCTGTGGCTGCACCGCCTCGTGCGCCGACTGGGCCAGCGGCCGCTGGGCGAAGGGATATGGATAGAAATTAAATGAAGAACAAATAATGAAGAATGAAGAATTGTGGCGCAGCCTCCGTACTAACGGAAATTCTTCATTCTTCGTTCTTCATTCTTCATTTACTAAGATTCTTCATTCTTCGTTCTTCATTCTTCATTAAAAAATTTTAAATACATGAACTCCATGCCGTAAACGCCCGTTTGCGGCATTTTTTTTGCAGACCTCATTGCAGAACATCATTGTGAAACCTAAACTAAAAAGAAAGGAAACAAGCCGTATGAAAAAGCTCATTACCCTCGCCCTCGTGGCACTGATGGCCCTGGCAGGCACCACCACCCAGGCCTACGCCCAAGAGAACAACAATGCCGACAACAAGCAATCGGCCAAAGCACAACGCGATGCCGAACGCGCCCGCCAGAAAGCAGAAGCTGCCTATGTGGACAGCTTGATGCACCAGTCCGCCGTGGCCGCCATCGAAGGGCGGCAATTCGTGCTGGAGGCCGACAAGGTCATCTTTAAGCACGGCGAAACCGCCTACGTGAACACCAACACCAACTTCGTGCTGATGAACGACGACCGCGGCACCGTGCAAGTAGCCTTCAACACCCCCTTCGGAGGCCCCAACGGCATTGGCGGCGTGACGGTGGACGGCAACGTGTCCAACATCAAGATGAAAGAAACGAAGCGGGGCGACGTCAATGCCAGCTTTGCCGTGCAAGGCATCGGCATCTCCGCCCAAGTGTTCCTCACCCTGACGCGCGGCAGCAACGAGGCCACGGTGACCATCACCCCCAACTTCAACTCGAACACCCTGACGCTGCAAGGCCGCGTGGTGCCGCTCGAGCAATCCACCATCTTCAAAGGCCGCGCGCTGTAAGTTAGCGATTAGTGGGATAGTGATTAGTGATTAGCAGGATAGTGATTAGTGATTAGTGATTAGCGGGATAGTGATTAGTGATTAGCGGGTTAGTGATTAGTGATTAGTACGCATTAATCGCTAATCACTAACCCGCTAACCACTGCTAAACACGACTCATCCGCATCGTCCGTGCCATCTGCGGCTGAAAAATTATTTCAATAAACGGGCTGTTTTGCAAACTATTTCTTACTTTTGCCCCCATGAAACGAGCAAGAAACCTCTTATTCATCCTCACCGCCATGCTGGCCATCGCCGCAGGGCTGGCTTCGTGTGGAGAAGACCGCTGGGCGGGCTATGCCGAGCAGACGAAAACCGACCGCTGGATAGACGACACCATGCGCGTGTGGTACTACTGGCGCGAAGACATCCCCGGCACCAACGACCTGAACTACTTCACCGACCCCATCACCTTCTTCCGCTCGCTGCTTTCGCCCGAGGACGGCAAGGGCGGCACCCCCTACTCCACCATCGACACGCTCGAGGCCGTGACGCGCAGCATCCCCGGCACCGACCATAGCTACGGCATGCAGTTCACCACCAACCGTGTGGAGGGCAACGACACCGCCCTCTATGCCCACGTGCTCTACGTGGCCCAAGGCAGTCCCGCAGCCGATGCAGGCCTGCAGCGCGGCGACTGGATAATGCAGATGGACGGCCGCCCCATCACCGAGCAGAACTATGCCGCGCTCTACGGCAGCAGCGCCACCACCCTCACCGTGGGCTACTACAATGCGGCGGCGGACACCATCGTGGCCTATGCCGAGCCCTACCCCATGGCAGCAGCCCGCCAGGTGGACGACAACCCCGTGCACTACCGCAACATCTACGAGCGCCAAGGCAAGCGCATAGGCTACCTGGTGTACAACCACTTCAGCAGCGGCCCCACCCTGGAGGGCGCCGGCACGGAGTATGACGACGACTTGCGACAGGCCTTCAGCTACTTCGCCTCGGGCGGAGTGAACGAGTTCATCTTGGACCTGCGCTACAACAACGGCGGCCAGCTATCGTGCGCCCAGCTGCTCGCCACCCTGCTGGCACCGGCTTCGGCCTTGGGCCAGACGCTGGGCTACGTGGAATACAACAGCCGCTTCAACCCACGGCAAGCCTCGCTGAGCCTCGACGAAGCCCTCATAGGCAGCGGCGCCAACCTCGACCTCACGACCCTCTACGTGCTGACCAGCGCGCAGACGGCCTCCGCCTCGGAGATGCTTATCAACTGCCTGAAGCCCTACATGAACGTCGTCATCATAGGCGGCACCACCGAGGGCAAGAACGTGGGCTCCATGAGCTTCACCAACCAGGAGCTGAGGGTGCGCATGCAGCCCATCGTGTGCAAGCTATACAACGCCCTCCAGGCATCGGACTATGCCGACGGCTTCACCCCCGACATTGCCATGGACGAGAACGCCGATGCCGCCCGCTTCCTGCCCTTCGGCAACGAAGACGAGCAGCTGCTGCACACCGCCCTCAGCGTCATCGACGGCTCGTGGACGGCCAACGGGCAACCTGCAGCCTTCTCCTTGCAAACCACCCCGCTTGTCAATAGCTTGTCGCGAAGAGCCGGCCACAGCGTCTGCATCGACATCAACTTTAAGTTTTATTAGCATAAAGGCGGCCTCCGATGTCGGATATTCCCGCCAAAATTAGTATGTTTGCGCCGCGAACCAACTAAACATATATATGGAGTTTCTCATCATCCTACTCTTAGTCATCCTCAACGGCATCTTCGCCATGTATGAAATGGCCCTGGTGTCGTCCAACAAAACCCGGCTGGAAACCCTCGTCAGCAAAGGCAACAAGCGAGCCAAGACGGTGCTGAAGCAGCTGAAAGACCCCGAAAAATACCTGTCCACCATCCAGATAGGCATCACGCTGATAGGCATCATCTCCGGTGCCTACGGCGGCGCCAACATTGCCGACGACCTCGAGCCGCTGTTCTGCCTCATCCCCGGCGCCGAGCCCTACGCCGCCAAGCTGGCCATGGCCACTACGGTGGTCATCATCACCTACCTGTCGCTCATCATAGGCGAGCTGGTGCCCAAAACCATCGCCCTGAGCGCCCCCGAGCGCTACGCCACGCTGTTCTGCCCCCTCATCACGCTGCTCTCCAACATCTCCTACCCCTTCGTCTACCTGCTCAGCGCCTCCACCAAGCTGGTGAACAAGCTGATGGGCATGAAGGACAACGGCGAGCGACCCATGACGCAGGACGAGCTGAAAATGATACTCCACCAAAGCTCGGAGCAAGGCGTGATAGACAAGGACGAGACGGAGATGCTGCGCGACGTGTTCCGCTTCTCGGACAAGCGCGCCAACGACCTCATGACCTACCGCCGCGAAATCGTGGCCCTGCACCCCACCGACACGCCCCAGGAGGTGCTAAGCACCATACGCGAGCGCCACTTCAGCCGCTACCTGCTCGTGGAGAAGGGCAAGGACGACATCCTGGGCGTGGTGTCCGTGAAAGACATCATCCTCATGATGGGCGACCACACGCAGCCCTTCGACCTGCGCAGCATAGCCCGACCCCCGCAATACATCCCCGAAAGCCTCTACGCCAAGAAGGTGCTCGAGATATTCAAGCGCACGAAGAACAAATTCGGCGTCGTGGTGGACGAATACGGCAACATCGAAGGCATCATCACCCTCCACGACTTGACGGAGAGCATCTTCGGCGACATCCTTGAGGAGAACGAGACGGAGGAGCAAGACATCGTGGTGCGCCAAGACGGCTCCATGCTGGTGGAAGCCTCCATGAACTTGGACGACTTCATGGAAGCCATGGGCATCATGGACTACGACGACCTCAAGGAAGAAGACTTCACCACGCTGAGCGGACTGGCCATGTTCCTCATAGGGCGCGTGCCCAAGGCCGGCGACTTGTTCGACTACAAAAACCTGCACTTCGAGATTGTGGACATGGACCGCGGCCGCGTAGACAAGCTGCTGGTCACCAAGGAGGTAGAGGAAAGCGACGACGAGGCGGACAAGGAATAAGCCGCCCCGCGCCCGTCACTGCAAAGCCCCAGCCTTATAACAAGAAAGCCTGCGACAACGTATTGCGCAGGCTTTTTTCTTTCTTCTTAACAGTGCTTATATGGGTAGGATTCTTCATCCGCAGATGAAAAATAAACGACCGCTTACTTCGTGGCGGGCGACGAGTAGCGTGCATTCAGCCCCGCTACAATCTCGCGCGTGATGTTGTAAATGCTGTCGGCATACAGCAGGTTGTCGAAGCCCGTGTTGCTGATAATCATGCTGTAGCCCTTCGTCTTGTTGTATTCCTTCAAGAAGGCGTTGATAGAGTCGCGCAGCTGCAGGCTGTTCTTCTCGTTCTCCTGCATCAGCTCCGTCTGCAGCTGGTTGCTCAGCTGCTGCAAGTCCTGCTCCAGCTTGGCAATGCGGTTATACTCCTGCTGCGCCCGCTCTTGCGACAGGTAGGCGTTGTTCTGATATTTCGTCTGAAACTCCCGCTTCTGGTCGTCCAGCTCCTTAGCCTTCTGATTCAGCGTGAGGCGCACGTTCTCGCTCTTCTTCACCATCGCCTCGTTCAGGTCTATGCAGAAGTTATACTGCGACAGCAAGGTGTCAATCTCCACATAAGCAATTTTCATGCCCGACAGATTGGCAGCCTGCGCCGGGGCGCTTGCGGTTTGCGTGTTAGAGTTGCCGGCACATTGAGAAAAAAGAACGGCAATGGCCAAAGCCGCCAAACCGCCCATCACATTGTTCAATCTCTTCATAATCTGATAATTATTGTTTTTAGAATTTTTAGTTAGTTCACACCGTCGTTCAAAGCCTTCTCCAGCTCGCTGATGGAAAAGCGGGGCTTGCGCTGCGCCTCGCGGTCTTGCGACTGCACGCACCCTATGCCCTTCTGCCTCAACGCCTTGTTGCCGCTGACGTGGGTGTTGGGAAACCTTCCCCCCTTCACAAAAAACACACGCACGCCCAGCGACAGCACGCTGACGGCCACAATCAGTAAAACGAGTAGTAATGTATTAAGCATTTTCCATCTGTTTGGTTACACAAGCAAAAGGGAGGGAGATGCGCCATGAACGAAAAAGCGCCATATATATTTTGCCGTTCACCCGCCATCCATTACTTTTGCGGGTGCAAATATAGGGCTTTGCTTTGGACTAAGCCACCTATTCTTTTTTAAAAAAGCGACAAGGGAATAAAACTATTTGTGAATTTAACTATATTTAGTAGTAAAGCCTGCCTATACTACACGACAATCTTAAAACGACAAACTACACGCTCATGGAAAAGAAAGACTTAAAACCCGCCGGCGTTTTCCACTACTTCGAGGAAATCTGCCAAGTGCCCCGCCCCTCCAAGAAGGAGGGCAAAATCATCGCCTACCTGAAAGACTTCGGCCGGAAGCACCAGCTGGAAACCAAGGCCGACGAGGCAGGCAACATCCTCATCCGTAAGCCCGCCAGCCCCGGCATGGACCACTGCAAGACCGTGGTGCTGCAAGCCCACATGGACATGGTGTGCGAGAAGAACAACGACGTGGCCCACGACTTCCTCACCGACCCCATCGAAACCTACATCGACGGCGAGTGGATGCGCGCCCGGGGCACCACGCTGGGGGCCGACAACGGCATAGGCATAGCCACCGCACTCGCCATCCTGGCCGACGACAGCCTGGAGCACGGCCCGCTGGAGTGCCTCTTCACCACCGACGAAGAGACGGGGCTCACCGGCGCCTTCGCCTTGAAGGAGGGCTTCATGACGGGCGACATTCTGCTCAACCTCGACTCGGAAGACGAGGGCGAACTGTTCATAGGCTGCGCCGGCGGCGTAGACACCGTGGCCGAGTTCACTTACCAAGCCGTCGACGTGCCGCAAGGCTACTTCTGCGCCAAGCTGCAAGTGAAGGGGCTGCAAGGCGGCCACTCGGGCGGCGACATCCACCTGGGCCGAGGCAATGCCAACAAGCTGCTGGCACGCTTCCTCTGCCAGGCAATCAAGAAATACGACCTCTACCTCTGCCACATCGACGGAGGCAACCTGCGCAACGCCATAGCCCGCGAGGCATCGGCCGTGATAGCCCTGCCCGAAGCCCACAAGCACGCTCTGCGCGCCGACTTGAACATCTTTGCCGCCGAGGCCGAAGCCGAATATGCCACGTCCGACCCCGGGCTGCAATTCATCCTCGAGTCCGAGCCCATGCCGGAGAAAGCCATCGACTGCGACACCGCCCGCCGACTGCTGCAAAGCCTCCACATCGCTCCCCACGGCGTGATGGCCATGAGCCAGGACATCCCCGGGCTGGTAGAAACCTCCACCAACCTCGCCTCCGTGAAGATGAAGCCCGGGCAAACCATCCGCGTGGAGACCAGCCAACGCAGCTCCATCGCCTCCGCCAAGCAAGACATTGCCGACGTGGTGCAGACGGTGTTCGAGCTGGCCGGCGCCCGCGTCAGCCACAGCGAAGGCTACCCCGGCTGGAAGCCCAATCCCCACAGCGAAGTGCTGCAGATAGCCGTCGACTCCTATCGCCGCCTCTTCGGCACCGAGGCCCAGGTGAAGGCTATACACGCCGGACTGGAGTGCGGCCTCTTCCTCGACAAATACCCGGGACTGGACATGATATCCTTCGGCCCCACGCTGCAAGGCGTGCACTCGCCCGACGAACGCATGCATCTGCCCTCGGTGGAAAGATTCTGGCTGCATCTGCTCGACATACTGAAGCACATCCCACAGCGGGGCTGAATGGAATAAGAATGCGACTGTACGCCCTACCTCTTCTCCTCCTGCTCGCCGCCTTGTTCCTGGCCACCCGGGTGCAAGGCGCGGAGCGGGATACGCTGACCTTGCGCATCGTCAGCTACAACGTGGAGAATCTCTTCGACTGCCATCATGACAGTCTGAAAGATGACTACGAATTCCTGCCAGAAGCCGCGCGCCATTGGAATTACTCCAAATACCGGAAGAAGCTGGACGCGCTGGCCCGCACCCTCATAGCCACCGGAGGCTGGACGCCGCCCGCCCTCGTGGCCCTCTGCGAGGTGGAGAACGACACGGTGATGCGCGACCTCACCCGCCGCTCCATCCTCCGCGAAGCCGGCTACCGCTACCTCATGACCCACTCGCCCGACCGCCGGGGCATCGACGTCGCCCTGCTCTATCAGCCCCACCTGTTCAAGCCCATCCACTGCCGGAGCATCCGCATCGCCCCGCCAAAATCCGGCCAACAGCCCACACGCGACGTGCTGCACGTCAGCGGCCTGCTGACTAACCTCGACACGCTGGACATCTTCGTCGCCCACCTGCCCTCGCGCTCGGGCGGAGCCAAGCAGACTGAGCCCTATCGCCTGGCCGTGGCCCGAAGGCTCAAGGCGGCCGTGGACAGCATCTGCCTGCGGCGCATGCGCCCGCAAGTCATCCTCATGGGCGACTTCAACGACACTCCAGCCGACCGCTCCATCCGCCACGTGCTGAAAGCCACAGCCCCGCCACGCAGCTCCGAGACGATACAGCCCCATGCCCTCTACCATCTGCTGGCCCGCCGCACTGCCCGTCATGCGAAGCCCTGGCAGCACCCCATCCGGGGCAGCTACAAATACCGTGGCCGATGGCAGTTGCTGGACCATATCATAGTCTCCGGACTCCTGCTCAGCCCCGGCGCGCCCCTCCACACCAGCGAAGACATGGCCGGCATCGCCACCCACCCCTTCCTGCTGACGGACGACCCCAAGCACGGCGGCCATCAGCCTTGGCGCACCTATCAAGGCCCCCGCTACCTGGGCGGATACAGCGACCACCTGCCCGTGTATGCAGACTTGCGGCTCGTCTACTGAGGAGCCTGCGGCTTATACTCGCTGGGCACCACGCCAAACTGCCGCTTGAAACACTTCGTGAAGTGCGACGGCGTGCTGAATCCCGTCATGTCGGCAACCTCGGCAAGGGTGTATCGGCCCTCAGCCACCAGCTGTGCGGCACGGTTCAGCTTATAGGTGCGGAAGAAGGCGCCCGGATTCTCGCCCGTCAGCCCCTTTACCTTGTAGTAGAACTTGGAACGCGAAATCTTCAACGACTCCACCAGGCGGACAATATCCAACTCCGCATTGGAGAGCTCCTCTTCCATGGCTCGATACAGTTCGGACATGAAAGCCTCGTCCTGCGGCGACAGCATGTCTTTGCTGATGTTATCCGTCTGCGTGGACCGGGCCAAGAGGTTGCGCACCTTCTCCCGATTGCTGAGCTGCGACTTGATGAGCGCCTGCAGGTAAACGGGGTCGAAAGGCTTGGTGACGTAGGCGTCGGCTCCGGCGTTCAGCCCTTCTACCTTGTCTTTGGTCGCCCCCTTTGCCGTCACCAGCACCACGGGGATGTGGCACAGCTGCAAGTCTTCCTTCACCTCACAGCACAACTGGCAACCGCTCTTTTCGGGCATCACCACGTCGCTCAGCACCAGGTCGGGCACCTCCTTGCGGATGGCTTCCAAGGCAGCGTCGGCATCGAAGCGGCACACCACGCGATAGTCTTTCGAGAGCAGCACCTCCAGGTAGTGCACCACTTCGGCGTCATCGTCTACGACCAAAATGGTTTGCCTGCGTTCCTTTCCATTGACTTCCTCCTCACTATGTATTGCGGAGTCCCTCTCTTGCTCTGGCAAAGGGAATGCTTCCGACTGCGGCAGCTCCTCCGCCCTGCGTTCTTCACCCGCATAAGCCACATCATCGGCAGGAAGGATAAACGTGAACACTGCCCCGCAGCCTTTTGCCGGAGGGAAAGCCTTGAGGTAGCCGTGATGTAGACGGGCCAACCGACGGGCGTAGTATAACCCAATGCCCGTACCCCAATTATAGCTTCCCCCTGCATGACCGTCCAGCTGGTAATAGCGTTCGAATATCTTTTCAAGCTGGTCTTCGGGGATGCCCTTGCCCGTGTCGGCCACAGATACCTTAATGTATTGCACGCCCTTGTCCTGCCCGTCCAAGGGGAATAGTTTCGCAGCTTCCGTCCGCCCCACCACATCGAACGACACCGTGATGCGCCCGCCCTGTGGGGTGAACTTCAAGGCATTGGACATCAGGTTGCCGAATATCTTGTCTATCTTATCCTCGTCCAGCCACATCAGGAAGGCATCTTCCAGTCCGTCCGTTTCCAGGCCGATGCCTCTGCGGGCGGCGCTTTCACGATACATGTCTATTTGCGCTTTCAACACGCTCACCACGTCTTGCCTGCGCACCTTTAGCTTTAACGCATCATTCTCCAGCTTGTTGAAGTCCAGCAACTGGTTCACCAGCTTCAGCATGCGGTTCACGCTGCGCTGCACAATGTACAGCAACTCCTTCGACCTGCCACCAATGTCCGGACTGTCGCAAAGTTGAGCCACCGGCCCGGCAATCATGGTGAGCGGCGTACGGAATTCATGCGACACGTTGGCAAAGAAGCTCATGTTCATCTGGTTCACCCGCTGTTCTTGTTCTTTCTCCTGCTCGGCTCTACGCAAGGCTGCCTTCTCCGCACGAATGCGCAGGTAGTTCTTGACAAACAGCCCGGCAATCGCTGCTATCACCAATATATATAGGGTATATGCCCACCATGTGGCCCAAGGGGCGGGCTGCACGGTGATGTGCAAGGAGTTTTCGGCCTCTGCCATCTCCTGGTCATTGGCAGCCCGGACCTTGAACACGTAGTTGCCCGCAGGCAGATTGGCAAAGTAAGCCTCTCGGTTATTGCGTATGTTTATCCAGTCGGAATCATAGCCTTCAAGCTTATAGTAATAATGCAGACGGTTGTGCTCACTGTAGTCCAAGGCGGTAAAGGAGATGCCAAAGCTGTTTTGGTCGTGACGCAACTGCACATCGGGGTTGCAAGACAGATGCTTGTCTATAACCTCATCCGTCGTGCCGGGACGTATGCGCCGGTTGTGCACCTTCAGGTCTTCGAACAACAGGCGTACATCGTGCTTCACCTGCACGTCGGCGGGGTTGAAGAAGGTCAGCCCGTGCGTGCCGCCAAACACCAGCGTGCCATCCGGCAACCGGCACGAAGCCCGGTCGTAAAACTGGTTGCCGCCTATGCCGTCTGCCTCGTAATAATTGGTAAAGGTGCCGGTCTCGGGATTGTATCTACCCAAGCCGTAAAGCGTGCTGACCCACAGGTTGCCTTGCGCGTCTTCTTCCATGGACGAGATGTCGGTGCAAGGCGCGCCGGGCACGGGGCGCAGGCGGCCGTCCTCATGGGTGTAGCACAGCAGGCCGTTGCCCACAGTGCCTATCCACAGCCGACGCTTGGAGTCGCGGCGAATGACGGTGGGGATAAAGGTGGAGCGGCGGATGCAGGCCTCTTTATCCTCCTGACTAATTACAACCTTGCGCACCTCTCCCGTTTCCGGGATAACTTCCTGCAGAGGTTGTCCATAAGCCGCAGCCACCAAATGGCCGTTACGGCGGGGCTGCAGGCCGGGAATGAAAACAAATCCTTCCTGAAAAACCTTTATGGTATCGAAATCCTCACTGCCGGCAACCAGTGAATAGATGTATGGGCTGAAAGTGCTTACCCAAATCTTCCCATCCGTTCCCTCGGCTATGTTCATGGGTAAATGGTCCAGATGGTACTTCCGTTCTACCTGCAAGCCTCCTGCGGCATAGTGGCACCGGGCTATCACGTTGCTGCCCCTTGGCAGGAGCCAAATGCGCCCCCTGCGGTCGGCCAGCAGAGCCTGCACGGTGGCTGCCTGCCCATTTCCGCTCTGAAAGATGCCGCCAATGTCTATTTGTTCCATCCGCCGTCCTTGCGTGTCATAGCGGTACAAGCCATCCGTTTGGGTGGCAGCCCACAGGTAGCGGTCTTTCTCTATGGCAAGTGAGGTAACAAACTTGTCCTTCATGTAAGTATATAGGTAGCTGTTGCTATTAAACCACTCTTTCTGCCGGTAGTGCACCGCATACCCCCGTGAGGCAGACCCCATCCATAAGTTGCCGTTCGTGTCGGTAAACATCTGCGTCACGCCGAAAGCCGGAACCTCGAACGGGAAGCCGGCATCATCCTGGTGAGTCAACGTGCCCCGCGTGCTGTCATAGCAGAATACCCCATCCTTGAACGTGGCCAGCAGCAACTGGCTGTTGGTATAAGGATAAATGCACGTGATTTCCGCATAGTGCAACCGGGGATTGCCCGCCACGACTTCTGGAAGGGGCCGGAAGTGTGAACTGTTGGTGTCGAATACCGATATGCCATTGTCGCCCACCATCCACAAGTCGCCATTAGGATGGAGGCAGGATATATAAGGCTTCCCGACCAAGGGGATGGAATCCGTCTCCCGGCAAGTCACCAGGCTATAGCGGCGCAAACACTCAGGAGAAAATATCCATAAATGGTTTTCACCGTCAATGTAACCCTTGGCGTAATACGAACGCCAAGGGTTGATGTCGGGTATGGCGCGTACCAGTTGCCGCGATGCGGGGTCGAAACGCAAAATCTGCGTCCCGGTGCTCACGTAGATGTTCCCCTCGCGGTCTTCCAGCAACTGGTTGCAGTGCCTGTCTCCGTCGGGCTGCGGGATGCGCTCAAAGCCGTCCTGCTCCGTATAGAGGCACAAGCCGTCGTTGGTGGCCACCCACAACCTGCCCTGCGAGTCGTTCAGCAAGTCGAGAATCTGGTTGTCCGGCAAGCCCGTGGAGTCGTTGGTGCAGAAGTATTGGTAATAGTCGTGCCCGTCGTAGCGGTTCAGCCCCCGGAAGGTCCCTATCCAGATGCGCCCTTTGCTGTCTTCGGCAAAGGCATTCACCTGCTGGTTCGAGAGGGTGGCGGATATCGACGGGCTGTTGGCATCTTCCACCTGCACGCCCGCCGCTTCCCGGCTGCAAGAGGCGGCAGCGGACAGGAGCAAGCAAAGGCAAGAGCAAAAAGAAAAGAATTGTGTCTTCATCTTAATTATGGTAAAATACATGTTCGGTCTTTACGATGGCAAATATAAGGCGAATGCTTGTAAAGCGGCACATCTTTCTGCATGAAAATAAGCCTCAAAAGTACCCTAAAACATGCTATAAGGCATATTTTGGACTGTAGTGACAGATTTTGGACACCGGTGCAAGCACTTTACACCACGGGAACAGTTTTTTGGAATCACCTGCCATCCGTTAAAAAAGGTTTTCGGTAATATTGCAAGCGTGTTTCAAGCCACTCTTGTTGGGCTTCCATCACCCTCCCGGTAGCGATGAAGCGCTACCACGCTGGCGATGGAACGCTACCACGGTAGCGATGGAACGCTGACAAATCAAGTATCCAACTTTATATAATTACACTTAACAACCATGCCAACAACCTTCAACAAGCTCATCAGCCTCATCGCTTACGACGCGAAGCTGACCGAACAGGAGGGCGACTACTACCTCCGTGCCAAAACCATGCCGGACACCATCACCTTGCGGAACATTGCCGAAGAGGTGGCCACGCGGCTGAACAAGAACGCCGACGAGGTGTACACCATTCTCAACGATGCCGAGCGGGTGAAGTGTGACGCCGTATCCAGCTCGTACATCGTCTCCACCCCCACGGCCCTCATCCGCCCCGGAGCCAGCGGCACGGTGATGGAGGCCGAACTCTCGCAAGCCATCGACCATGACAAGGTGAAGGTGTACGCCACCCTCAGCATGGGCGCCGACCTGCGCGAAGCCATGCAGGCATGCCGACTGGAACTGTTCACCCAGCCCGCCGTGGTGGGCCCGCTGCTCAACGGGGCGGTGGCGCAGACGCGCGCCGACGACGGCACCGTGGCCACCAAAGCACCCCAGCCGGGCAAGAACATCCGCCTCACGGGGCGCAACATCAAGATTGCGGGCACCGACCCCACGGTGGGCGTCACCTTCACCTCGGTGGAAGAGCCCTCCACACAGGTGTTCGTGCCGCTGGCCGACATCACCGTCAACGAGCCCAAGCAGCTCATCTTCGTGCTGCCCACGGAGGTAACGGACGGGCTGTGGCGCGTGAGTGTGTGCACGCAGTACAGCGGAGGGGGCTACACCGTAAAGTCGCCGCGCACCTACGAATTGCCCGACCCCTTGGCCGTGGGCACCGCCGCCGAAGAGCCCGAAACACCCGGCAGCGGCAGTGACGACGAGGACGACGGCGACCATCAGCTGGGTTGACCCGAATTTAGAGGACCATCTAAATACCCGTTTGTATACCCCTACAAAGCCTCGCTTGTATACCCACACAAAGCCTCGCTTGTATATCCCTACAAAGACGGTCTTAGAGGGACATCCAAATCCTCGGAATATAAAATACCCCGTCCGGAGGATTCCGGACACAAACTTCAATAACTTCAATTATTAACTAAAACTTATCAAAACATGAACAACAACTTGAAAAACACGGGACTGAAGCGGCTCATGACGACCGCCCTCGTCCTATTGTTGTGCATCGTCCCCGCCTTGGCACAGGTCCAGGTGAAGGTGACAGGTACAGTCGTCGACAACCTTGGGGTGCCGATGATTGGAGTCTCCATCCTCGAAAAGGGCACCACCAACGGCGTGGTGACCGACCTCGACGGAAACTACACCCTCAACGCCGCTGTCGAGGGCACGCTGGTATTCTCCTACGTGGGCTACGTCACGCAGGAACACCCCGTAAAAGAGGGCACGCTGAACGTCACCATGGAAGAGGACAGCGAGACGCTGGACGAACTCGTGGTAGTGGGCTACGGCGTGCAGAAGAAGAGCTCGGTGACGGGCGCCATCTCGCAGGTGAAGGCCGGCGACATGGAGAACCGCACCATCACCCGCCCGGAACAGGCCCTGCAGGGCAAGACGGCGGGCGTGCAGATATTCCAGGCATCGGCCGCGCCCGGCTCGTCGCCCACGGTGCGCATCCGCGGTATCAGCAGCAACGGCTCGTGCGACCCGCTCTATGTGGTGGACGGACGTATTGCCAGCGACATCGGCGGCCTCGACCCCAATGACATCGAGTCGATGGAGGTGCTGAAGGATGCCGCCTCCGCCGCCATCTACGGCGCGGCTGCCGGAAACGGCGTGGTGCTCATCACCACCAAGAAAGGAAAGGTGGGCACGGGCACCGTCACCTACGACTTCCAAATCTCCACCCAGCAGATTGCCAGCGTGCCCCATGTGCTCAACGCCGAGCAGTACATAGACTACATGACCGAGGCCAACTACATCTCGATGGACAAAATAAACTCCACGTGGGACTTCCGCACCAACACCGACTGGGCCAAGGCCACCTTCGAACGCTCGCTGATGCAGAAGCACAACGTGGCCCTGCAAGGCGGCAACGAGAATGGCACGTACTACCTCTCGCTGTCCTACCTGAACAACAACGGCTACGTGAAGGGCGACGCCGACGTGTACAAGCGCCTCACCGCCACCATCAACGCCGACTACCACATCAAGCCCTGGCTGCAGGTGGGCACGAACAACCAGATTGAGTACTACGACGTCAAGTCGGTGTCCGAAGGCTCGGAGTACGGCAGCCTGCTGATGTCCGTGCTGCAGCTCGACCCGCTGACGCCCGTCACCTACAGTCCGGACAACCTGCCCGACCACATGCAACGCATCCTGGACGAAGGCCACACGCTGCTCCGGGACAAGAACGGCAACTATTACTCCACCTCCGCCTACCAGGAGAGCGACCAGTACAACCCGTTCATCATGCGCGACAAGTCGCAGAACAAGAACAGCGGCTACAGCCTGAACGGCGTGCTCTTTGCCAACCTGAAGCCCCTGAAGCAACTCACCATCACCTCGCGCCTGGGTTACCGCCTCTCCGGCTTCAAGACCTACGCGCTGAACAACGACTACTACGTGAACGGCACCATCCACCAGAACTACATGTCGGTCAACGCCAGCGCCTCGGTGCCCCTCTACCTGCAATGGGAAAACTTTGCCAACTACATGCAAAGCTTCGGCAAGCACAGCGTCACCGCCATGCTGGGTATGTCGTTCATCGAAAACCGCACGTTCAACGTATCGGGCAGCATCACCGGCAGCGAAGATGACCTGGGCTTCAAGAAAGACGACCCGCTCTACGCCTACTTTGCCTATGCCACAGCCACGGCAACCAAGGGCGTGAGCGGTGGCGAAGAGTTCATCGGGCGCAAGCTGGCCTATTTCGGCCGCGCCACCTACGACTACGACGGCAAGTACATGGCCCAATTCTCGCTGCGCGCCGATGCCGCCGACTCGTCCGTGCTGCCCATCGACAACCGCTGGGGCTACTTCCCCGCCTTCTCGCTGGGCTGGACCGTGTCGCGCGAAAAATTCATGGAGCGCACCAACGGCTGGCTGAGCCACCTGAAACTGCGCGGCAGCTGGGGACAGAACGGTACGACGGCCAGCTTGGGCAACTACATGTACCTGGCTTCCATCGGCTCCAACATTTCTTATCCCTATACCAACAACCTGGTCTACAATACCGGTTCGTCGCCCTCAGCCACCGGCAACAACGAACTGAAGTGGGAAACTTCCGAACAAGTGGACATAGGCCTTGACGCCCGCTTCCTCAACGACCGCCTGTCGTTCACCTTCGACTGGTACAAGAAGAAGACCAAAGACCTGATCATCACCGGCATCACGCCCTCCACCATCGTGGGCAACACAGCATCGCCCGTCAACGCCGGAAACGTGGAAAACACCGGCGTGGAACTGGAACTGGGCTGGCGCGAGCAACGCGGCGACTTCAACTACGAGATACGCGCCAACCTCGCCACGGTGAAGAACGAAGTGACCTACGTGCACGAGTCATTGGACCGCATCAACGGCGCAAGCTTCCACATGACGCAAGGCATCACCGTGTTCGAGGAAGGCTATCCCGCCTGGTACTTCCGCGGCTACAAGGTGGAAGGCATCGACGAAGCTACCGGTAACCCCATCTTTGCCGACCTGGACACCAACAACACCATCAATGAGTCCGACCGCACCATGATAGGCAGCGGCATCCCCGACTTCACCTACGGCATCACGCTGAGCGGCTCTTGGAAGGGGATTGACATGACCGTCTTCGGCACCGGCTCGCAAGGCAACGACATCTTTGCCTGCCTCACACGCGGCGACCGCCTGCAAGCCAACATCTTGAAGGAATACTACGACGACCGCTGGACACCCAGCCACACGCATGCCTCCCGTCCCCGTGCCGGTGCTGCCGACATCGACAAATACTGGGTGAGCGACGGCGTGATATTCGACGGCTCTTACTTCAAGATTAAGCAAATCCAGCTGGGCTACACCCTGCCCAAGCCTGTACTGAACAAGATCGGGCTGGACAACCTGCGCGTATATTGCTCGCTGGAAGACTTCTTCACCTTCACCTCCTACCCCGGCTTCGACCCCGAAGTAACCGGAAGCGGCAATGCCATCGGTGTGGACAAAGGTTACTACCCATCTTCCAAAAAGGTGGTATTCGGATTGAACGTCACATTCTAATCAGCTAACACATACACATGAAATCTATGAAAACAAGAAATATCTTACTCTGCCTGACCATGGCAGTCACCGGAGTCCTTGCCACGTCGTGCAACGACATGCTGGACATCCCGCAACACGGCTCCACCTCATTCGACACTTTCTATAAGACTGACGAGGAAGCGGAGGAAGCCATCACCGCCGTCTATTCCAAATGCGCGGACATCTACTTTGACTCCAACTTCATGAAAAACCTGCTTTCCGACGACTATTGGTGCGGAGGCGGCGGACGTGGCGACAATGCCAGCATGGAGCAACTGAATGAATACACCTTCAGTGCAGAACACTCTAACATACAATCGTTGTTTTCCGGCTATTACAGCCTTATTTACTTGAGCAACGTGGTCTTGACCTATGTACCGGAAGAAACCGAAGTGCAGAAACGCGCACGCGCCGAAGCCAAAGTGTTCCGCGCCTTTGCCTACATCGACCTGATTTCATTGTGGGGTACCCCGCCTTTGGTAACCCAACCCTTGAATCCTTCGGAATACAAACAACCCAACGGGGATCCTGCCGCCCTGTGGAAATTGGTGGAAACCGACTTGACAGAAGCTATCAGTTCTGGCACCTTGCACGAAAAGAGCAGCATAGATGATGATTCTTCATATCGCATCACCACGCAGTTCGCCAAGGCACTGCTGGGCAAAGCCTACGTTTTCCAAGAGAAATGGCCGGAAGCCTGCACTACTTTGGACGACATGATAGACGATGGCAAATATGACCTTTACCGTGGCAACTACGAGGATATGCTGATGTACACCCATGAAAATAACTGCGAGTCGCTCTTTGAAATCAACCGCTTGGACGATCCCAACAACGTTATGTCCATGATGTCGATGTATGCAGCCATGGTGGGTTGGCGCACCGGTAAGATGAACTTCACCATAGGTGTCTACGACCAATGCTGGGGCTATTGCAACCCAAAGAAAAGCCTGTATGACGCCTTTGTGGAACGTGAAGGGGTAGACGGTTACCGCCTGAACCAGACCATGAAGACCTACGACCAAATCCGTGCTATGGGCGACCAAATCGTAAACGGTGAAGAAATGTACGGACACGAAGGCTACTTCATGTGGAAAAACCGTGTACTGGACGGTGAAATGATTTCCGGAGGATTCATGGCCTCCCACAACAACTACCGCTACATGCGCTATGCCGAAGTATTGTTGCTGGCAGCCGAAGCCCACATAAAAGGCGGCAGCGCAGCCAAGGCTTTGGAATATGTGAACGAAATCAGGGAACGCGCCCAGTTGGCTCCACTCTCCAGCGTCACCATGGACGACGTAATGATAGAAAAACGCCTGGAACTGTGCGGCGAAAGCGTGCGCTACCAAGACATGCAGCGTTGGGGCATTGCAGCCGACCTATTGAAAGACCAAGGCAGCAGGATTCCTTGGTGTGCCTCCAATGGAACAATCCGCTGGGAAGTGTACAACCAAACCTATGGCTACAAAACGGGAAGGAACGAATTGCTCCCCTTCCCCGATGTAGAGGTTATGTTGAACGACAACATCGTGCAGAACCCCGGTTGGTAATTGACAACGCATAGGAATATAACTTTTAAATGGAAATAAAACAATGAAGAACATTTGCAAATACATACCGTTACTATTGATAACGCTGTTCTGCGGCTGTACCGTGGATGCCATCGACCCGTTGACCGGCAAATACCCCGTTCCGGTGGAATATACTTTGGACAAATTGGAAAGCCAAAGCGTATCGACGCTGACAAACAGCCGATACCTGTTTGCCTTGACACTGACCGACGATAATAACACCCTTTACCTGGAAATGGTAGGAGATGTGTATTACCTGCCGGGGCAGACTTATACCCTCTATGTGAAAGGAACTGAACCCAATGCAGACGAATATGGAGGAACAGGAACCTTTGCACACTCTTACTTCACCGCAGCAGATGGCAGTGCCAACCAAGCAGCCATAGTAAGCGGCTCGCTCAATGTGGAGAAACAGGAAGATAACTATACGCTATCTGGTGCATTGACATTGGAAAACGAATTAGTCATACGGGTACAATCGGCATTCACCGCAGTTTATGAAAAACCGGAACTGCCGCTCACCACCCTGACAAAGGTGCTTGGCGTTACCAACAACGTGCCCAACGGCACCAATACCATAACCTTGCAGCTGGGAACCGATGGTGTAACGGCAACCCCGGGAGCCTTTGGCACCACCTACCAAGGTACAGGAAACTACCTGGTAGTAGACTTCTACAGCGAAGACGGCACACTGGCACCCGGCACTTACACCCCGGCCGATAATGGCAGCGTGGCCGCAGGCAACTACGTGAAAGGCTACGACCCGGGAGACATCTTTGGTATGGGTATTCCTTTTACAAATTGGGGAACATGCTGGTGGACTGTAACCGATGGGGCGACTTCGGCAATACACGTGAACCAAGGGGATATTGTTGTTGAGAAATCGGGAAGTATCTATACCATAACGTTACAAAACGATCGAATCAACACCGTATTTTCTGGAGAAATCAGTGGCTTATAAATACTTAAATATCTGATTAGACAATGAAAAGATTATTTGCACTTTGCGCAGGAGTCCTGTCGTGCTTAGCTCTAAGCGCGCAGGCTCCGGTGCTGACCGTGGAGGGAGGGGAGGTCTCAGGCGTCCCCTCTGAAACTCCCAATGTTTGCATCTACAAAGGAATACCTTATGCCGCCCCCCCCATAGGTGATTTACGCTGGAAACAACCGCAACCCGTAAAACCATGGAAGGGCATACGCCAATGCGATACATTCGGCGCAGCCTCCCTGCAAGGCGACCTGACACCGGGCAGTTTCTATTGGAAGGAATTCTACCAAGGCGGAGACCCTAAACGCAGCGAAGACTGCCTGTACCTGAACGTTTGGACACCCGCCGCAGGAAAGCCCGAGGCCAAGCTGCCTGTTATCTTTTGGATTCATGGCGGAGCCTATATGGGAGGCTATGGCCATGAAATAGAGTTCGGCGGAGACGCTTATGCGAAGAAGGGGGTCATTTTGGTCACCATCAACTACCGGTTGGGCATGTGCGGCTTCTTGGCACACCCACTACTGACTGCCGAAAACGATGGCAAAGGTTCCGGCAACTATGGACTGTTTGACCAACTGGCTGCATTAAAATGGGTAAAAAGAAATATTTCCGCCTTTGGTGGAAATCCGGATAACATCACAGTCATGGGACAAAGTGCCGGCGCGGGAAGCGTACAAGCTTTGATATCATCCCCACTTACCAAAGGGCTTATCCAACGAGCTATCATACAAAGTGGCGGAGGACTGGGCGGTATCATCTCCGCCAAGTCTCTGAAAGAAGCCGAAAAACAAGGCTCCGATATGTGGAAAGCTGCTGGAATTTCCACTTTGGAAGAGATGCGCGCCTATCCGGCTGAAAAGTTTCAAGAGGTATTAATGAAATATATGCAGCAGCAAAAGAGTTTCGGGCTGCCATACAGCCCGTGTGTGGACGGTGAGTTGTTGACTGCCCCTTTAGACGAGACAGCCCGCAACGGGCAAGAGCTGGACATCCCCTACTTGATAGGCTACACCTCTGAAGACATGATGCCCGAGGTGATGAAGAAGGCTGCCACAGACTGGAGTCTCTTACTGGAGCAGCAAGGCCGAAAACCGGCTTACGTATATTGTTTCAGCCGCGACCTGCCAGGAGAAGACATGCCTTCATCCCAAGGCGCATTCGGAGACATGAAAGGAGCCTTCCATTCTTCGGAACTGTGGTACACGTTCGGCACGCTGGGCAAATGCTGGCGACCGATGGAGAAGGCCGATTATGAATTGAGTGAACGCATGGTAAGTTATTGGACGAACTTTGCCAAAACCGGTAATCCCAATGGAGAAGGCTTGCCACAATGGGAACCATGCACAAAAGCGAATCCGCATATCCAGACATTGGATATCAAGTAAGCATCAGAACAAAGAGAAAGCAGATGTTCCAAAGTTTAGCTAATTTTGGAGCATCTGCTCTTTTATACCAATATACCAATTTTTATCTTTCCTCAGTAGCACAACCCCACCAACCACAGCGGCAGCTTATTGCCCGTAGCATACTCCACATTGTCGGCCAGCACATAGGAGTTTGGCACACCGGCTATCTGCCTGAAGCCCTTATCGCCTCCTCCTACCTCAAAGGTATAAGTATGGTCTACGACAAAGTCACCTTGCTTTTTCCCGTATTCCACTACATGATTCACCATGAGTTGGCTCACCACAAACGTTTCCCGCACGGTGCCGATTTGCACTTGTGTAGTAGATATGGCATACAGCAAGTTGGTGTTTTGCAGGTATATCTTGTCCGGCTTCTGCATCTTCTTGACCGAAAGGATGTCCGAATACAAAAGGTTCAGCAACTCTGCACGACCCAAGTTCTGCAGATAAGTGATAACGGAATTGCGAGTCAACCCTATCATACCGGCCAGCTTAGTAATGTCTACTTCGTAGGGCACCGATGCCGACAAGATACCCAACATGGCCTTCAAACGCCTGACGTATGCGGGGTCTACGCCACAAAGCAAAGGCATCTCTTGCTCCAAGATAAGGTTGACCACATTCTCAATACTGATGTAGTAGTCTTCACGATTGCCTGTGAAAAACGGATAATAACCCTCGCGCAAATATTCACCAAACATCTGAATGGGGCGGCACTTGTTATTGACTTCACCACAAATGGCCGGAGCATTCTGCAAGACTTCCGGCAAGGAGCAAACAGGCACATCGATGCCCTTATAAAACATCAAGAACTCACGAAATGACAAGCCATACATATTATAAGGGATGCAACGTCGGGAAAGGTCGGCATCGGCATTCAAAATATTCAGCAAAGAGGAACCGCTGAACACGACTCTCAGCATCGGATACAAGTCATACACTTCTTTCAACTCTTTGCTCCAAGTAGGGTATTTATGCACTTCGTCCAAAAACAGATGCTTTCCTCCTTGCAGATAAAACGTTTCTACCAGTTCCAATAGATTGTGATTGCTGAAATAAATGCTATCCAAAGAACAATACAACACTTCACGGCTTCCGGCAGGATAATTCAGCTTAATGTACTGTAGCATCAGCGTCGTTTTCCCTACCCCGCGAGACCCCCGGATAGCTATCAAACGGTTATTCCAATGTATTTGGTTCATCAATTCCCGCACTATCCGAGTACTGGTCTGTGCCAACAGCCTTTCTTGCTTCAAAAACATGGTCTCCATACCCTCATATTTTTACGTTCGTGGGAACAAAGATAGTCATTTGCTCACTAAAGAAAGCAAAAACTGCCCGAATTTGTTTAGAGCAGAAAGCAAAAATACATGGAATTTGCTCACTAAAGAAAGCAAATCGAGCAAAACACCTGATTACTCCTTGATCCGTATCAGCACATTGGACACGATGGCCGCCAGCCCGCCCGTGGTGATGCCGGAGGAGAAGATGCCCCGCAACGTCTCCGGCAACTGGTTGAGGATGTCCGGCACCAGCTCCACGCTCAAGCCCAATGAGAAGCTCACCGCCATGACCAACGTGGCCTTCCGCCCGATGGGCTGCGCGGCGATGATGCGGATGCCTGCCGCTGCCACCGTGCCGAACATCAGCAACGTAGCCCCACCAAGCACCGGTTCGGGCATCAGCGAAAAGACAAGCCCCACAGCAGGGAACAGTCCCAGCACCACCAGAAAGGCAGCAATGTAGTAGCCCACATAGCGGCTGGCCACACCCGTGAGCTGAATCATGCCGTTGTTTTGCGCGAAGATGGAATTGGGAAACGAGTTGAACATGCCGGCCAGCATGGAGTTGAATCCGTCGGCCAGGATGCCTCCCGATGCGCGCCGGATAAACTTCTCTCCCTCTACCGGCTCGCCCGAGATGAGCGAGTTGGCCGTAATGTCGCCGTAAGCCTCGATAGCCGTAATCAGGAAGATCAGTCCCAGGGCGATGAACGACGACAGGCTGATGTCCAGCCCATAGCGGAAAGGCAGGGGCAGGTTGAATCCCCCATAGCTCTCTATGGACGAAAAGTCTACCATCCCCATCGCCCATGCCGCCACGTAGCCGATGAGCAGCCCGATGACAATGGAACTCATGCGTAGGTAGCGGTTGCCACTCCGATTGAAGAAGATAATGAGCACCAGCACCAGCGCGGCCAGCCCCACATACCGCAAGCTGCCAAACGTGCCCTCGGCCTGGGCCACCGCCCCGCCTCCGCAGGCCGTGATGCCCACCTTAATGAGGCTCATGCCGATAAGCGTCACCACAATGCCCGAAATGAGCGGGGTGATGATGCGCCGGGTGTACTTCAGCACGCGACTGATGACCATCTCCACACACGAAGCCGCCATGCACGAGCCGAATATCAACGGCAATCCGCCTGCCATGCCCGCCGCAATGATGGGACCGATGAACGAGAAGCTGGTGCCCTGAATGCAAAGCAGCCCCGTGCCGATGCAGCCGAAACGCCGGCATTGCACGAAGGTGGAGATGCCCGAAGCAAAGAGCGCCATCGACACCAGGTAGCCCGTAGTCTCGGCATCCAGCTTCAGTGCCCCGGCAATGATGAGCGGTGGGGTAATAATAGCCACGAAGATGGCCAACAGGTGCTGCAAGGCCGCAAAAAATGCTTCTTTGAAGGGAGGACGGTCGTTCAAGCCATATATCAGGCCATTGCCGGAGGCAGAAGGTTGTCGGGTGTCTTCCATGCGGGCGTCAACGTATCTTGATTTCACAATTGTCCAAACTCTCGATGATGGCAAGAGACTCCACATGGATGCCCTGCGCACGCAGTTCGTCGCCCCCGTGCTGGAAGGCCTTCTCTATAATAAAGCCCATGCCCACCAGTTCTGCGCCGGCCTGGTTCACCAGGTCGATAATGCCCTTGGCGGCATTGCCGTTGGCCAGGAAATCATCGACAAACAGCACTTTGTCGCCCGGGCAAAGGAAGTCGCGGCTGACGCAAATATCATAATTCCTCTGTTTGGTGAAGGAGTAGACCGATGTCACCAGCATATTCTCCATCGTGCTGGGTTTCTTTTTCTTGGCAAAGACCACGGGCAACTCCAGCAAGTAACCTACCATGATGGCAGGCGCAATGCCGCTCGCCTCCACCGTAATGACCTGTTGATATCGGTCGATGCAAACCGCCTTACCAGCTCCACCCCGATGGATTTCATCAGGATTGGGTCCATCTGATGGTTTATGAAGTTGTCTACTTTCAGAATGCCGCCGGGAAAGCAACGGCCATCGCGCAAAATTCTTTCTTTCAGTGCTTTCATTATATCGTTATTTTATGATGACTCTCTATTCACATGTTCCCTCATTCTTCCGCCTGCATTCCCATCACCTCTTGCAGCACGCTGACGGCTTCTTCCACCGAAGTCACATCTTTCACCAGCATGGAGCGCTTGCCATTCTGTTCGCGGAGGTCGCAACGGCGGGTGTACTTCATCATGTAGGCTATAACCTTGCCAAAGGCCTGGCTCTGGTAATAGGGGCTGTCGGGGTTGCTGACGAAAAACAGCGTCATGCGTCCGCCTTTCAGGAACACCTTCTCCACCCCCAAGCGGGCAGCCATGCGCCGCAGGGGGACGATGCGGAGCAACTCCTCCGTCTCGCGCGGAACGGGACCGAAGCGGTCTTCCAACCGGGCGCGGAAGGCATCCACGTCCTTATCCAACGTCAGCCCGTCCAGCTCGCGGTAAAGCAGCATACGCTCGCTGCTGCCGGTGACGTAGGTGGCAGGCAGCAGCAGTTCGAGGTCGCTCTCCACTTGGCACTCGTCTACGAACTGCTCACCGCTGATAGTGCCGTCGCCCTTCAGCTCATCGGCATACAGGTCGGAGAATTCATCGGTTTTCAGTTCGTGCACGGCTTCGGAAAGTATCTTCTGATAGGTCTCATAGCCCAAGTCGGCAATAAAGCCGCTCTGCTCAGCTCCCAGCAGGTTGCCCGCCCCACGGATGTCGAGGTCTTGCATGGCAATGTGGATGCCGCTGCCCAGGTCGCTAAAGTTCTCGATAGCTTGCAGGCGCCGCTTAGCCTCGGGCGTGAGGGATGACAGCGGAGGAGCCAGCAGGTAGCAAAAAGCTTTCTTGTTGCTACGCCCCACGCGGCCACGCATCTGGTGCAGGTCGCTGAGGCCGAAGTTTTGCGCATCGTTGATAATGATGGTGTTGGCATTGGGAATGTCGATGCCGCTCTCAATGATGGTAGTGGCCAGGAGGACATCGTAGTCGTAGTTCACGAAGTCGAGGATGATTTTCTCCAGCTCAGCCGGTTCCATTTGCCCGTGGCCGATGCACACGCGGCAATCGGGTATGTTGCGTTCAATCAAGGCTTTCAACTCAGGCAGATTGGAGATGCGGTTGTTCACAAAGAATACCTGCCCGTTTCGGCTCATTTCGAAGTTGATGGCATCGGTAATGATTTCTTCATTGAACGTGTGCACTTCAGTCTGAATGGGGTAACGGTTGGGAGGCGGAGTCTGGATGACACTCAGATCGCGGGCACCCATCAGTGAGAACTGCAAGGTGCGGGGAATGGGGGTAGCCGTCATCGTGAGCGTATCGACATTGACCTTGAGCTGGCGCAGCTTCTCCTTGACACTGACGCCAAACTTTTGCTCTTCGTCAATAATGAGCAGCCCCAGGTCTTTGAACTTGACATCCTTGCCCAAGATGCGGTGCGTGCCGATAAGGATATTCACATCGCCTGCGGCCAGACCTTTGATGATGGCCTTTGCCTGAGCAGCCGTGCGGGCACGACTGAGGTACTCTACCCGGCAAGGCAAATCCTTCAACCGCTCCTTAAACGTCTGGAAATGTTGGTATGCCAGCACAGTAGTGGGAACAAGCACGGCCACCTGCTTGTTGTCGCACACCGCCTTAAAGGCTGCCCGTATGGCCACTTCCGTCTTGCCGAAGCCCACATCGCCACATACCAGCCTGTCCATGGGGCGGGCACTCTCCATATCGGCCTTCACTTCGGCGGTTGCCTTGCTCTGGTCGGGAGTATCTTCGTAGAGGAATGAGGCCTCCAGCTCGCGTTGCAAAAAGCTGTCCGGGCTATATTGGAAACCCTTTTCCTCGCGGCGCTGAGAATAAAGCTTAATGAGGTCGCGGGCAATGTCCTTGATTTTCTTCTTGGTGCGGTCTTTCAGTTTCTCCCAGGCACCGGTGCCCAATTTGTTCAGACGCGGAGGCTCACCGTCTTTCCCCTTGTATTTGGAGACTTTATGCAAGGAGTGGATGGAGACAAACACCACATCATCGTTCTGGTAAACAAGCTTCATCACCTCCTGCGTGGTGTTTCCATTGGGTATGCGCACCAATCCGGCAAAACGTCCCACGCCATGATCGGTATGCACCACGTAGTCGCCGGGAGTGAACTGATTCAACTCTTTGAGCGATTGTGCCACTTTTCCGCTACGCGCCTTGTCGCTCTTAAGGTTGTACTTATGGAAGCGGTCGAAGAGCTGGTGGTCGGTAAAGATGCACATCCGTAGCGTGTTGTCGGCAAAGCCCTCGTGCACGGTCCGCTCTACGGCCGTAAAAGTCAGGCGGTCTCCCCTATCCTCAAAAATGGCGCGGATGCGATCCGTCTGCTTGCTGCTATCGCTACATATATATATGGTATAGCCTTTTTCGATATACGATTGAAAACTTTCGGCCACCAGGTCGAAGTTCTTATGGAAGATGGGCTGCACGCTGGTGTCGAACATAATGGTGGCATCGGGCGTACCCGTAGGTTTATGGCCGAACTCCATGCGGCGGAAGTCCAAAGCACGGGTGGTAAACTCGCCTCCATCTATCAGTTTTCCGTCCAAGGATATGGCCCCGCTTTCTTCTGCCTCGCGGGCGGCTATTGCTTGCGGAGTCAATGCCTCGTCATTGACTTGCTGTATGCGCTCCCTCAACCAAAGGAAATCGCTCATCACCAACACCGCATCTTGAGGAAGGAAGTCTAAAAACGAGACCATCCCTCCCGAGCCCGAACGCTCTAAATCACGACTCAGGTCGGGCACAATGATGACATCGCTTTTCGGCTCTTTGGACAGCTGGCTCTCCACCTCAAAGGTGCGGATGCTCTCCACCTCATCGCCAAAAAAGTCAATGCGGTAAGGGTATTCGGAAGAAAAAGAAAAGACATCGATAATACTGCCCCTCACGGCATACTGCCCCGGCTCGTACACATAGTCCACATACTCAAAGCCGTAGGTGCGAAGCATGTCGGTGACGAACTTCATGTCCACCCGCTCGCCTTTATGCAGCTTCAGCGTATTGTCATCCAACTCACGGCGCGATACCACTTTCTCCGCCAACGCATCGGGATAGGTCACTACACACCAGCCACTCGCATCCTTCTGCAACCGCCCTAATACTTCGGTGCGGAGAATTTCGTTGGCTGCATCCTTTTGCCCGTATTTTATGGCACGGCGGAATGATGAAGGGAAAAACATAACCTGCTCATCGCCCAGCACCTGCACCAGGTCGTGATAGAAATAACCCGCCTCCTCCAAATCGCCCAATATGAAGACAAACGGACACTTTGCCCGCTGCACCAATACGGACGACACCATTGATGGGGCGGAAGCACACAGCCCCCCGCAATAAAGGCGGTGCACGGAAGCATCGCCCAACACACGAACCACCGCTTCCACGTTTGGGTGAGCGGCATAGAGTTGCTGTAAATCGGCAAGGGTCATCATATAATCGCAAGATATATTTTTCGGGTGCAAAATTAGGAAATTATTTGCAAATAAAAGCGTCCCCCTATCCACGAAGGAACAAGGAGACGCTCAGGGAAAAGGAGATTTTCTATTCTACCGGCATTAAGCCAAGAAGGAGATAAGCACACCAGCAGCCACAGCCGAACCAATGACACCCGAGATGTTGCTCGACATGCAATAGTTCAGCACATGGTTTTTAGGATCGTACTTTGTAGCAATCTCATTGCATACGCGGCTTGCCATGGGCACAGCACTCAAACCGGTAGCACCGATAAGCGGGTTGATTTTCTTCTTGGAGAAACAGTTCATCACCTTCACGAACAAGATACCGCCCGAGATGGAGAGAGCGAAAGCCAAGAAGCCACCTACCACAATGCCTATGGTTGTCCAGTTCAAGAAAGCCTCAGTAGTCATGGTAGCACCTACGCTCAACCCCAAGAAGATGGTTGCCGTATTCATGATGCTATTGGCAGCTGCGTCAAACAGACGACTGGTATCGCTACCAATTTCTTTCAGCAGGTTACCAAACATCAGCATGCCAATCAAGGGCACAGCCGTAGGCACGAACAAAGCCACTACGGTAGTCACTACAATGGGGAAGAGAATCTTCAAGACACGCATGTTCTTGAATTCCGTCTTCGAAGGATAAAGCTTCTCTTGCTCCTTCATGTTAATCATCAGCTCCTTCTTGGTGCAAAGCAAACGCACGCACAGCGGAATGATGACAGGCACCAGCGCCATGTACGAATAAGCCGCAATGGCAATGGGTCCCAGCAAGTGGGGAGCCAGCTTGATGGTGGTAAAGATAGCCGTAGGCCCATCGGCACCACCGATAATGCCCAGCGAAGCAGCTTCCTTCGGAGTGAAGCCCATCAAGATGGCAATGAGCAAAACGGCAAAGATACCCAACTGTGCAGCCGCCCCAAAGATAGAAAGGCGCAAGTTGCGGAGCATCGGGCCGAAGTCAGTCAAAGCACCTACACCCATGAAGATGATAGGAGGCAGAAAACCGCTCTTAATCAGCATATAGTAGATGAAGTTCATCAGCCCCATCTCATGCGCAATCTCATGAAGAGGCATCTCCCAGACGTTCTTCAGCACCCCGTTCACCATGACCATGCCATTTTCATCCGCCTGGGTCACCCCCATCTCGCCTCCCGGGAAGTTGGCGATGAGTACTCCAAAAGCAATGGGCACCAGCAACAAGGGCTCATAATGCTTTTTGATGCCCAAATAGAGCAGGACGAAAGCAATGGCATACATCACAAGGAACGACGGATTGGCAAAAATGTTGCTGAACGCCGTCATGTCATAGAGTTTTCCAAATATATCTTCCATCACGCAATCTTCATTAATACATCGTCTTCAGAAACAGAATCGCCGGAGTTGACACAGATGGCCACAATCGTACCATCACGGTCGCTACGGATGGCATTGTAGGTCTTCATAGAGTCGATATATCCCAGCAAATCGCCTTTTTTCACTTGGTCGCCTACCTTACGCGGCGTTTCCTGTGTGTTCTTCGTAAGGAAGAACTTGCCTTCCAACGGAGAAAGCACATCGGCTCCCTCGCCCGCAGGCAATGATACCTTTTCCGTGGCCGAGGCAGGCAGATCGATGTCGCCATAAGCCACCGTCACACGGTATGACTGGCCTTCCACTTGCACTGTAAGCGTCTTGGGTTTCGTATCTTCGAGCGGAGACTTGTCTTGCTCGGCACGGCGCTTCTCCACATCGGCAAGGAAGTCTTCCTTGGCTTTCCCACTCTTGTAGGCTTCATATTGTGCCGGATGCATGGCGTATTCAAAGAGTTCTTCATCGTCCTCGCCCAGCTCCCACTTATTGTCTTTCATCATCTTGCGATACTTGTCAAGGCAATCGGGATAATTGTCTTGCGGATTGCCCGTGAAGAACTTGCGGCCTTCGCGCTCGGCTTTCTCCACGATTTCGGGAGCCAACTCTCCGGGCAATTTGCCGGCCTTTCCAAGTATCATGTCCCAAATATCGTCGGCAATCATGCCCCAACGCTCTTTGCCTTTTTCCATGGCAATGACATTCATCATGGCCAAGTTCTTCACATACTGGCTGAAAGGCGTTACCAAGGGAGGATAACCTACACGCGGCCAAACGTAAGCCACTTCGTTGAACAGCTTAATGAGCAACTCGTCCTGCTTCATAAAAGGCAGGTTGCGCTTAGCCTTATACTTGTTAATGCTTTCAAGGTTGCTTTCCAAGTCCGCCATCAATGAGCCCATCATGCCTCCCGGAAGTCCCGGACCGATAAGCAGGGAATTCATCAAGCGGTTGCGCGGGCTGATGTACAAACCAAGGAAGTCATCCATAAACTCCTGGATGAGGGCACGCACCTTCATGTAAGCCTCCATGTTGATTTCAGGAACTTGGAAACCGGCATCTTTCAACATTGCCTGTACGCTAAGCAAGTCGGCATGCCCAGTTCCCCACGACAGAGGTTCCATACCCACATCAATATAGTCGCATCCGGCTTCACACACCTCAAGGATGCTTGCCATATTGAAGCCGGGGCCTGCATGGCTGTGATATTGAATAGGAATATCTTTAATCTTCTTGATGCCGGCCACAATCTTACCCAACGTCACCGGACGACCGATACCCGCCATATCCTTAATGCAGATTTCATCGGCACCGGCTTCTATAAGTTGTTTGGCCATATTGACATAGTACTCTACCGTATGCACCGGCGAATGGGTGATGCAAAGCGAGCATTGCGATATCATGCCGGCATCGTGCGCATAGCCGATGGAGGGAATGATGTTGCGCACATCGTTCAACCCGCAAAAAGTACGCGTTATATCCGTACCCTGTGCCTTCTTTACTTTATAAAACAACTTGCGCACGTCGGCCGGCACAGGGCTCATGCGAAGGCCGTTCAGAGCACGGTCCAACATATGTGTCTGGATGCCTGCGGCATGGAATGGTTTCGTCCACTCGCGCACCGCCTTGTTCGGATTCTCTCCAAACAGCAGGTTGACTTGCTCAAAACCTCCTCCATTGGTTTCCACACGGGCAAAGCAGCCCATCTCCACAATGGCGGGCGCTACCTTTACCAGTTGGTCTACACGGGGCACGTATTTCCCGGCACTTTGCCACATGTCGCGGAAGACCAGACTGAACTTAATCTCTTTTTTCATATTCTTCCTATACTTGCTTATATTAATATTGTAACCTTTAAATTCACGGTATCATCACAATTTCTCCACCTTGGCCACTTTGCCTTTGTCGTGAGTCACCACAGCTACGGCAGCTTTTATAACAGCCATCACATGGGCAGGAACAGGAGCTGCACTGCCTTGCGCTTTGGCCGGCACTTCTTCAGCAGGGGCATACTTATTCACTACCCAAATAAGTCCTTTCCCTAAATAAATCACTATCAAAAGGATAACGAACACGGTAGCCATACCAACCACCATAAGGAGCAATGCTAGATTCAAGTTTTCCATATATAAATTTATTAGTAATCGAAGGGTATTTCTTAAAAACTGCCACGAAAATACAGATTCTTGCTTAAAGATTTGGAGGCAAGATGTATAAAAGATGCTAAAAGCCTTTCGGCGCCGTCTCCTTACGCTTCATCTCGCGCAACACACCAAGTGTAAGGGGAATGGCCAAGCAAAACGTAAACAAGTCTGATACCGCCTGACACATTTCCACTCCCTGGAGTCCAAAGAAATGAGGAAGAATGAAAATTAAAGGAATAAAAAACAAGCCTTGCCTGGCCGATGACAAGATAGTAGCCCGAACGGACTTGCGAATTGTCTGAAGCATCATATTGCTTATAATGGTCCATGCTCCCAGCGGATAAGCAATCAACTGCCAGCGCAGGGCTGCCGCACCGGTATGTATGACATAGGGGTCGCCTTTGCGAAACAATTCTATTATCTCCACAGCCCATCCGCTACCCACCAATGCCACCACCAGCAGGAAAGCCACTCCTACCTTGACGCAAAAATAAAACCCTTTCCGAACCCTGCCATACAAGGCTGCCCCATAATTGAAACCACACAAGGGTTGAAAACCTTGCCCGAACCCGATGAGGAACGAGTTGATGAACATACCTATGCGCGACACAATGGACATGCCGGCAATGGCTGCATCGCCATATTGTCCGGCGGCCGTATTCAGCAAGATGGTCGACAAGCTTGCCAGCCCCTGGCGTGTGAGCGAGGGCGTTCCGCCGCCAATAATTTCTTTAATGAAAGTCCAAGTAGGCGTAAAATGCCGGTAATGGATGGCTATGCCACCCCCCATGCGTGCCATGACAAGCAGAAGGCAGAAACTCAACATCTGGCTAATCACCGTGGCCCACGCTGCCCCCCGAAGCCCCATGCCGAACGTGAATATCAGCAAAGGGTCGAGCCCCACGTTGATAACCGCCCCCGACACTATTCCCACCATAGCATAAGCAGCATTGCCTTGAAAACGCATCTGATTGTTCAACACCAACGACGAGGCCATGAACGGTGCGCCCAGCAGAATGATGCCCAAATAGTCACGAGTATAAGGTAACAAGCTCTCCGTAGACCCCAATAACCGGCTAAGCGGATTAAGGAACAACAATCCAAACGCCATGATGAGGCAACCGGCAATGAAGGCCAGGAAAAAACCCGTCGATGCCATCTTGACTGCCTTAACGTTTTCTTTGGCGCCCAGCATGCGCGACATGTAGTTGCCCGACCCGTGTCCGAAAAAGAATCCGACAGCCTGGATAATGGCCATCAAGGAGAACACAATGCCCACCGCCGCCGTGGAAGGGGTATCCAGCTTGCCCACAAAATAAGTATCGGCCATGTTGTAGAATGAAGTCACCAGCATGCTGATAATGGTGGGCACTGCAAGTTTCATGATAATGCGGTGCACCGGGGCCGTGGTCAGGTAAATGTAGTTGCTATCAGCTGTATGCTTCATCATGCCGTTCATAGAAATTCCGCACAAAGTTACACAATTCTCCGAAAAACACAGATGCCCTGCCCTATTTCTTGCGTCAGCCCCACGACCCGTTCATTTAAGCTTTAGAATAGCATTCCTCGTCAAAAGGTTGGTTCGAAAAAGAAATGTTTACAGAAACACCCATTTCAAAGGCTATCGTCACCTTATTTCCTCCCCAACATGTCCGTATTTTCTACGGTCCACCTCCGACCCAATACGCCGATGGGTTATCGAACTTGTGTCGGACTTGTATCGAAGGAGAGTCGGAGGTGGTACGTAGATGGGTAGTACAAATTTCGTCAATATATTGAACTACTGATTATTACAAACACTCCTCAAGGTGATTTTTGTAAGGAAAAGAGAATAATCAAGATTTTTCATGTAAACATTTATAGATTTCGATACGAAGAATTCGATATTTTTTTATATGTTTACATTCCCGTTCTTGAACAGTTGGGCATCCGTATCGTCGGCGGATGAAGAATGAGCTGTTAAAGCCCCTTAGGCAGCTCGGAAGAAGAGGTGATGCCTTAAAAAAACGAGTAGAGGGTGTGCCGTAAAGCAATGAATGCTTTCAAAATGTTATAATATTAGGCGCGGATTTCGCGGAATAACACGGATTTAATAAGCTTAATCCGTGAAATCCGCGTAATCCGCGCCTAAAAGAAAGCATTCAGAGAGTTTTGACACACTCCCTACTTGCCAAAAAGTCCGTTTGACTAATCCTTATTTATTCATTCATTTTAATATCAGGATTACCGCTCTGTTCAATGTCCGGGATTTGGAACATCACTTTAAACGAGTTCCAATCATCGCCCCGAACATCCTGCTTCAAGCGCTTCAACTCAAACAGACGCTCGCCCTGCGAGGCTATCTCCAACCGGCGTTCTTTTTGGACAGCTTGGATAATCGTTGCTTTGTCAAGCGAAGTAGTCACAGCCTGACCATAAGCACGGGCTTCAATCTTATTCAAAGCCTCCAACGCCTGTTCCAAATCAGTCTGTTCGCTCGAAGATTCAGCCAAAGACTCAGCGTAAATCAGCAACAATTCGTTATAGCCGAGGATGATGGCATCCATATATTCATAATCGAACTTCGTGGTGTACCACGAATTATCAATATAAGCATAGAATGTCTTGAAGCGGAGGTCATTTTCCTGGTCATAAGCTGCAATCAGGTCATCCGACGGATGATAAACAGACAATGCTAAGCCGTTTGTCCGATAATCGCGCAAGCCCGACCAAGAATCTTCAATGGTAGAAGCCGAAGGAATCATGGCAACGACTTCTTTTGTCGTGGTGCCTTTTTCTGCCCGGGCGAACTTGGCAGTCATATCCGCGTCTATATCATAGTTTCCTGTAGCAACTACCTCACCGGCGTAACGGGCAGCCGATGCGAAATCACCCTTATAGAAATAGACCTTTGCCAACAGACCTTTGGCTCCATCTATCGTGGCACGGCCGGAAAGCAATGTATTGCTGGGCGAAAGGTGCTCGATAGCATACTCCAAATCTTCAATAATCTGGTTATAGACCTCCTCAACGGTTGAACGTTGCACTACCTCGAAGGCAGTCTCACGATCCAACACACCCCTCAGACGCAAAGGCACACCCATTTCGGGCACATCTTTGTTTTCCTCGCAATAAGCCAGACCAAAACCACGGACCAAATGGAAATACCCTAAGGCACGGATAAAAGATGCCTCTGCGCGGAATTCTGCCAGTGTTTCAGGGTCATTGCTCAATATAGATTCTGCCAAATCACTATAGCCGACCTGGTTTGCACGATTGATGGCATTATAGGTATTGCTCCACGTATCACGCCCCACGGCATTCATCAAGTTCATCGTGTGGTTGGACATCTGCACCCAC
>CASELH010000022.1 GCA_949288715.1 uncultured Bacteroides sp. | reverse complement strand
TGAAAACATCAAGTACACTATAATCAATTGTAAATAAGCGGTTTTATTTGCACTTGTTTAGCTCTTATTTTCATTTTAGGGCTTTACTTTATAAATCTGAGAAATTTTCAAGACGCGCAAGAATGGCATGAATGATTCCTACGCTGGTTTCCGGCGTGGGTCTGTTGTTCTATACCATTGTGCGTCAGGTTTTCTCAGGACCTTCAATAACGTGGATAGCACACAGTTCCACGCTCTTTTTATATTAATCCCACAAGGAACTGGTGGAAACTAAAAAATGTATAAAGTTATGGGAAACAGAAATGCTATTAGGAAAGGGAAACTTTTACTCCTAACGCTTGCAGCCTGCTTTTTTGCTGCGTGCACGAACAATGATGAGCCTATTGAAAACAATCCGAACAACGAAACTCCTAAAGAATACATTGTCTCTTTGGGCTTCTCCGGCGAAATAACGGACATTACAGAAACTCCGCTTAGCCGTGCAGTGACTAATGACCTTTATGGAATACAAGTCTATTCTACTCCGGCAACAACCAGTGAAGAATATGCACCATATGCTTATGGGCTATTTGACGACAAAAATAATATGGTAATTAAGCTGTTAGAAGGCTATAAGTATAAGTTTGTGGTTACAATGGTTGTGGATGGAAAGAATGTGCTTTATTCATCTGATAACAAATATAGCTCACCTTTTAGTTTCACTCCGATATGTTCAAATTTTGAATATTCGAGTATAGAACAATTTACGTCGTGGGACTTGGGCTGTGGACAAACTTGTATAAATAATGGTTATAATTATGATTATTATGATAGAGCTATGGTTGAAAGATTCTATGGAGAAATATCAGATTATGAACCAATAGAAAATGGGACGATAAGTATAGAAATGAAAAGGGTTTCGTTTGGTGCCAAATTTATAGCGGAAAACTTCACCGAAGGAACATTAAATATACAAATGGAGGATGCACCTCTGTTAGTGATAGAATATCCAGCTACAACCATCGAAGGAATCTTTACATTTTACAATCAATATGGAAATGCTGCCTGGACAGCGGATGATTATTCTGAAACCATCCTAGTTTCTATCATATGGACGAAAAACGATGGATCAATAATTCCTTTACTAACTCAAAACATTACTTTCAAGCGCAACAAACTGACCACCATAACCGTAAAGATTAACGATGCAGGTATTGAGAACGGCGTTAATATTTCCACGGAGAACGAAGAAATCCAGCCCGGGGATAATATCGTCATAGATACAAATGGCTCCGGCGATAGTAGTATTGACCCTGTAATATAATAAAAGAGCGCCTTTGTAATTAGGAATTTAACAAGTAGAACTTCATCAGCGGGAGAAAGAAATTTCAGAGATGATTGCTATTGACGACGTGAATGAAAGCGAAAAGACCGAAAGGCGCATGTTTTCTTGAGCGGATATGCCGAAAGCTGATTTTGGTATAAAACTGTTTGGCTGATAGTCGGGATTGGGGTAAAGTTATTCCCCGTTCCGACTATCAACTATGAAGTGGATTATGAATAGGCTCACGGTAAGGCTACCCGGCGGGCGTAGGAACGCTGTCGGGCAGTGTGTGAGGGTATATATTTTTCGGGAAAGACCGGGAAAAAGTTTGCTCTTTTCCCGGTCTTTCCTTATATTTGCCTACCAATATAGACTTGCATATGCCTGAGATTTGCAGATTTTTTGGAACCATTATCAGCTTGTATTGGCGGGATCACAATCCTCCGCACTTGCATTTTACTTATGGTGATTACGAATGTTCCATCAGTGTGTTGGACAGGATTGTAGACGGGCAGGCTCCGGCGAAGGTGATTGCTAAAGTGAATGAGTGGATGGACTTGCATGAATCGGAGATTCTCACCCTGTGGTGAGAAGGCTCAAAAAGGAGAGAAACTGAACAGGATAGAACCTTTAAAATGACTGCTTATGCTGCGTGTGGTAGATGTGGATTACATCAAAGACTATGAACTGCTCGTGACTTTCAGCGACGGGAGCAGGAAGAGGGTGGACTTGAAGCCTTACCTCAGCGGAGAGGTTTTTGGCGAGTTGCTGGATAAAAGCAAGTTTATCCAGTATGGGCTGACGCGCACTACCATTGAATGGGCAAACGGTGCCGACCTTGCCCCGGAGTTCCTGTACGAGATTGGGACGGCGGCTTAGCGCTTTTCTTCTTTTATTTTCCCCTGCACTTTTTGTCTTTTCGCAGACTTCCTTTATCTTTGCGTTCGTGTACGTAAACAACAACCTTATGAACCCATATCTTAATTTTTCCCTCAAGGGGAAGGTGGCCCTGGTGACGGGCGCCTCGCACGGCATCGGCTTTGCCATTGCCGCCGCTTACGCTAAGGTAGGCGCAACCATCTGCTTTAATTGCTCCAGTGAAGAACATCGCGACCGGGCCGTGGCCGAGTACGCCAAGCTTGGCATCGAGGCGCACGGCTATGTGTGCGACGTGACCGACGAACCTGCCGTTCAGGCCATGGTGGCCGACATTGCCCGCACCGTGGGCCCGGTGGACATCTTGGTGAACAACGCCGGCATCATCCGCCGCATACCCATGCACGAGATGGATGCCGCCGAGTTCCGCCGCGTCATCGACGTGGACCTGACGGGCGCTTTCATCTGCTCCAAGGCCGTGTTGCCCGCCATGATGCAACGGCGCAGTGGCAAGATAATCAACATCTGCTCCATGATGTCCGAACTGGGCCGCGAGACCGTCTCCGCCTACGCCTCGGCCAAAGGCGGGCTGAAGATGCTGACGCGCAACATCTGCTCGGAGTACGGCCAGTACAACATCCAGTGCAACGGCCTCGGCCCGGGCTACATAGCCACCTCGCAGACCGCTCCCTTGCGCCAGCCGCAGCCCGATGGCAGCCGACACCCGTTTGACGCCTTCATCTGCGCCAAGACGCCCGCCGGCCGCTGGCTCGATGCCGAAGAGCTGACCGGCCCCGCCGTGTTCCTGGCCTCCGAGGCTTCGAATGCCGTGAACGGGCAGATACTCTATGTGGACGGGGGCATCCTGGCCTACATAGGCAAGCAACCCTGAAGGTAGATAGTAGTCAGTAGTTAGTAGACAGTAGGTAGTAGCTCGCAGCTGCGCAGCAGGCATTCCATACTGACTACAGACTACTGTCTACTAACTACTGACTACCAGCTACTAACTACCAACTACTAAATGAATGGCAAAATTTCTTCTTACCCTTTCCTTGACAGCCTTCCTGCTCTCTGCCTGTGGCAAGCAGACCGATGCCGTCACGCTTACCATTATTAATTCCTTGGACGTGGAGCGCCGGGGCGAAATCGTAGAAGTGCCCCTTGCCGACCTTACCCGCAAGCTGGACGTGCCGGACACAGCCCGGCTGGTAGTGCGCAATGAGGCCGGGTATGAAGTCCCTGTCCAGCGGACGCATGACGGCAAGCTGCTGTTTCCCGCCACGGTAGCTGCCCTCGACACTGCCCGCTACATCGTGCAGCCGGGTACGCCTGCCCCCGTCCCCGTGAAGGTGTGCGGCCGCGTCTACCCCGAACGCCTCGACGACCTGGCTTGGGAGAACGACCGCGTGGCCTTCCGCGCCTACGGCCCTGCCCTGCAAGCCACCGGCGAACGGGGCTACGGCTACGACCTGCTGGCCAAGCGCGACACCGACCTGCCCGTGCTGGACGAGCGCTATGCCCTGCACCTGAAGCAAGGCATCAGCTACCACGAAGACCACGGCAACGGCATGGATTGCTATGCCGTAGGCCCCACCTTGGGCGGGGGAACCACGGCACTCCTCAACAGCGAGGGCCGGATAGCCTACCCGTGGTGCTACCGCACGTGCGAGGTGCTGGACAACGGCCCCTTGCGCTTTGCCGCCCGCCTCACCTTTCCGCCCATGGCGCTGGACGGCGACACGGTGGTAGAGACGCGTCTCATCGCCCTCGACCTCGGCTCATACTTCAACTGCACGGAGGTGGCCTACCGGGGGCTGTCGCACGAAGCGCCCCTCGTCGTCGGCATCGTGCTCCACGACGACACGGGCGAGGTGGCCCTGTCGGAAGACGGCTACATGGCCTACGCCGACCCCACGACCGGCAAGGGAAACGGCCGGCTCTTTGTCAGCGCTCTCTTTCCCGACTCCGTGCAGGAGATGAAGACCGCCTTCTTCCCCCCCGCCGAGCAGAAGCAGCGCGCCGGAGCCTGCGGACACCTGCTGGCGCGCACCACCTACCGGCCCGGCACGTGCTACGTGTACTACTGGGGCTTTGCGTGGGACAAGGCCATCGGCACCAACTTCGACGCCTGGCAAGGGCGACTGGAGCAGGAGGCCGGCAAGCTGAAGCATCCGCTGGCCGTGGCGGTGGAGTGACGGACGCCCCTTTCCGGCAGGAAAAAAACATGCTTGCCCCCCTTTTGAAACATTTGATTCACCCACTTTGTTACCCTTTCGCTATCTTTGTACGGTCGGGCGGGCCAATGCCGTTGCGTCGCTCGCAACCGCCCTGTTGCGCTACTCGCAACCGCCTTGTTGCGTCACTCGCAACAGCGTTGTTGCGTCACTCGCAACAGTACTGTTGCGTCACTGCAAACAGTGCTGTTTGGCCACTGCAAATAACCCGGTACATGGAATGCACTTTAAAACCATTATACGATGAAAACAAGATTCTTTACAGCCGCCCTGCTGCTCGCCCTGTCGGGCGGCGCATGGGCACAACCGCAGGCCATCGACGCATCGTCGCGCCTGCAAAGCCAGCCCGTGGACGTGAGCGCCGACTTCCACGATGCCACCAACAACTTCTTCTTTGCCGACCACCTCACCTCATTCGACGTGCAGAAAGCCGAGGGACTGGTGAACTGGAGGCGGGGATGCCTGCGTCCGCGCCAAGCGTTCAACCTCAACATGCTCTGGCCGCAGTACATGCAGATGCTCGACTTCCCCAAGACGGCCTACGACAACGACCCCGACCTCCGTCTGAAGCTCGACTTTGTGTCGCCCCGCACCGTGCGCATCCGCATGCTCACCACGCCCGTCGAGCCGAAACCCGAAGCCTCGCTGATGCTGGCAGGTGAGCCGGGCACCGACCACAGCTGGCAGGCCGAGGAGACGGACCAATACGTGCGCTACACCAGTGCCTACGGATGCATCCAGATAGACAAGAACCCGTGGCGCCTTGTACTGAAGGACAAAGACGGGCGTATCCTCAGCCAGACATCGGCCATGGTGGACAACGACTCCACCCAGGTAAAGCACCTGCCCTTCAACTTCATCAAGCGGGGCAGCGACAACGCCCGGCTCATCAACCCCGTCTTCACGCTGGCGCCGGGCGAAATGATATTCGGTTGCGGCGAGTCGAGCACCGGGCTGAACAAGGCCGGACAGAAGCTCAACCTGTTTGTCACCGACCCGCAGGGGCCTGAGACCAACCACATGTACAAGCCCGTGCCCTTCTTCATGAGCAACCGTGGCTACGGCATGTTCATGCACACCTCGGCACCCGTGACGTGCGACTTCGGCGCCACCTACATCGGCCTGAACAAGCTGTTCATGGGCGACGAGAATCTGGACCTCTTTGTCTTCTTCGGCGGGCCGAAGGACATTCTCGACGAATATACCGACCTGGTGGGCAAGCCGCAGATGCCGCCCCTGTGGTCGTTTGGCACATGGATGAGCCGCATCACCTACTTCACGGAAAAGGAAGGTTATGAGGTGGCCGCCAACCTGCGGAAGCATAAGTATCCGTGCGACGTGATTCACTTCGATACCGGTTGGTTCGACGTGGACTGGCAGTGCGACTACAAGTTCTCGGAAAACCGTTTCGACAATCCGGAGAAGATGCTGGCCGACTTGAAGGCTCAGGGCTTCCACGTCAGCCTGTGGCAACTGCCCTACTTCACGCCCAAAAACGCCTATTTCAAGGAGCTCATAGACAAGGGTATGTATGTGAAGAACGGCAACGGCAGCCTGCCTTACGAAGACGTGGTGCTCGACTTGTCGAATCCCGAGACCGTGAAGTGGTACCAGGAGAAACTGGGTGGACTGCTGAGCCTCGGCGTCAGTGCCATCAAGGTGGACTTTGGCGAGGCCGCCCCGCTGAACGGTATCTATGCCTCGGGCAAGAGCGGGTGGTACGAGCACAACCTCTTCCCCCTGCGCTACAACAAGGCTGCGGCCGACATTACCCGGCAGTTGCACGACGAAAACATCATTTGGGCACGCTCGGCATGGGCCGGGTCGCAACGCTACCCGCTGCACTGGGGAGGCGATGCAGCCACCACCAACGCGGGCATGCTGGGCACGCTTCGTGCGGGCTTGTCGTTCGGCCTCTCGGGCTTCTCGTTCTGGAGCCACGACATGGGCGGCTTCGTCACCTCCAGTCCCGACGAACTGTATTGCCGCTGGATACCCTTCGGCTTCCTCACGTCGCATACCCGCGCGCATGGCGCTCCTCCTACCGAGCCGTGGCTGTACGACAGCAAGCGCGTGCAAGACGTGTTCCGCCGGAGCGCCGAGATGAAGTACCAGCTGATGCCCTATGTTTATGCCCAGGCCAAGGAGTGCACCGAGCAGGGTCTGCCCATGCTGCGTGCCCTGTTTGTGGAGTTTCCCAACGACCCGGGGGCTTGGCTGGTGGAAGACGAGTACCTCTTCGGCTCGCAAATCCTCGTGGCTCCCTTGCTCGAGACGTGTATGACCGAACGCCACGTCTACTTGCCCGGCGGCGGGAAGTGGATTGACTACCAGACGGGCGAGGTCTATAACCCCGGGTGGCAGACCATCAAGGCGGGCAAGCTGCCCATCATCATGCTGGTGCGCGACGGTGCGGCGCTGCCCCACATCAAGCTGGCGCAGTGCACGGCGGACATGGATTGGAGCCGCCTGACCCTTAAAGTCTTTGCTGCCGACGCCAAGCAGGCCAGCGGGCTCATCTGCCTGCCCTCGGACGGTCGCTTGCAAAAGGTGGAAGTGGATTGCTCCAAGGGCAAGCCCCAGCTGCTGAACCGGGTGGAAGGCACGAAGGTGTCGTTCTGAGGCGGCGCATTGAGTGCGCAGTCGCTTTATTCTTAGAGAAGAGAAAATAATGCCCGTCACCCCTCCGTATGCGGATGGTGATGGTGCTCCCCAAGGACACGGTGCGGCAACGCGCCGTGTCCTAACAGTTCTATGGGGCACTGGAAGTTCCGCTCCAGCCATTCGGAAGTGATGCCTGTGTCGGGGTGGTAGTCCAGCGTCTCGTTGACGCAGGCAATGGACTTGACCTGTTGCAGCACGGTGCCGATGTCATGGCTCACGAGGATGATGGCACACTCGCGGTTGATTTCCGCCAGCAGTTCGTACAGGCGCGCCTCAAACTGCTTGTCAATGTACGTGCTGGGCTCGTCCAGGATGACGGCTTGAGGGTCTGATATGATGGCACGCCCCAGCAGGGCACGCTGCATCTGCCCGCCGCTCAGCGCGCCGATAGGGCGCCTCTCCAGTCCTTCCAGCCCCATGCGGGCCATGACGGAGTGCGCCTTCTCGCGGTCGGCCCGGGTGAAGCGTGCGGCAAGAGGTTTCTGCCCGTTCAGTCCCGACAGAACCACCTCTTCCACCGTGATGGGAAACTTGCGGTCGAGACGGGTGTATTGCGGCAGATAGCCCAGCGAGAGGTTGCCGGGGTGGTAGGCAATGGTGCCCTTAGTAGGCTTCAGCAGACCGAGTATGCACTTGACGAGGGTGGTTTTCCCGCCTCCGTTGGGACCGATGATGCCCAGGAAGTCGCGTTCGTACACCGTCAGGTCTACGTCGTGCAGCACGGTGCGGCCGTCGTATCCTGCGCTGAGGTTGCGTATTTCTATGATGGGGTTGGCAGGCATGGTTTCTTCTTGGGGTTAGTGTGTGTGATGTTTCCGCAGGACATCGGCGGCGTGCAGCATTTCCTTCTCCCAGTCGTAGGCCAGGGGATTGATGTCGGCTATCTGCGTGCCCGTCTGGTCGGCAATGAGCTGGGCATTGCGGCGGTCGAACTCCGGTTGCACGAAGACCACGTGCACCGCTTCCTCCCGGCAGAGGTCAATGAGTCCTTGCAGGCGTACCGGTGAGGGCTCTTTGCCCCCTTCCTCGATGGGAATCTGCCGCAGGCCGTAGTCGCGTGCGAAGTAGGAAAGGGCAGGGTGATATATCATGAAGGCGCTGTCGGCAGTGGCCAGGGTGTGGCGTATGAGGCTGTCCGTGCGCTCTATGCGTTGGCTCAGGGCCTTGTAGCGGGTCAGGTAAAGGCTGTCGTTGGCCTTGTCGAGCACGTGCATGGCTTTCACAATGTTGGCGGCTATGATTTGTGCGTTGGCGGTAGAGCACCACACGTGCGGCTCCACGCCCTTGTCCTCCTCCCGCGTTGCGCCGTGGCGGTGGGCGTGGCTTTCGTCATAAATCAGGTCGATGCCTTCCGAGAGGTCGAAGAAGTGCAGGTGCGGGGCATTCTCGGCCAGCTTGTCTGTCCACACCTGCTCGAAGCCTATGTAGCCTATGCGGAAGTAGGCTTTGCTTTGCGCCAGGTCGATGAGCTGGCGGGGGGAGGGGTCGTACGTCTCGGGACTGCTGCCTTTGGGCACGATGGAGGTCACCTCAAAGCGGTCGCCCACGATGGCCTCGGTGAAGTAGCGCAGGGGTTCGATGGTGACTATGATGCGTGGTTTCTCCGCCTCGCCCGCTGCCGTGCGGTTTTCTTTCCCTTTACAGGCGGTGAGGAGCAGCAAGACCAGGAGAATGGGGGCGATTGTTCTCATTTCAGCACAGTGTTTAGGTTGTATTGCGTTTGCAAAGTTAATCACTTTCCGTTGAAAAGGCCGTGGCTTCCCGCCTTTTTTATGGCTGTCCCCGTTACGGTACTTTCAATCAGACTTCGGGCATAAGGCATGGCATCGTCTTTCCGGGCCGGTAGAGAGGCATTAACCGTTTATGTTTCATCCGCAGATGACACGGATGACGCGGATGTTATATTTTTATCCGTGTAATCTGTGTCATCTGCGGATGAAAAATTCCGTTTAAAACCTCAGTATAAACGCACTATATGAGCAGAAATGCCTTTACTTGATATTGAAATGAAGTGCCGTGCTGTCCCCTCAGGAGGCGACGGTGGAAATCACCCCTTGCAGCGCGGCCAGCATGGCCAGGTAGCGCAGCAACTTCCCCACGAGCATGGACACGGTGGTGAGCAGCACATTGCTCCGCATGAAGCCCAAGGCTATGGCGATGGCCTCGCCCACGAAGGGCAGAAAGGTGAAGAAGGCCATCAGCGCCCCTTTGCCTTGCAGGAAGCGGCGGGTGCGTTCTATCTTCTCACGCTTTACCTTGAAGTATTTCTCTATCCAGTCTATGCGGCCCAGGTGGCCCATGTAGTAGCACGTCATGCCGCCCACGGTGTTGCCCAGGGTGGCGGCCAGCACGCAGAGGGCGGGGCTGAGGCCCACGTTGACCAGCGCCACCATGACCAGCTCCGAGCTGAAGGGCACGATGCTGCCTGCCAGCAGGGCCGAGAGGAACAGGCCCGCATAGCCCCAGTCGATGAGCACCTGTATCAGGCCGTCTGCCAAAGCGTCCATAGGTTGAAGCCGAATAAAAGCATGAGTGCCGCCAGCATGACGATGAAAAACACGTTGGAGGCGCGGTTGGAGGAAAGGGCAAACAGGTGTCCCGCCAGAATGGCATTGCCCGCCAGGAGCACCGGGAGCAAGTCCACCCCTCGGCCGGATTGCTGCCAGGCTATGTAGGCCAGCAGGCAGAAGCACAGCAGGATGAAGAAGTGCAGGTAGCTGCGGGTGCGTATCTTGTCTTCATAGCCCGTGGCCAGGCAGTGAGCGGTGGCCGCGACAAAGAGCACGAACAGATAGCCGAGCGTGGCAAAGACGTGGACATCCATGCTCCAGGGGGCGAAGCCGGCCAGCTCGCGGAAGGGGCGGCAGAACAGTTCCATCTGCCCGTGGAAGTAGGCATGGCCCAGCAAGAACCAGTAGGGCAGCCACCACCCCAGCAGCGAGGCGCAGAAGCTCTTGAACCGCAGCGCGCGGAAGTTGTAGGCGCCTATCCAGAACACCGGCGCCAGCAGGGTGAGTTGAGGCACGGCCAGGCTGCCCACCCCCAGCATGGCAAAGGCGTAGAACAGCATGCCCTCGGGCCGCCGGTGCCGGTAGCTGCCCAGCAGGAAGTAGAGGGCCGCCATGCAGGCCGCCACCGCTACGCCTCCCGCCTGGAGGCGGTGCAGCAGGGGGCAGGCGGCCACAAACAGCAGGTAGAATGCCGTCTGCACCGAGGCCCGCATGCGGATGATGGCATAGGCGTTGTTCAGCGCTATCAGAATCCACCCCGTCAACCCGTGCAGCAGCAGGCCGAGGGCGAGGGACAGCCACAGGGGCAGACGGTCGGCGCCCAATGCTTGCCACAAACCCGACCCCGATGCCCCGTGGGCCGCCCCTTGCGGCAGCAGCAGGGCGCCCACCAGCCAGCAGGCCACGGTGATGGCTATGGCTGCGGGCAGGGTGAGGCGTCCGGTGGTGAAGCGGCTTTGGAAGTTGCGGGCTTTCATGCGGGGCGGGGCAGGCGGTTAAAGGTCGAAGCCGATGTCGCGGCGGAAGTATTTGCCCTCAAACTGCACTTGCCCGGCAGCCTGGTAGCAGCGGGCCAGGGCTTCGTCCTTGGTGTTGCCGTATGCGCAGACGGCCAGCACGCGTCCGCCGTTGGTCACCAGTGCGCCGTCCTTCAGTGCGGTGCCGGCGTGGAACACGGTGCAGCCCGCGGCAGCAGCCAGGTCGAGGCCGCTGATGGGTTTCAGCTTCTCGTAGGCTTCGGGGTATCCGCCGCTCACCAGCATCACGCAGGCCGCCGTGCGGGGGTCTTCGCGCAGCTCGCGGGTGTCGAGGTTGCCGTCGCGCACGCCTTCCAGCAGTTCCACCAGGTCGTTCTCTATGCGCAGCATCACGCTCTCCGTCTCGGGGTCGCCCATGCGTACGTTGTATTCTATGACCATCGGGTCTCCGCCCACGTTGATGAGGCCCAGGAAGATGAAGCCTTTGTAGTCGATGCCTTCTGCCCGGAGGCCCCCTATGGTGGGCTCGATGATGCGGGTGCGCACCTTCTCCATGAACGCGTCGTCGGCAAAGGGAACGGGGCTCACGCTGCCCATGCCGCCCGTGTTCAGGCCCTTGTCGCCCTCGCCTATGCGCTTGTAGTCCTTGGCCACGGGCAGCACTTTGTAGTGCTCGCCGTCGGTCAGCACAAAGACGCTGCACTCTATGCCGCTCAGGAATTCCTCAATGACCACCGTGGCGCTGGCCTGACCGAACATGCCGCCCAGCATGTGGCGCAGCTCCTGCTTCGCCTCGTCCAGCGTGGGCACGATGAGTACGCCCTTGCCGGCGCAGAGGCCGTCGGCCTTCAGCACGTAGGGAGCGGGCAGGGTGTCGAGGAAGGCGAGGCCTTCGTCGAGCGTGTCGGCGGTAATGCTTTTGTAGCGTGCGGTGGGGATGCCGTGGCGCATCATGAAGTGCTTGGCAAAGTCCTTGCTGCCCTCCAGCTGCGCGCCCGCCTTCGAGGGGCCGATGACGCAGATGTGGCGCGTCGCGGGGTCGGCCTGCAGGAAGTCGGCAATGCCCAGCACCAGCGGGTCTTCGGGGCCCACGACAATCATGTCGATGTTGTTGTTCAGCGCCACGCGGCGCACAGCCTCGAAGTCGGTGGGCTTGATGTTGACGTTGATGCCGTTGAAGATGGTGCCGGGATTGCCCGGTGCGATAAAGAACTGTTCCACGCGGGGACTTTGGGCTATTTTCCATGCCAAGGCACTTTCGCGGCCGCCCGAGCCTAAGAGTAGGATTCTCATAATGTTGGGGTGTTATGTAATGTGCTATTAATCAGTAGCCCGGTAGCGTAGTATCGCCACCGTGCTGGCGTAGTATCGCTACCGTGCTGGCGATACTGCGCTACCAAGGCAGCCTTACTAAGCCCGGTTGGCGACAAACCGGTGCGAAGATACGAATAATAGGGGAAATATGCGTTTATGCTGAGGTTAAAAGAAATTTTTCATCCGCAGATGACGCGGATAGCACGGATAAAAAAGATACAATCTGCGCCATCCGCGTCATCTGCGGATGAGGAATAAGGGTGCCGGGCTGCGTCAGATGCGTTCGGCCGCCTCGTTTATCTCCTCGTAGATTTGTTCCGTGAAGGTCTTTGCGGCGGGGAAGAAGAGTCCGGCCAACGGCTCCATGCGGTAGTAGAGCACGGAGTCCTGCTTGCGGCTGCGGCTGATGAGGTCGTCGTGCGTGTCTACCGCCTCGAGCACGCATATCACGAGGCTCACCAGCAGGGCATGCACCACGCCGCCCAGCACACCGCCCAGCAGACGGTTCACCCAGCCCAGGCAGACGGCGTCCATCGCCTTGGTCAGCACGCAGGCCACGCCCCAAAACAGCAGCGGCACCACCACCCAGATGGCCAGGAAGGCCAGCACCTGCGCCACGGTCAGGTTGTCCGTCACGCGGCTGAACACCTCCTGCGCCGCGGTGGCATACAGCGCCTTGGCGGCCAGCAGACCCACGACGAGGCCCAGCAGTCCCGCCAGCTGCTTCAGCGCGCCCTTCACGAGGCCCAGCAGTACGCCCAGGCCCACGATGGCGAGGATAATGATGTCGATAGTGGTCATATATATAAATGGTATGGGTACCTTTTGTCCTTTTTTCTTGCGCGCAAAGATACGCTCTTTTGCTTAATAATCCGCTGCCTCCCTTTGACTTTCCGTGGCAAAGGGCTATCTTTGCCACGGAATAACTTACAGGAGGAACTGAATGATGAATGCAACCCCGTCCGTACAAGACCTGTGGAGCCAGATACTCGCGCTCCCCGCCGCCGACCGCCGCTGGCTGCAGGACAAGCTGGAAGTGTATGAAGAAGAGGAAGAAGCAGAACACCTCGCGCCCTACACCATGGAAGAGATACATGAACGGATACGCCGTTCGGAAGCAGACATCGCCGCAGGCAGAACCTATTCGTCGGAGGAAGTGCACCGCCAAATGCGGGAATATACCCGCCGCGAACCCCGCGCTCAGGCTGCCCAAACAGAACAACAACGAAATACTAACCCATAAACCCCAAAGCATTATGAAACAACCAGCCGGAGGGTACCGATTTACCCCCCCCATATTTAACTAAGTTTAACTCTTTACTCCTCACCGTCTGCCTCCTTGCAGGCTCCCTCCTCACCTCCTGCCGGGACGACTACGACGACACCGCCCTGTGGGACGCGGTGAACAACCACGAACAGCGCCTTGCCGCCCTGGAGCAATGGCAGCAGGAAACCAACCAGAACATCCAGTCCCTCTACCAACTTATCAACACCACCGACTACATCACCTCCGTCGCCCCCTACCTGGAGAATGGGCAGGAGGTGGGCTACACCATCACGTTTCTGCACACCGACCCCATCGTCATTTACCACGGCAAGAAAGGTGACAAGGGAGACAAAGGTGAACAAGGCGACAAAGGCGACCAAGGCGAACAAGGCATTGCCGGGCAAGACGGCGCCGACGGCCACACCCCGCAGATAGGCCTCACCCAAGAGGCTGACGGCAACTGGTACTGGACACTGGACGGCCAGCTGATGCTCGACCCGCAAGGCAACCCCATCCGCGCCAACGGCGAAGATGGCCAGGACGGACAAGACGGTACCGACGGTGAAGACGGACAGGATGGCACCGACGGCAAGCCCGGCCAAGACGGGCAGGACGGCGCCCCCGCCCCCGTGCCGCAAATCAGCCTGGGCAGCAGCATCGGGAGCGGCACTATCGCGACGGACGACGGCGAGAAGCAGTCTGAAGCCTGGTACCTCAGCGTGGACAACGGGAAGACGTGGTACCGCATCAGCGGCGACAAGGGCGAGATGGGACCCACCGGCCCGCAAGGACCACAAGGGCCACAAGGCCCCCAAGGTCCGCAAGGGAACCCGGGCAATAACGGCACCCCCGGTGAGGATGGCGACAGCTTCTTTAAGGACGTGACCGTAGAGGAGGACTACGTTGTCTTCACCCTGGCCGATGAAAAAGAATCGACCTTCAGCATCCCCATTTACCAAGAGCAAACCCTCACCATAGGCGAGGGCACAGGCGCCATCACCCTTGAGACTGCAAAACAAAACATCACCCTGACTTATCCCGCCGAGGCCGACAACTACCAAGCACTTATAGCGCAAATCACCCCCGAAGGCGCCGACGGCACCTACACCGACATCAGCACCCGCGCCGCCGATGCCGGCGGCTGGAGCGTGGAGGGCGACCTGGAGAACAACAAAGTAACCGTGACCACCAGCGGCGGCGGCAACGCCCTGCTGCGCGTCACCCTCATCGGCACCGACGGCAGCGAGCTGACGGCCTCGTGCGTCGTGACGTTGCCCTATACGGTAGATGAGACGAGCGGCGCCTACACCGTCTACACCGCCTCCGGGCTGGACGCCTGGGCCGAAGCCGCACGCAGCAACCTGGGCACCGACCTCACCTTGATGGCCGACATAGACTACATGGACGAAACCTGGACACCGATAGGCGATTTTGATAATCCATATACCGGCACCTTCGACGGCCGGGGCCACACCATCCGCAACATACAGATAGGCAACAATGATTACAACGGCCTGTTTGGCTGTATACAAACCGGGGGCGTAGTGCGGAATGTGGTGATTGAGAACATCACGGTTTCCGAAGCGTCGTATGAATGCGGCGTCATTGCAGGACGGAATGCCGGCACCATCTCCCGTTGCCGGGTAGAGGGTTGTACAATGGAGGCCGGGGAGGTATCGAATGCCGGCTGCATTGTGGGTACCAATGCAGGCTCTATTTCCTGCTGCGAGGTGGTGGACAGCGAATTCACCGGCTATACTGTCGGCGGCATTGCGGGGTGGAATATGAAAGAGGGCTCAATAACAGCCTGCTCCTTTACCGGAAATGGCGGGGCTAATATTTATTGCGGCGGCGTTGTTGGAAAGAATGATGGTGGAAACATAACGGCCTGCTGGGCAGATGCCCAGCTAACCCTGCACAACATTGACGGTGGCGTGTGCGGCTACCATTCTACCGGCGGCACCATCACCGCCTGCTACTGGAGTGGCAATGCCGCCAAAGGTATTGGTATGGGCAGCGGCACTGCCACTGCCATCAAGGTGGAAGGCACCACCACCTGGCAGACGGCCGTCGAGGCCATGAACAAAGCCCTTGACTCTGAGCTTGGCTACCATTGGGCCATCAAGGAGGGGGACACGCATCCCAGCCTCGTGGAGAACGAATGAGACAAGAAAACGAGATAAAAACTCCCACTTCCCGGCGGGAGACGGTGCCGGGAAAACTCCTTACAATCCCTGCCTGCCGGCACCCGTCCGCGGCAGAGCCCGGCGCCGAGGGTCACCCTCGGGAGGGTCGAGGGTCACCCTCGACATCCTTTAGGGTCACCCTCGGCAAAACCGGGGCACAGGGGCGCGAGGAGCCTAACATCGGATAGCGTATGTTGTTTTTCAAAGGAATGTTACAAAAACTGACCAATAAGTGGTATCCCGTGCTCGTCACGGTGAACGACCCCGTGGAGACGCAGGAGCTGGCCGAGCGCGTGGCGCGCGAGTCGAGCATGTCGCCCGGCGACGTGCACAACGTCATCCGCACCATGGTGCCCATCATGGCCGACTACCTGCGCGACGGCCGCCCCGTGCACCTCGAGGGGCTGGGCTGGTTCCGCTTCACCTGCCAGGCCACCGGCAAGGGCGTGGACACCGAGGAGGAGGTGAGCGCCCAGCAGATTACCGGCGTGCGCGTGCAGTTCACCCCCGAGCGCGAGCGCAATATGGGCGGCGGCTACACCCGCGCCCTGGTGGACGACCTCTCCTTCACCAAGTGGAAGGGCGACGACGCCGACCTCATGCCCGACGACACCGACACCCCCGGCACCGGCGAGGACGACGGCGACCACCAGCTGGGCTGAAATGAAGAAAGGGAAGCGCGGACGGGCGCTTCCCTTTCTCTTTCTTGTTCTTTGGGCTGTGGCTACAGCACGCCGTTGCGGCGTAGGAGTTCCGTCAACTCGCTGTCGGTGAGCGACTCGCGCTCGGACTTGTCGTAGATGTAGAGCAGGCCTATCTCCGCCTCCTCCTCGTTGTAGGCCAGCAGGAGGGTGATGACCCGTGCGCCGCCGCTCTTCCCCTTGCCTTTGGCGGCGATGGTCATGCGCACCTTGCGGAGGCCGCGACCGAGGTCGGCACCGGTCAAAGGGTTCTGCTGCAACTCGTCCAGCAGCCTTTTGTAATCCGCACCGATGGAGCGGTATTTCTTGGCCAGTCTCTTGAGAGCCCGCTCAAAGACCGGGTAGGTTTTCGTCTTACAGTTCATTGAGCAATTCCTCCGCCGGTCTGCCTTTCAGCTTCCCCGCCCGTATCAGTTTGATTTCCTCGCACATCTCGTTCACCTCGGCAATCTGCTCCTCGCGGGTCAGGCGGCGGTAGGGCACGGCCTCTTCGCACACGACGGAGCTTTGCCCTTGTTGGGCCACCAGCTTCTTGACATACGCCAGCAGCTTCTTCATGCTGCTTTCGTTGTCGGCTATGTAGCTCAGTTCGCGGAAGAGTTCCGCATTCAGGTTCATCGTGTTCATAAGTCAGTCCTCCTTTATTCCTTTCTAATAACATCGTTTCCGTTTCATGTTCAAGATGCCAGTCTGGCACCTTGAACACGAAACGCATACTATCTTTACAGCGTCTGCTTCACCTCCACCTCTTCGTAGGTCTCGATGACGTCGCCCACCTTGATGTCGTTGCAGTTGGTGAGGCTGATGCCGCACTCGAAGTTGGTGCCCACCTCCTTCACGTCGTCCTTGAAGCGCTTTAGGGCATTGATGGCGCCGGTGTAGACCACGATGCCGTCGCGGATGAGGCGCGCCTTGTCGGTGCGTTTCACCTTGCCGGTCTTCACCATGGCTCCGGCCACCTGGCCCACCTTGCTGATGTTGAACACCTCGCGCACCTCGATGGTGGCGGTCACCTGCTCCTTCACCGTGGGGGCCAGCATGCCCTCCATGGCGGCTTTCACCTCCTCGATGGCGTCGTAGATGATGGAGTACTTGCGGATGTCCACGCCTTCCTGCTCGGCCAGTCTGGCGGCACCGCTCGACGGACGTACCTGGAAGCCCACGATGATGGCGTCGGACGCAGCGGCCAGCGACACGTCGCTCTCCGAAATCTGCCCCACGCCCTTGTGGATGACATTCACCTGAATCTGCTCCGTGGACAGCTTGATGAGCGAGTCGCTCAACGCCTCCACCGAACCGTCCACGTCGCCCTTGACGATGATGTTCAGCTCGTGGAAGTCGCCCAACGCCAGTCGGCGGCCCACTTCGTCCAGCGTCAGCATCTTCTGCGTGCGCAGGCCCTGTTCGCGTTGCAGCTGTTCGCGCTTGTTGGCAATCTCGCGTGCCTCCTGCTCCGTCTCGATGACGTGGAAGGTGTCACCGGCGGCAGGCGCGCCGTTCAGGCCCAGGATGAGGGCAGGCTCGGCCGGGCCGGCCTCCTTCATGCGCTGGTTGCGCTCGTTGAACATGGCCTTCACCTTGCCGTAGTGCGTGCCGGCCAGGACGATGTCGCCCACCCGGAGCGTGCCGTTGGACACGAGCACCGTAGCCACGTAGCCGCGGCCCTTGTCCAGCGACGACTCGATGATGGAGCCCGTGGCGCGGCGGTTGGGGTTGGCCTTCAGGTCGAGCATCTCGGCCTCCAGCAGCACCTTCTCCAGCAGTTCGTTGACGCCGATGCCTTTCTTGGCGGAGATGTCCTGCGACTGGTACTTGCCGCCCCATTCCTCGACGAGGAAGTTCATGTTGGCCAGTTCCTCTTTTATCTTGTCCGGGTTGGCTCCCGGTTTGTCTATCTTGTTGATGGCAAAGACGATGGGCACGCCGGCAGCCATGGCGTGGTTGATGGCCTCCTTGGTCTGCGGCATGACGTTGTCGTCGGCTGCCACGATGACGATGACAACGTCCGTCACCTTGGCGCCACGGGCACGCATGGCGGTGAAGGCCTCGTGGCCCGGCGTGTCGAGGAAGGTAATCTGCCGTCCGTCCTCCAGCGTCACGTGGTAGGCACCAATGTGCTGCGTGATGCCGCCGGCCTCGCCCGCAATGACGTTGGACTTGCGGATGTAGTCCAGCAGCGAGGTTTTACCGTGGTCTACGTGGCCCATTACCGTCACAATCGGGGCGCGCGGCTGCAAGTCTTCTTCGGCATCGGCCTCCTCGACGATGGCCTGTGCCACCTCGGCGCTGATGTATTCCGTCTTGAAGCCGAACTCTTCGGCCACCAGGTTGATGGTTTCCGCGTCGAGCCGCTGGTTGATGGATACCATGATGCCCACGCTCATGCACGTGCCGATGACTTGCGTCACGGGCACATTCATCATGCTGGCCAGCTCGTTGGCCGTCACGAATTCCGTCAGCTTCAATACCTTGCTGTCGGCCTGCTCCTGGTTCTCCAGTTCCTGGCGGCGCTCGGCGTCCAGTTCGCGTTTCTCCTTACGATACTTGGCGGCCTTGTTCTTGCCCTTCGCGGTGAGGCGTGCCAGGGTTTCCTTTACCTGCTTGGCCACGTCTTCCTCGCTTACCTCCTGCTTGATGACGGGCTTCTTGAAGCGGTCTTTGTTCTTCTTTCCGCTGCCGGCCGGAGCATTGTTCTTCGACGAGCGGTCGTTGCGCTGGAAGTTGGAAGCGTTGTTGATGTCCACTTTCTCCTTGTTGATGCGGACGCGCTTCTTCTTTCCGTTGCCTTCTTCCCCGTCTCTCAGGTCTTTGTTCTTGCCATCCTCGCGGCGTATCTCCTTGATGATGGCTTCTTTCATGAGTTTCTTTTGGTCTTGGCGTTGCTTTTCTTTCTCCTCACGCTCTTTGCGCTTCTCTTCTTTCGATTTCTTCCTGGGGCGCGTGGACTGGTTGAGGGCTGCCAAGTCTATTTGACCGATAACGTTAATTCTGGAGACGAATTCCGGCTTGTGCAGTTTGAATATTTCTTCTTCCTTCTTTTCTTCTTTGGGTGTTTCGGCTGTCTTGGTTTCTTCGCTTGCCGGGATGTGGGCCGGTTCGGCGGCTTCCTGCTTGTCTTCTACAGCAGGGGAGGGTTCGGGCTGCTCTGTCGCGGTAGTCTCGGCAGGGGCTGCTTCTGTTGCGGGAGCCTGTACTTCGGGCTCGGGTGCAGGCTCAGCGGCTTCTGCTGCTTCGGGCTTGGCCGGTGCCTCGGGCTCGGCAATGGCTGCCGCGGGGGTGTCCGCAGGCTTTTCTTCTGCCGGTGCTTCTGCCTGGGGCTGGGTTTCTTCTTTCGGCTCGACAGTTGCCGTGTGCTTATGGTTCAGCTTGTCCAGGTCTATTTTGCCTACAGGCTTGAACTTGGGGCGCACGTCTTCGGGCACCACGGTTTTTATCTCTTCCACCTTGGCGTGCTCCGGTGCCTCGTTGTTGCCGTGTCCTTCTATGGCAACCGATGCTTTGTTGCGCTCTTTGTTCTGGCGCTCCTGGCTGAGGCGCTCGGATTTTATCTTCAGGTCTTTGTCTGTGCTGAACTCTTTCTTGAGCATCTCAAACTGCTCGTCGGTAATCTTCGTGTTGGGGTTTGCCTCCACGGTAAACCCCTTCTTTTGCAGGAACTCGACAGCCGTTGTGATTCCTACATTCAAGTCTCTCGTTACTTTGTTTAACCTTATCGTCATATATCGCTATTAATCTTCTTCAAATTCTTTTTTCAAAATGCGCAGCACCTCGTCCACGGTTTCTTCTTCCAAGTCGGCCTGTTCAATCAGCATTTCGCGGGGAGCGTTGAGCGCGGCCTTGGCCGTGTCGATGCCGATGCCCTTGATGGCGTCGATAATCCAGCCCTCGATTTCGTCGCGGAACTCGTCGAGGTAGATGTCTTCGTCTTCGGCGTTGTCGTCCAGCTCGCGGAATACGTCGATGGTGTACTCCGTCAGCATGCTGGCCAGCTTGATGTTCAGGCCGCCCTTGCCGATGGCCAGGGATACTTCTTCGGGCTTGAGGAACACTTCGGCCTTGCGCTCTTCCTCGTTGAGGCGGATGGAGGAGATGTGTGCGGGGCTGAGGGCGCGCTGGATGAACAGCTGTATGTTGGACGTGTAGTTGATGACGTCGATGTTCTCGTTGCGCAGCTCGCGCACGATGCCGTGTATGCGGCTTCCCTTTACTCCCACGCAGGCGCCTACGGGGTCAATGCGGTCGTCATAGCTCTCTACGGCTATCTTGGCGCGTTCGCCGGGTATGCGGGCTATCTTCTTGATGGTGATGAGGCCGTCGTTTATTTCGGGCACTTCCATTTCGAACAGCCGTTGCAGGAACACGGGCGAGGTGCGGCTCAGTATGATTTTCGGGTTGTTGTTCTTGTTGTCCACCCGTGCCACCACGGCGCGTGCCGTTTCGCCCTTGCGGTAGAAGTCGCTGGGTATCTGCTCGGTTTTGGGCAGCAGCAGTTCGTTGCCTTCGTCGTCGAGCAGCAGGATTTCTTTTTTCCATATCTGGTACACCTCGGCGTTGATGATGGTGCCCACTTTGTCGATGTATTTGTTGTACAAGCTGTCTTTCTCCAGCTCCAGTATTTTGGAGGCCAGCGTCTGGCGCAGGTTCAAGATGGCGCGGCGCCCGAACTTGGCAAAGTTCACCTCGTCGGTCACTTCCTCGCCCACCTCGTAGGAAGCGTCAATCTTCTGCGCCTCGCTCAGCGGGATTTGCAAGTTGGGGTTCTCCAGGTCTTCATCGGCCACGACCTCGCGGTTGCGCCATATCTCGAAGTCGCCTTTGTCGGGGTTCACGATGACGTCGTAGTTCTCGTCCGTGCCGAACATCTTGGCGATGACGCTGCGGAACGATTCTTCCAGCACGCTCACCATGGTGGTGCGGTCGATGTTCTTCAGTTCCTTGAATTCTGCAAATGTATCTACTAAGCTGACAGTTTCTTCTTTCTTTGCCATGACTCGTTATTTAAAGCTGATTAAGTATTTAGTATATTTTATTTCGTCGTATCCGAAGTCCAGGTCCTCGTCTACCCACTTGGGTCGCTTGGCACCTTCTTCTTTTACCTTCTTCCGGGTGGTGACGGTAAAGTGCCGTTCGTCGGCCTCCTTCAGCAGCCCTGTCAGTTTGCGTCCGTCTTTGGTGAGCACTTCCACCTCCTGGCCTATGTGGTTGAGGTATTGCTGCAACACCTTGAACGGCTGCCCGATGCCTGCCGAGCCTACTTCCAGCTCGTAGTCTTCGTCATCGCGGTTCAGTTTCGACTCGATGTAGCGGCTCAGCTCCACGCAGTCTTCAATCCATACTCCCTCTTTGTGGTCTATCTCCACGGTGATTTTGTTGTCGGGGCTGATGCTTACTTCTACCAGGAAATAGTCTTTCCCCTCCAGCCACTCATCGACAATCTGACAAACGGTTTTCTTTTCTATCATACAAAGATTAACGTTGGGAATAAAAAAGGAGGAGCCTTGCTGCCCCTCCACCTTATCATCCATTTCGCTGCAAAGGTAATAATAATCTGTTCGTCTGCAAAATATTAGGCAAGAAAAAATGAGGTTTTTTAATTTAAGGGTTTCGTTGCGGACAGCCTGCCTGCCGGGGTTGCAGCACCTGCCTGGTGGCGTTGAAACGCCCGCGCGCTGGGGTTGAAACGCCTGCTTGCTGGGGTTGGAACGCTGGCGCGGCGGTTGTATATGGCCGGCTGCGGGGGTGTGGAATGGAGGTGTGTCGAAGTCTATGAAAGCTTTAAAATGTTATATATCAGGCGCGGATTACGCGGAATAACGCGGATTTTAAAAGCTTAATCCGTGAAATCCGCGTAATCCGCGCCTGAAAGAAAGCATTCAGAGGGTTTTTACGCGCCTCTATGCGCCATGGGGCTTAGCGTGCAATGTCGGGATAGCCGGGGTTCTGCACTAGGTTGGGGTTGGCGCCTAAAATTTTCTGTGTCAGGATGAAGATGTCGGTGTGGTTGTCGGCATCGGGCTGCTTGTCCCACCAGGTGGACGAGCTGAATTTGTTCCAGCGGCAGAGGTCGGTGCGGCGTCGCGATTCGTTCAGGAATTCGCGTCCCCATTCGTCCAGCAGTTCGTCTTCGGTGAGCTGCACGTTGCCTTCGGGCCGGTACAGGTAGTCGGTCCAGGTGCTTTCGGGGTAGTTGCGCTTGCGCACGGCGTTGAGCAGGGTGCCTGCGCCTTCCACATCGCCTTGGCGGAACTTGCACTCGGCCAGTGAGTAGTATATCTCGGCCAGGCGGATTTCAGCGTAGTCGGACTCCATGGCGCCGGGGTCGCCGTTCCGGTAGATGGGATACTTGACGCAGCACCAGCCCGAGTTCATGTCGCCGTGGGTGACGCTGGACTCCTTGTCGTCGATGATGGTGCCCGGCTCGGCGTCTTCAAACCGTCCTACCTGGTCGCGCAGGTACAGCACGTAGTTGCCCACGGGCGACTTGACGTACTCGCCCGAGCCGTCGGCATAGGGCAGGTAGCCATAGAGGAACATGCCTTCGCGCTGGCTTTCGCCGGGCAGGTTGACGTATTTCTTCAGGCGGACATCTTCGGGGTACTTCTGGAAGTTGGGGATGGGCGTGCCCAGGTCGAAGTCGTAGAGGTTGCCGTCCACGTCGCGCCCGGGCTGTATGGCCCGGCCTGGGTTCATGTTTCCAAAGTCCGTGAAGCCGAAGTAGTAGCTGGCGTTGGAGGGAACTCCCCACCAATACATGTCGTCGGTCATGTGCCAGTGGTTGTAGCCATAGCTGGAGGTGTAGGCAAAGATGATTTCGTTGGACGTCTCATTGTCCCAGTCGAAGGGGTCATACCAGTTCTCGTCCAAGGCATAATACCCGTATTTGCCGTCGATGATGTCCTGGGCCACGCGGGCGCAATCTTCATAGCGCGGCTGTCCCGTCCACTTCTCGGCGTTGAGGTACAAGCGCACCAGCAAGGCGGCCGCCGAGGCCTGGTTCCACTGCCCCTGCTGCATGCCGTTGCCCGTCATGCCCTCCTTTACCGGCAGCTTGGGCAGGGCTTCCAGCAGCTCTGTTTCGATGAAATTGAAGATTTCCTGCGGAGGCAGTTGCCCCTGGGAGTTCTGCGACTGGTCGCTGAAGCTCACAATCAGCGGCAGGTGGCGGAAAAGGTCGAGGGCGCGGATGTAGAACCAGGCGCGCATGACGTGTATCTGCGACTCGATGTCGGCAAACTCTTCCTCGGTGAAGCCGAATTGCTCGGGGTCCAGGCGCGCGAAGTCCTCCACTACAGAGTTGCATTGCCCGATGCCTTGGAAGCATCCGTTCCAGCAGCCGGTAATGATGTCGGCATCGCCGCCTTCCAGTCCCCACTCATGGTCGTGCAGGCGTTCCCATTGGCCTCCGTCATACCACCATCCGTCGCGTTCCCACGTGCCTATCTGGTCGGCGGTGAGTTCTTGCAGGCGGTAGGTGCTGGTAATGGACCAGAACCCGTGCTCGAACGGGCGCAGGTAGGCGCGGATAACGTCGTCGTGCGTCTGGTAGTAGTTGGCGGTAACAGTCTGGTCGTAGACGGTTTCCGTCAGGTCGGTACAAGCGGGGACGGCCGCCAGCAGGGCTGTCCCGGCAAACAGGGTACTTATGATTGTTTTCAGTTTCATGGCTTATATTTTATTAGTCAGTTGATTGTGTAACTTAGAAGTCTACTTGCACACCAAACATCATTTGGGTGGTAGACGGATAGTAGTTGCGGCTTCCGCCGAGGGTGCCCGGCGTAAGGCCGTTGACAAGGTAGGTAGAGGGGTCTACGCCGCTGAAGCCGGTGATGGTAAGGAGATTCCTTCCGGTCAGGTAAAAGCGGATGCGCTCCAGGTACTTCTTGTCCACATTCCAGGTGTAGCCCAGCGTGACGAGGTCCAGCTTCACGTAGTCGCCGCGCTCTATGAAGTAGTCGGTCAGCACGTTGACGCCGGTGGTGATGGCTGCATTCTCTTTGTAGGCCTTGGGCAGCACGTTGGAAATCTTGTTCGAGCTTTGCAGGCCATAGTAAAGGTCGTGCACGTTGAAGAGGTCGAACCCGAATGCGCCGCGGAAGTACAGGGTCAAGTCCCAGTTCTTCCAGGTGAAAGAGTTGGTGAGCGAGGCAGTGAACTTGGGCAGGCCGTTGCCGGTGATGCGTTTGTCTTCTTCCTGGGCGTTGAGGATGGAAATTTTCTCGGTGTTGTCTTTGTTCCACACCAGCCAGTTGCCGTTTTCGTCTACACCGGCGTATGCGTAGGTGCGGAAGTTTCCGATGCGCTCGCCCTCTTGAATGCGTTGCAGGTTGCCGGGCATGTTCGGGGCCGGCATGCCGCAAACGTCCATGTACGGGTTGCCCTTATAGACGGAATTGGAGAAGCTGACAAACTCGTTGTTGTTCGTGGCGCCCACGAAGCCTATGTTGTACGTGAAGTTCCTGGTGCGTACGGCCTGTACGTTCAGGTCTATTTCGATACCGGTGTTGCGCATGGTGCCTACGTTGGCATAAGTGGTGTCGAACAGGTAGGGAGGCACGGGCACAGTGTAGTCGCCCAGCAGGTCTTGCTGCTTGCGGTGGTAGTAGTTGAGCGACCCGGAGAGGATGCCGTCGAACAACGTGAAGTCCACACCCACATTCCAGTTGATGCCTTTTTCCCATTTCAGGTTGGCATTGACGTTTTTGCCGGGACCCCATACCTGGTAGTAATTGCCGTTGTAGTAAAGCCAGCCGAAACCGCCGTAAGTGGCTAGCGACTTGTAGGAGTCGAAGTTCTGATTGCCCGTCACGCCGAAGTCGCCGCGTATTTTCAGGTCGTCAATCCACTGTATGTCTTCCATGAAGGCTTCGTCGCTGATGCGCCAGCCGCCCGATACGGCCGGGAAGAATCCCCATTTGTTGTTTACGCCGAACTTGGACGAACCTTCGTAGCGCAACGAGGCGGTCAGCATGTAGCGTTGTTTCCAGTCGTAGCTTACGCGGCCGAAGAAGGCAATGAGCTTGGAGTCGTTGCGGTAGCTGCTCATGCCGTTGCGGCCTTCTTCCAGCATGTACTCTCCGTTGCCCAGGTTGTTCCACAAGAAGGCGTCGGACGAGAAGTCTTTGTTTTCGCCCGTCAAGCCGTTGTACATCCAGTATTGGTAAGAGTAGCCTCCCATGAAGCGCAGGGTGTGGTCTTCCTTTTGGAAACTGTAGTTCACCAGCCACTCCAGGCTCTCCTGGCGGTTTTTCGAGTATGATTGCTTGGCTTCGCCTTTGCGTCCGGCATTGATTTGGGTGGTCATTGTCGAGGGGGCATACCAGTAATTCATGTTGTCATTAATTTGCTGGGCCAGGGTTATCTGCGTGGTCAGTGAGTGGTTGTCAGCCTTGCCCGGTGCCAGCAGGGGCAGGAGGTTCAGTTTGGCGGTAATATCCCAGTCAAGCCATTTGGACTCGTCGTAGCTTTTCTCTTTTTTCAGCTTTTCCACCGGGTTGTAGTTGTCCTGCCCTTGGAAGTTGTAGTAGGTATTTCCCGTAGGGTCGGAAGGGTCGAGCACCGGTGTGGTAGGATTGGCCACCAAAGCCACGTCGAATACGCCCCAGTCGGCGTTGTTCTTGTTGATAAAACGTGGGGCGATGTTGGCTGTGAACTTAAAGAGGCCGTTCTTGGAGGTGTGGTTAAAGCTGGCACGCGCGCCCCACTCCTTACGGTCGGAGCGCAGGTCGATGCCTCGTGCCTGGCGCATGTCCACCGTCACACGGTAGTTGTTCTGCGCATTGCCACCCGACACGGTCAGCGCATGTGAGTGGGCCAGGCCTGTCTGGCTGATTTCGTCCATCCAGTCCGTATTGCCACCATAGTCTGCACCGCCTTGGGGCACACGCCATTGGCGGAATTGCTCGGCGGTGAGTGTCTTCATCGGGTTGACAATGAAGTCGGCAGAGACATACCCGTTATATGTGGTGTGCACAGTGCCGTCCTTTGAGCCCTGCTTTGTGGTGACAAGGATGACGCCGTTGCTACCGCGTGTGCCATAGATGGCCGAGGCGGCTCCGTCTTTCAGCACGTCGATAGAGGCAATGTCGTTGCTGTTGACGTTCTGCAGGTTGCCGCCCGGCACGCCGTCTATCACGATGAGGGGGCCTGTACCTGCGTTGCGCGACGAGAGGCCGCGCACCTGGATGTTTGAACTGGAGTTAGGGTCGCCCGAGCCACGGTTTTCAATGGACACGCCGGCCACTTTGCCTTGAATCTGCATGGCCGGGTCGGAAGCAGAGATGTTCAGAAAGTCTTTGCTGGACACGTGCGACACGGCCGAAGTCAGCTCTTTCTTGTCTACACTGCCGTAACCGATGACTACGACTTCGCTTAGCATTTCCGTGTTTTCTTCCAAAGTGACGTTCAGCGAGGTCTGCCCTTTGATGGGGATGAGTTGGGTGACGTAGCCGAGGTAGGAAATCTGAATTTCACACCGTTCGGGCACTGTCAGTGTGAATTTGCCGTCCAGGTCGGTGGTAACGCCGTTCGAGGTCCCTTTCTGTATCACACTGGCGCCGGGGACGCCTTCGCCGGTCTCGTCTTTTACAACTCCTTGTACTGTGATTTGTTGCTGTGCGAATACATGTGCCGCACACAAGATTCCGACCAATAGTGCGAACAGCCGGAACCGGAATAGTTTCCTGTCGTTTTGCATGATATTTTAAGTTTAATGAATAAATGGCTCTTCTTCTCTTTTCTCTTCGGGTGAAGAAGTCTTACGCAAAAGTAATTCTCAAAACAGGAAGCCTCTATTCCATGTTAGTGGAAAAGTAGTGGGCGGGATGTCGTAAAGTGAATATATTCAATGGAATGAGCCTCTTCTTAAAGGGCCGGAAAGTAGTGGCAAAGTGCGTTGTTTAGATTTTCAGCTGCCCGATGTGTGCTACGAGGCCTTCCAGTTTGTCGCGGTTGCAGGCGGCCTTGTTGCGCACGCGGGTACGGTAGTTGTAAATGGTTGTGACGGAGTAGCGCAAGAACCGGGCTATGGTTACGCTGTCCGTAATGCCCAGCCGGATGAGGGCATAAATGCGCAACTCGGTATTCATGCGTTCGCCCGACTTGAGGGTGATGCGCCCCTCGGGAAGGAGCAGTGCGTTGAAGTCTTCGACAAAAGTGGGGAACAGCTGCAGGAAGGTGTCGTCGAAGTTGGCATAGAAGTTCTTCAATTCCTGTTCTATTTGCTTGGTCGACTTCAGTTCCTTGTAGAGCTCTTGCACCTTGCCTGCGATGGCCAGCTTGCTTAGGTGCCGGCGGTAGTTGTCCAGCTTTTCGATGTAAGTGCTGCATTGGTCCATGTAGTGGCCGATGTAGGCTTCCTTCAGGTAAGAGTTCTCTGCGATGCTGAGGCCGGCTTCTTTGAGGCGGGCGTTGGAGCGGTGCAGTTCATCGTTCAGTTCGGTCAGGCGGGCGTTGGCTTCCACTACTTTGTGGCGGGTTTGCACCACGCGTTTCATCTGGCGGCGCACATAGACTATGGACAGTATCAAGAATACCGACAACAGGCTGATGGACAGCAAGGCCCATGCCATTTGCCGCTGGCGTTTCTCGATTTGCAGCTGGTAGACGTCGTTTACTACAGGGAATATCTTCAGAATTTCGAGCATGCGCAGGCGGGCATTGCAGGCTACGGCATCTTCCATACAGAGTTTCAGGTAGGTGTATGCACGCTCCACGTCGCCTTCGTAGAACAGCAGCACGGCAAGGCGCGGCAGGGCGGCGTACTCCAGCACCGGGGTGCGCATGTCGGCCGTAGCGGCCAGGGTCAGGTATCTTTTTTCTTCTTCGGCGTCTCCTTTCAAGCGATAAGACTCGGCCAGAGTGAAAGCGGCCAAGGCGCTGTAGTGGGTGTTGCCGGCCTGGAGGAGAGGACGCACCAACGTTATGGCCCTGTCGTAGCGGCCGGCCAGGTTATGGTGCTGGCCCAGGTTAAGGATGTAGGATAGGGAGTCCTGCGGGTCCGAACGGTACTTCAGCAACGAATCGGTGTAGCAGTCCACCTGCTGGCGGTAGCGCGTTTTTTCCTCGGACACCACTGCATAGTCGGCCATCCAGCCATAAAGGGTGCGCAGAATGTGGAAGTAGTACAGCCGTTGCCCGTAGGGTAGCGAGTCCAGCCGTATGATGTTCATTTGCTCCAGTGCTTCTTTATACATGCCGGCCACGCCCATTACTTCCGCCAGGTTCATGCGGGCCTCGCTCAGGAAGTGGCGGTTGCCCAAGCGGTGTGCCAAGTGCAGGCGTTCTTGCGTGATGGCCAGAGACGAGTCGGCATTGAACGAGCGGTACCCGTCGAACAGCCTGCCCAGCTGCTTGAAACGCTCTTCGTCCGGCAATTCGGGGTAAAGCCGCAGTTTCAGTTCGAGAAGTTGATTCTTTTTCATCTCGATGTGCAAGGGGCGCTCCTTGATGGCCGCATCCAGTTGGCGCAATAAGGCATCTGTCTCCGTTGCTTCTATCAGCACCGGGTACAAGCTAAACAACAGACTGCATAGAATAGACAAAATCCTTCTCATTGCTCCAAACATGTTTTGCGGGCAAAGATAAGTATTCCAGCAAGGTTCTTATGTTATGGCTTTTGATAAACAGTCCGTTTCTTTCATCTTTGATACAAAAGTGAAAAGTAGTGAGAATATTTCGACTATGTATTAAGAAAAGTCCCGGGCGGCTGTAGGCAGCCACCCGGGACTAAGGGGTAACATTACACTCTGTAGGGAGAATTACTTATTCGCCGTTTCCCACTTCTTCGTGCTGGTGCAGGCTATGTTCACCGTCTGGTCGCCGGCCTGGATGCGGAAGTCGCCTTGCTCCAGAATCCACTTGCCGTCGTAGCCCACGAAGGCCAGGTCGGAGCCTTTCAGCTTCAGCGTCACGGTCTTGGTTTCGCCGGGTTGCAGTTCAACTTTCTCGAAGGCGCGCAGGCGACGGTTGTCGGGCGTCAACGAGGCCACGAGGTCGCTGCTGAAGAGCAGTACGCTCTCCTTGCCGGCCACATTGCCGGTGTTGGTGACGTCTACGGTGAAGGTCAGCACGTCGTCGGCAGTGAAGCTGGCCTTGTCCACCTTCAGGTTGCTGTACTTGTAGGTGGTGTAGCTCATGCCGTAGCCGAAGGCCCACTGCACGGCCACCTGTGCGTCGTAGTTGTAGGCTCCCTCCATGGGCTTGCCGATGTGTTCGCACGGCTTGTAGTCGTAGGTGACGAGCGAGTTGATTTCCTTCGGGTAGGTGAAGGGCATCTTGCCGCTGAAGTTGGTGTCGCCTGCCACGAGGTTGGCCAGTGCGTCGCCGCCGTAGTTGCCGGGCAGCATGACGTCGATGACGGCCTTGGCCAGCGGTTCTATTTCAGCAATGATGCGGGGGCGTCCTTCGTTCAGGATGAGGATGATAGGCTTGCCCGTCTTGGCCAGTTCCTTCACCAGGTTCACCTGGTTTTCGCTGAGGAAGAGGTTGGTCAGGTTGCCCGGCGTCTCGCAGTAGGAGTTCTCGCCGATGCAGGCCACGATGATGTCTGCGTTCTGTGCGGCAGCCACGGCCTTCTCTATCTCGGGGGCGTTCTCTTCCCACCACAGTCCGCCTTGCTTGTAGGTGACGCCGGCTTCGTAGATGATGTTTTCGGCGCCGAACTTGTTGGTGAACGACTCGAGGATGGTGTTGTACTGCTTGGCGCATTCGTCGGCCTTATCGCCTTGCCAGGAGTACGACCAGCCGCCGTTCAGCGTGCGCATGGAGTTGGCGTTGGGGCCGGTGAGCAGCAGTTTCTTGCCCTTGGCCAGCGGCAGGATGCCGTCGGTGTTCTTCAGCAACACGATGGACTCTTCGGCTGCCTGGAGGGCGGCGTCGGCAAACTCCTTGCTGCCGAACTTGGGATAGTCCTTCACGTTCTGGAAGGGGTGGTCGAAGAGGCCAAGGCGATACTTCAGGCGCAGCACGCGGCGCACGGCGTCGTCAATGCGGCTCATGGGCACTTCGCCTTCCTCTACCAGCTCCTTCAGCAGGATGCAGAAGTCCCAGCTGTAGGGGTCCATGCTCATGTCGATACCGGCGTTGATGGCCAGCTTGATGGCTTCCTTCTTGTCTTTGGCTATGTGGTCGCGGCTGTAGAGGTTGTTGATGTCGGCCCAGTCGGTCACGATCATGCCGTCCCAGTTGAGGCCTTCCTTCAGCCACTCAGTCAGCAGCTCGTAGTTGGCGTGGAAGGGCAGTCCGTTGTTCATGGCCGAGTTTACCATGAGCGACAGGGCGCCGGCCTTGGCCATCTCCACGTAGGGTGCGAAGTGCTTTTCGCGCATGTCTTGCTCGGTGATGGACGAGGGGGTGCGGTCTTTGCCGGACACGGGCACGCCGTAGCCCATGAAGTGCTTCATGCAGGCAGCCACGTGGTAGGGGCCTACGTGGTTGGGGTCTTCGCCCTGGAAGCCGATGACGGCCTCGCGCCCCATTTCGGCATTGAGGTAGGCGTCTTCACCGTAGTTCTCCCACATGCGCGGCCAGCGCGGGTCGCGGCCCAGGTCGACTACCGGGGCGTAGGTCCAGGGGATGCTTCCGGCACGGGTTTCGTAGGCGGAGATGGCGGCGCCGGTGCGCGTCAGTTCGCGGTTGAAGGTGGCGCCCATGTTCACGCCTTGCGGGAAGAAGGTTCCGCCCTGCGTGTAGGTGGTGCCGTGTATCTGGTCTACGCCGTAGATGCAGGGGATGCCGAGTTCTTCCATCGACTTCTCCTGGATGCGGGTGATGATTTCCTGCCACTTCTCCGGCGTCTGTGCCACGCCGTTGGGCACGTTCAGTATGGAGCCTACCTTGTACTTGCTGATGACGCTGTCCAGCTTGGCCTCGTCCATCTGCCAGCCTTTCTGTGCCTCGATGCCCTGGATGCGCATGTATATCTGCATCATCATTTCCTGGGAAAGCGTGCCTTTCGAGAGGTCGAACTCCTTGTCGATGCCATATTTCTTCAGCATCTTCTTGATGGCTTTCACATCAGGGTTCTTCGGGTCCATGCCCTCGAAGGGGTTGACGCGTTTCTGGATGACGTCGATGGTGAGTTCGCACATCTGGCCGATTTTCTCTTCCAGTGTCATTTTCTTGAGCAACGCTTCCACGTTCTGCTCGATTTTCTCGTCGCGCGGAATGGCGGGTGCCACGGTTTGCGCAGTAGCGGTCAGCAGGGTGCCTGCTGCTACGCAGGATAATAGGAGTTTTTTCATTGTGGTTAATTAAAAATTGGTGTGTTGTGTTTCTTTGGTTGCAAATATAGCTTTTTTTCCGGTAAACGGCTGCTGTTGTTGTAAAAAAATACCCGGCAGGCGGTGTTGAGTCACCACCGGCCGGGCATCTGGTTGCCGCCACGGTAGCTTAGTATCACTGTCGTGGTGGCTTAGTATCGCCACCGTGGTAGCCTTCTATGGCCACCGTGGTAGCTTAGTATCGCTACCACGGCGGTGTAGTAAGGCTGTCCGAGTGGTTCTGTATGAGTATGTTAGCGTTTCAGCAGCGTGAGGGTGCTTTCGGGGGCGAGGATGTCGTTCACCTTTTCGGTAGAAGCGGCAACGTCGGCCTTCAGCTCAGCCTTGATGTCGCGCGAGGAGGCGCCTACCAGGAACTTGTATTCTCCGGCGGCTACTACCCAGGCCGATGCGGCTTCGTCGAACGATGCCAGGTCGGCAGCCTTCACGGTGAGCGTCACGGTAGCCGTTTCGCCCGGCTGCAGTTCCTTGGTCTTGGCAAATGCTTTCAGCTCTTTGTCGGGCTTGTTGTTGGCGGCAGCGTCGGGGGCAGAGGCGTAGAGCTGCACTACTTCCTTGCCGGCCATCTTGCCGGTGTTCTTCACGTCTACCGTAACGGTGTAAACGCCGTTTTCAGCCTTGATGGCGGGGTTGCTGTAGGCAAAGGTGGTGTAGCTCAAGCCGTAGCCGAAGGGGTAGGACACCTTCTTGCCGAAGCTGTCGAAGTAGCGGTAGCCCACGTAGATGTCTTCCTCGTAGTTGGTGTAGTCCACATCCTTCACGTTGCCCTTCTTCGTCTCCTTGTTGGTGATGTCGATGTTGGCAGTCTGGTCTATGGGGAAGTTGGCCGACGAAGCGGCGTCTTCAAAGTTGATGGGGAAGGTCATGGTCAGCTTGCCCGAGGGAGAAGCTTTTCCGGCCAGCACGTCGGCCACGCTGTTGCCACCCTCTTGTCCGGCTTGCCATGCGCAGAGTATGGCGTCGGGCAGATTCTTCCAGGAAGCGGTTTCAATGACGCCGCCGATGTTCATTACCACAACCACCTTCTTGCCTGCGGCGTGGAAGGCGCGGGTCACGTCTTGCAGCATCTGCTTCTCAGCCTTGGAGAGGTTGAAGTCTTCTACCTTGCGGTCCAGGAATTCGCCGGAAGTGCGGCCGATGGTGATGAGGGCCACGTCGCTCTTAGCCACCTGGTCTTGGATGGTTTGTGCGGAGAGGGTCATTTCTGCCGGGCGTTGGTCGGGCATGAACCAGCTGGTCTTTTCCTTGGCCAGGCGTTCTTTTTCGGCCTTCAGGTAGGTTTCGTAGGTGTTCTTCAGGCCTTCGTCCACGTTGTAGCCAGCATTCTTCAAGCCGTCTACCAGCGACACTACGTAGGCGTGGTTTACGTTGCCCGAGCCCGTACCACCTGCGGTGAAGTCGTAAGACGTGCAGCCGAAGAGGGCCACGTTCTTCACTTCCTTAGCCAACGGCAGGGCGGCGTTGTCGTTCTTCAGCAATACCATACCTTCGGTGGCCGACTGGCGGGTGACGGCGGCATGGGCTTGCAGGTCGGGCTTGTTGCTGTAGGCATAGCCTTTGAACTTAGGTGTTTGGAGAATCATTTCGAGGATGCGCTTCACGTTGCGGTCGAGCACGGCTACGTCCAGCTTGCCTTCGTTCACGCCGTTCACAATGGCTTCATACTGCTTGTCGGTACCCGGTTGCAGCATGTCGTTGCCGGCCTTCATCTGGGCGATGGCGTCCTTGCCGCCAAACCAGTCGGTCATCACCATGCCCTTGAAGCCCCACTCGTCGCGAAGCAGCGTGGTGAGCAGTTCGGAGCTTTCCGAGGTGTAGGTGCCGTTCAGGTAGTTGTAGGAAGACATCACCGTCCAGGGTTGGCTTTCCTTCACGGTGATTTCGAAGCCTTTCAGGTAGATTTCGCGCAGGGCACGTTGCGACACGCGTTCGTCAACGCCCGTGCGGTTGGTCTCCTGGTTGTTTACGGCAAAGTGCTTGATGCTGGTGCCCACGCCGTTGCTCTGCACGCCGCGCACGTAGGCGGCGGCAATCTTTCCGCTGACTACGGGATCTTCAGAGTAGTACTCGAAGTTGCGTCCGCACAGCGGGTTGCGGTGGATGTTGAGGGCCGGTGCCAGGAGCACGTCGGCGCCGTATTCCAGCACTTCGTTACCGATGGACTGGCCTACACTTTCCACCAGTTCCTGGTTCCAGGTAGAAGCCAGCAGTGTGCCGATGGGGAAGTGTGTGCAGTAGTAAGTGTTCTGGTCGCCTTCGCGCGTGGGGTTGATGCGCAGGCCGGCAGGGCCGTCGGCCAGTACTACGGCGGGGATGCCCAGGCGCTCGATGGGGTAAGTGGTTCCGGCTGCACCCGGCACGATGTTGCGGGTTTCGCCGATTACGGCGCTATCGCCCGAAAAGCCGGCCATGCCGGTGCCTACTACCAAGTGTGCCTTTTCTTCCAATGTCATGGCGGCGATTACTTCGTCGAGCGACGCTTTGCCCAGTTGCGGCGCGCTCGGTCCGCAAGAGCATAATGCGGCAGCTGCTACTGCCACCGAAAATAGTTGTTTCTTCATAAGGTTATAGTATGTTTTATAAAAGGTTGTCCGCAAAGTTACGTTATTTAAACAACAAAGGTGCAAATTCTGTCAGGTAAATGCGCCAATTCTTCCAAATATGGCCTTCGCCTGTTTCATAATACGTGTATTTGTAGCCTTTTTCGTCCAGCATTTTGCGGAAATCCTCGTTGGCCTTGTAGAGGAAGTCGGTCTTGCCGATGCCAATCCAGTACAGGGCGGGCTTTTTGGCAAACTGTGTGGCCAGCTTCTTGTCGAAGTCTTCGTAGATGGGTGATTTCACCTTGGCATCGGGCATGATGGCAGCCGAGAACAGGCCCACGTAGTTGAACATGTCCGGATACTGCTTGGAGATGTGCAGCGAGTGGTAGCCACCCATCGAAAGGCCGGCAATGGCGCGGTTCTTCTTGTTGGCCTTGGTGCGGAAGGTCTTGTCGATAAACTTCACTACGTCGGGGAAAGCGGTTTCAAAGCTGCCTTCCATCGTCTTGGGCAGGTTCATGTTGGGGGGCGTCAGGCCAAAGTGCGTTTCGCCCGGGGCGGCTTCTTGCGAGGCGTTGCCGTTGGTCATCACCACAATCATCGGCTCGGCCTTGCCTTGTGCAATGAGGTTGTCCAGTATCTGCGAAGTGCGGCCCAAGGCTATCCATGCCTCTTCGTCGCCGCCCATGCCGTGCAGCAGGTAGAACACGGGGTAGCGCTTGCCGCTTGTCTCATAGCCTGCGGGGGTGTACACCGTGAGGCGGCGCTCCATGCCCAGCGTGGGGCTGTTGTACCACATGCGGCTCACGGTGCCGTGGGGCACGTCGTTCACCTTGTACAGGTCGGCACGTCCGCCGCCAATGATGAATACGTTGGTCACGCTGGCCACGTCGCGAATCATATAGACGTTGCTGGGGTCCATCACCTTCAGGTCGTCTACAATGAACGAGTAGCTGTACAGTTCGGGAGCCAGTGGTTCGGGGGTGGTGTATTCCCATACGCCATCCTTGCCTTCTTTGAGGTCGGCCACGCCCGGGCCGTCGAATTCGCCGAAGGGAGTCTTGATTTTTTGTGTGGGCAGGAAGTCGCCGGTCACTTGTACTTTTACGGCTTTGGGTGCTTTCATGCGGAAAGTTACCGTGTTGTCGTCATGGATTTCGGGCGACACCACCGGGGCGCCTCCCCACAAAGCCTGCTGTGCAAAGGTCACGGCAGACATCAGCAGCATGGCTGCCAAGAAAAGAAGTTTCTTCATACTGTTGTAAAATGCTTATTGGTTATAATTGTTTTTCGGATGCAATGTTAGCGAAAACCGCCCGATTGGGCTGTCCTGTGTGTTCAAACAGCTTGCTTGTATGTGCAAAATGGCTGTCGTATGCGTTCAAATCCTTGCCTCTGTGTTCAAAATATGCTTTATAACATAAGAATGAAGGTACTCAACCCTTGAATCTCCTTTCGCTCGGAGAAAAAACAACGAGTGAACAAGGCGGCAAGCTGTATGCTATGCTTGCTCCTTGTCCACTCGTTCCCTAACCAATCACTTAAACAACTTCGGTGCGAATTCAGTCAAGTAAATACGCCAGTTACGCCAGATGTGTCCGCCGTCGCTTTCGTAATACTCGTATTTATAACCTTTCTCGTCCAACAGCTTGCGGTAGTTGGTCACGCTTTCATAAACAAAGTCTGTTTTGCCGCAGGCAATGTAGTACAGTGTAGGCGGGTTTGCAAATTGCTTGGCCAGCTTGCCTTCAAAGTCAGTGTAGACGGGGCAGGTAGATTTCGAGTTGGCAGAAGGTGCGCCCGAGAACAGGCCCACGTAGCCGAACATATTCGGGTAGTATCTTGAGATGTTGCCGGAGTGGAAGCTGCCCATCGACAAGCCTGCGATGGCGCGGTATTGCTTGCCTTTCTTCACGCGGAAGTTCTTCTCAACGAATTTCACTACGTCGGGGAACGACAGCTCAAAGCCGCCTTCGGGAGCCTTGGCAGCTTCGGGGTCGCGCATAGAGGGTGCCGTAAAGCCTTTCGACGATTCGCCTGCGGCAGCCTGCTGCCAGGCATTGCCGTTAGTCATTACCACAATCATCGGCTCGGCCTTGCCTTGTGCAATGAGGTTGTCCAGAATCTGCGACGTGCGGCCCAGGTTGATCCATGCCTCCTCGTCGCCACCGGCACCGTGCAGCAGGTAGAACACGGGGTAGCGCTTGCCGCTCGTTTCATAGCCGGCAGGTGTGTACACCGTGATGCGGCGTTCCATATCCAGCGTGGGGCAGTCATACCACATGCGGCGCACTGTTCCGTGGGGCACGTCGTGCACTTCATACAAGTCGGCCCGTCCGCCGCCGATGATGAATACGTTGGTCACCGTGGCCACGTCGCGAATCATATATACATTGCTGGGGTCCATAATCTTCAGCCCGTCTACAATGAACGAGTACATGTACAGTTCGGGTGCCACCGGCTCGGGGGTGGTGTACTCCCACACGCCGTCCTTGCCTTCCTTCAGGTCGGCAATGCCGGGAGCTTCCCACACGCCCCTTTCCGTCTGAATGGGGATGGCGGGCAGGAAGTCGCCCGTCACTTGCACCTTCACGGCCTTCGGGGCTTTCAGACGGAAGGTCACGGTGTTGTCATCATGGATTTCGGGGGATACCACGGGGGCTCCTCCCCACAGGGCCTGCTGTGCAAAGGTCACAACAGACATCAGTAATAAAGCTGAGAGTAAAAATAACTTTTTCATGTTTTCTTTGGTTAATTGAATGACTAAATGATTAGGGTATTCATTTCGTTTTTCGGGTGCAATGTTAGCGGAATTGCCCCATTAGTGCTGTCCTGTGTGTTCAAAACGCTTGTCTGTACGTTCAAACATGCTGAAGAACATCGTTATTTGAAGATCTTCGGTGCAAACTCTGTCAGGTAGATGCGCCAGTTGCGCCAGATGTGCCCGCCTTCATTCTCGAAGTACTCGTATTTGTAGCCTTTCTCATCCAGCAGTTTGAGGTACTTTTTCAGGCCTTCCTGCACAAAGTCTGTCTTGCCGCAGGCAATGTAATACAAAGCCGGCTTCTTGTCCTGTAATTGTATTTTCAGTTTCTCTTCAAAGTCCGTAAACACGGGGCAGGTGGAATTGGGTCTTGCCGATGCCGAGCCCGAGAACAGGCCCACGTAGTCGAACATGTCGGGATAGTAGCGCGAAATGTTGGCAGCATGCCCGCATCCCATCGACAGGCCTGCAATGGCGCGGTACTTCTTTCCCTTCTTTACGCGGAAGTTCTTTTCGATGAACTTCACTACCTCGGGAAACGACATTTCAAAGGCGCCTTCCGGAGCTTTGGCTGCTTCGGGCGAGCGCAAGGTGGGGGATACAAAGCCCAGGGGAGACTCGCCTGCGGCTGCCTGTTGCCAGGGGTTGCCGTTGGTCATCACCACAATCATCGGCTCGGCCTTGCCTTGGGCGATGAGGTTGTCCAGAATCTGCGATGTGCGGCCCAGGTTGATCCATGCCTCCTCATCGCCACCACCGCCATGCAGCAGGTAGAACACGGGGTAGCGCTTGCTGCTCGTCTCATAGCCGGCGGGTGTGTAGATGGTCATGCGGCGGTCCATGTTGAGCGACGGACTGTGATACCACATGCGGCTCACCGTCCCGTGGGGTACGTCGTTCACCTTATACAAGTCAGCCCGACCGCCGCCTATGATGAACACATTGGTCACCGTGGCCACGTCGCGAATCATGTATACGTTGCTGGGGTCCATTATCTTCAGCCCGTCTACAATGAACGAGTACATGTACAGTTCGGGTGCCAGTGGCTCGGGGGTAGTGTATTCCCATACGCCATCCTTGCCTTCTTTCAGGTCGGCAATGCCCGGCCCTTCCCAAATGCCGCGTGGTGTTTCTATGGGGATGGCAGGCAGGAAGTCGCCCGTCACTTGCACCTTGATGGCTTTCGGTGCTTTCAGGCGGAAGGTTACAGTGTTGTCGTCATGGATTTCGGGGGATACCACGGGGGCGCCTCCCCACAGGGCCTGCTGCGCAAAGGTCACAACAGACATCAGCAACAAGGCTGACAAGAAAAACAACTTTTTCATGATAATGGTGTTTTGATGGTGTAACATTAGTTTTTTCCTACGGAATATCCCTTTCATTCAAAGGTCTGTTCCGTTTTGCAATGTTACAGAAATAATGGCATATTCGCCGGCCTGCATCTTCAAAACACTTGTTATAACCTTCAAAAAGGTTGTCGTAACCTTCAAAAGTAACGTGAGGTGACTGCTATGCGGTGACTTTATTCAGGCTTTTCTTGAAACAATTCTACGTTTTTATTAAATGCCGTTTCAATTTGTTGCAGGTTAGGATTGTCTGTGCGTGCTATAACGGCGATGTAATTCATTATCCCATCTTCATCTGTCGCGTGGGCTGATAAGTAAACAAAGTTTTTCTGATGAGGTGATGATTTAAACCAAGATTCAAATAATCGGCTGCGTTGGCTTTGTTTTTCATCACCTGTTTCGCATAAATAAAGCATGGCATGATTGGGCTGTTTGAAGAATGTATAAATTATGCCCAATATGGTTTGTCTCAACTTAGGGTCATTAGGTGATTTCCGATTATTTAAATTGGCTATAATGAACTCATAAACGTTTTCTATGCCTAACAAATCGCTGGGCAAGAACCCCACTCGGTATATGACTCCATAGTCGGTAGTAAATTGAAAGAAATTGCTTCGATCAATCAGGTTAATGGGATAAGAATTGTTACTGCTCCCTTTTGAGTGATCTATTACCATATCTCAAAGGAAGTTGCTTCTTGGCCGGTGTGTTTTTTAAACTCGATTCTCATCTCTTCTTCCAATTTTTTTGCTAATTCTTGCTTACGTCGGCGGTGAGCAGCTAACCGGCGTTTAAATTCGGCTTTTGTCAAATTGGACTTTTCATTCGGATGTTGTGTCAGTTGTTTCATTGCGTAGTGATTTAGTTAAGCAAAGATAATCATTCTGCACGGAATGCGCAAGTAAATGGCGGAACAGAATAGTGGGGCGCGGATTACGCGGAATAACGCGGATTTAATAAGCTTAATCCGTGAAATCCGCGTAATCCGCGCCTAAAAGAAAGCATTCAGAGAGTTTTGACACACTTCTATTACCCTTGTCTGTGCCGTCATCTTACTTCCCGAAGCACCGGCTTACGAAAGGCAGGCAGGTGAACAGGGCCGTGTGCCAATATTCGTTGGTATGGCCTCCGTCGCGCACGCGGAACTGGTGCGGGATGCCCGCCTTGCGCATGGCCGTCACAAACTCCATGTTGCGCTCCAGCAGGAAATCGTCGTCACCGCAGTCTACATACCACTGCACGGTGCGCAGCTGTGCCTTGGTGGCCTCGTCGGCATTGGTCACATACTTGATGCAGCTGTGCTCCTTCACCGAGGTGTTCAGTATGGCCATCTTGTCGTCCGGGTTCTGCGAGGGCATGGCTCCCACCTCGGGGATGTCCATCAGCGCACTCATGGCGTATGCGGCGCAATACATGTCCGTATGGCGTTGCGCGTAGCTTGTGGTGCCCCCGCCGCCCATCGACAGGCCGGCAATGGCACGGTGCTCCTTGTCGGCCATTACGCGGTAAGTCTTCTCAATGTAGGGCACGAACTCCTGGTAGAAGAAGTCCTCATACGGCCATCCCGGCATGTTGAAGTAGCCGTTCCAGTCGCCCTCATACGGGTTGCCGCCTGCGTTGGGGCTCACGATAATCATTTCGCACGCCTCGCCCGATGCCATCAGCTGGTCGGCCACCTCGTTGGCACGCTGGTCGCGAAACCACCCCACGTTGGTGCCCATCACCCCGTGCAGCAGGTACAGTATGGGGTACTTGCGGTCTTTGTCCACTTCATAACTCTTGGGCAGGTAGATGCTGAACGCCCTGTCCGCCTTCAAAATCTCACTGTAAATGGTGTCGGTCACCACCTTGCTCCGCGGCCCCCACTGCTGTGCGTGGGCTGCAAAGGCAAAACAAGCCACGAGGGCTAAAAGGAATAATTTTTTCATCTGTCTCTATTATGTTTTTATTAATCGATCTGTTCGGCTATTTGGCTACCGGCTGTTGTCCTTCTTTGCTATCCAATATACAGCAGTAAAGGTAACGTTTTTCCCGCTCCCAAACAAGCCGTCCATCCCTTTTAAGAAAAAATAAATCAGGGTGCCTGCAGCCTGTCGATGAGTAAGCAGGCGCAAGCACCCTGAAGGAATGGCATTAAACGTCAGCGGCTAAAAAATTACCAGCCTTCGTTTTGATGCATGCTCGAATTTACTTCCAGTTCTTTCAAAGGAATGGGAAGATATTTATTGCGCGCCTTGAAGCCATAATCGTTATTGTAATATGGCCATGTTAATGTTACTTCGTAAGAAATAGGATTGCCTTTTTCATCCACATCTTTTACAACGGAACAGAAAGCAGGAACTTCTTTACCTTGTTCTCCCATTACAGTTTCTGCAAGTCCCCAACGAACCAAGTCTTGATAACGGGTACATTCCAAGCAGAGTTCCAGACGTTTTTCTGTTTGAATATCTTCCAACGTTACACTTGACAAGGGGGCAAGTTGAGCACGTTGGCGTACTTCATTGATGTATTTCAAGGCTCTTCCTTCGGGGTCAGTGCTCATTACATGGGCTTCGGCTGCCATCAGCAGAACTTCGGCATAGCGCATTATGCGCAAGTTATAATGCTGTCCTACCTGGAAACCCGGATTCGGATAGATCAAGTCGCTGTTAAGTGAACGGTTTTTCCACATAAAATAGCTTTCATGTCCAGGCAACATGGCACCATCCATTATGCTAATACCTTCGGCTTGTATTTGTTCATATGTACGTACGGAGCAATTCAATCGGTAGCCGTCTGCACCTTCCCAATCAACAAAGGCATCATACAAATCCTTACGCGGATTAAAGAAGCCATAAGTACCGGTAGCAAATGTTGCGTATGCTTGAGGTTGCAATGTCAGCAAGCCAAAACGCCAGCCTTGCATGATGCCTACCATACTCATTTGGTTCCACATCTGATTGGGGTCGTTAGCCATTTGGAGTTCAAAAATAGATTCTTCGCAGTTATCTGCCGGGACATGAAGCAGGTTTTCAAAGTCTGCATATAAGCCATACAGATGCGTGTCAATCACTTCATCCAGAATGTCCGCAGCTTCTTGATATTTGCCTTGGAACAGGTATGCTTTACCCAAGAAGCATTTTGCGGCTTCCTGTGTGATGCGTATGCCGGTTTCTTGATCGTTAAGATTTGATTTTGAAGGAAGCATGCCGGATTCAATGGCTTCTGTCAAATCTTGTTCAATAAAGGCATATGTGCTTTCTGGAGTGCCATTAGGCTGGTGATATTCACTGTCATCCAGTAAGTGGTCAATAATGGGCGCAGTTCCCCATAATGACACTAAATAGAAATGACTCCATGCGCGGACAACTTTTGCTTCTGCTATGGCGCGTTTCATGACATCCGTAGTGCCGGGCACATATTCCAAAAGTAAGTTAGCCCTGTAAATGAGGCTGTATAATCCCGAATATAAACTTGAAACCATACCGCTGCTGGAGTCAAATGTATACTCATTCAGTTTTTCCATATCGGAGTTATCACCGCGTGAGCCTCCGCCGGTCCAAGTATCATCGGCCAAAGAATTTAAAGTCATATACCAGTTATAATATTGACTGCGCCATGTGTTATACATGGATGAAACGCCAGACATCGTTTCTGCGTCTGTCTTGTAATATTCATCTGGAAGACCTAAACTGCCATGTTTCGGAATATTCAAGCGGTCTACGCAACCCGTAGTCGCAAAGGCGGCTACAGCGACCAATAATGTGTAGATATATTTTTTTGTCTTCATTGTAATGATTCTTTTTTAGGGTTAAAACTCAACGTTAAGACCGAATACCACCTTCTTCATGGAAGGATAACCACCCTTGTCTATACCCATACCGGTAGTAGCATTGGCAGAAGCTTCCGGGTCGAAACCTGGATAGCTGGAGAAGGTGATGAAGTCTTCCAATGAACAGAACAGACGCAAGTTGCCGATGTAGGCCTTTTTCAGCAAATTCTTCGGCAAGGAGTATCCCAACTGGATTTGTTTGATTTTAAAGTAAGAGCCATTGTAAATCATGGCATCCGAAGTGATGTACTTGTCCATGTTGGTTGCACCTGCACGGGGTACAGTGCCTGCATGGTTTTCTGTTGTCCAGCGGTTGTCGTAGAATACTTCTTTGTATAAGTTTGCACTGGGGAAGTCCGGACGGTAAGAGCAGTGGAAAATGTCGTTTCCTACCGAGCCTGTGCCAAAGATGGTCAAGTCAAGGCCTTTGTAAGCTGCCGTCAGCGTGATACCGTAAGTAAAGTCGGGGATAGCATCGCCAATGTAGGTACGGTCACCGTCAGCTATCTGTCCGTCGCCGTCCAAGTCTGCAAAAGTGGGGTCACCGGTCTCAGGGTCAACGCCTGTAAACTTATAGCCGCGGAAGTAGTAAACCGGATAGCCTTCTTCAAAGTAGCTGATGGTATAAGTATGGTAATTAGAACCGGCAATGCGTTCCACTGAAGGATCCAAGTAAGTCACCTCATTATTCAAAGTAGCCAAGTTGGCGCGTACGCTATAGCTGAAATCTTTGATGTTATCACGCCAGCCCAGTTCAAATTCAAAACCTGTGTTGCTTACGTTACCGGCGTTGATAGGAGACATTGTGCCACCGGAAGCCAAAGATGGAGTAGTTCCCCAAATCAGCAAGTCTTTAGTCTTCTTGTTGAAGTAATCCATGCTAAACGTCAAGCGGTCGCGCAGGAAACGGGCGTCAAAACCAATGTTGAATTGCTCGGAAGTTTCCCATTTCAGCTTGTCATTTCCCATATAAGAAGGCCCTGCCCCTGTAGTGTAAGAAGGAGTGCCATAAGGATAGGTAAATGGATAGAATCCGCTGTTTACAATTTCATAAGCGTAGGAGTAACCGCTCAGAGCAGACAAACTACCGTTTTGTCCCCAGCTACCACGAATCTTCAAGCTCGGGATGTAATCTTTTACCGGTTCAAAGAATTTTTCCTCAGATACTGTCCAACCTGCTGATACAGCGGGGAAGTAACCCCAACGGTTGGTCAACGGAAGCTGTGACAAGTCGGCAGCATCGGCACGCAGCGAAGCCTGCACCATGTAGCGGCCCATATAGTCGTAACCTACACGGCCGAAGTAAGACATCTTGGCTGTGCGGGTCTTTTCGCCTTGTACACCTTTTGTAGAAGATGCCGTAGCATAATTCAAGTAGTAGAACAATGGGTTGTTCATGGTTACTGCGTCTTCACCATTGGCTGTCAGACTGCCGTTTACATAATCATTGGTAGATTCCTGGAATGACATACCGAGCATGGCTGATATGGTGTGTGCATCCTTGAATGTCTTCACATAGTTGGCAAAGTTTTCCCATTGGTAGTAAATGGTAGTAGAAGAATTGCTGCTGACATTGACATACTCGCGGTGCTGCGTGGCATTGCCATAGAAAGGCAGGTTGGTCGTTGCAGAACGCGTACCCGACAAGCGGTAACCGAAACGTGAAGTAAAGGTGAAACCGTCGAAAGGCTTCAAATCTGCATAGATAGAACCATTGACGTTGAAACCGCTGTTCTTAGCAATGGTGTTGTCGCGCATTACCAGCGGGTTGAAGTTTTCACCGGCATACCATTGGGAAGCACCGTAGTAGTTGCCATTCTCGTCTTGCATCAGGTGATAGCCTTGGTTTATGGCATTCTGCATGTGGGCAGGCAAATTGTCCGGGCTGTAAGTCACAGCTGTAATCGGGTCCATCATCATGACACCCGAAATCAAGCTGCCGTATTCGTTTTGGGAAGATACCGTGCGCACGTTGTATTTCTCAATCTGATTGGTAGTACCCACCTTCAACCACGGCTTGATGTTGTACTCCGAGTTGATGGTAGCCGTCATACGTTGGTAGCTGTCTGCATCGCCGCGCACAATACCATCGTTGTCTAGGTAAGTCAAAGACAGATAGTAATTGCCCTGCTCGCTACCGCCGGAGAAGGAGAAGTTATGCTTCTGCATAGAGCTGTGTCCGAATGCTGCATCCAGCCAGTCTGTGCTGACGCCATTCCAAGATGTTTCCAAGGTCGTACGGTTCACGCCCATTTCAGCTTGGTAGTTGATGTATTCCTCACCGTTCAGCAATTTCGGCGTGCGGGCCAGCGACTGGGCTACATACTGGAAGTCGTAAGTGATTTTGCCTGTACCAACTTGACCTTTCTTTGTAGTAATAAGGATAACGCCATTACCGGCTTCTGCACCATAGATAGCTGCCGAGGCGGCATCCTTCAACACCTCCATAGAGGCAATGTCGTTGGGGTCGATACCCGAGATGTCGCTCAGGCGGACACCGTCTACCACATACAAGGGGTTGGATGCCTGGTTGGAGGAGAAACCACGTACACGCACAGTCGGCGCGCTGCCCGGAGCAGAAGAACCGGCAATGAGTTGTACGCCGGCCGTCTTACCTTGCAAGGCCTGCGGGGCGTTGGTGATGGTACGGTTTTCCATGTCCTCCGATTTCACCTGCGAAATAGCGCCCGTCACCGAGCTTTTCTTCTGTACACCGTAACCGATGACCACCAGCTCGTCCAGCGTTTCCGTGTCTTCAGTCATGGTGATGTTCAATGTGCCGGCTGCTACCGGGTGTTCCTGAGTGACGTAGCCCACGTAGGAGAATACCAGCGTGCCGCCCTCTGTGGCGTTGAGCGAGTAGTTACCGTCGATGTCGGTCACCACGCCGTTGCTGGTGCCTTTTTCCAAAATAGAGACGCCAATCATCGGCATGCCGAGATTGTCGATTACCTGACCTGTCACCCTCACTTGGCTTTGCGCCATGGCGAAGGGGACGCACAACAACAAGAGAAGCGCCAGCCCTGCCAGCCGCTTCCATCCTGTGCTTCTCATGATTCCTTTCATGTTTTGTCGCATAGTTTTTAGTTTGTTATTAGGGTTATTAATGACTTCCCGGCCAAAGCCGGGAAGGGTAGATTTGTTCATTATGTTAATTTAAATCTTCAAAATATTTGCGGTCATATCCATATCCATCGCGTTGGTTATAAACTTTTATGCTATAGTCTTCCCATCTTTGGTTATTCAGTACCTCATCGGGTATTGTGCCCGATAAGCAGTTCATCCACATTTCAGGGATAACGCCTATATCTTCTGTAAAGTAACGCCAATCCATTTCTGTATAATTATTGAATCCTAAATATGCTCCATGGGGCAATTCTCTTAAACAAAGGGGCACTTTTCCTGTAAATTCATTGCTGCTTAGGTCGGCATATCCTTCCAGATTTTGCAATGCAGTGATTTCTTCAGGAATGTCTCCTCCTATATTCGTATTGCTGATGCATAACCATTTCAGCGTTTTCCCCACTTTACCGATTTCCTTGGGGATTGTCCCATTAAAGCCTTTGGGGTATGGGTCACTTTTGCTATATCTGCCAACAAGCCATAAGACTTCTAACGGGCAATTGAAAATTTCCGGAGGAATACCCCCAGCCATTCTGTGATCTCCCCAAACATAAAGTTCGCGTAGTGCTGTCAAGTCACCCAACTCCGCAGGCAGGGAATAACCCTCCGGCAGATATTCTTCAGCCACGGGGACTTCTATTTTTACTACCCGATACTCGTTTTTCTCTGCATCATATTCCACTGTCAACCCACCCCATGTATCGGTGTCCTTCAAATCCCAATGGAAGCCCCCCTTCCACTCCGCGCACTTCATGGAATGGTAGAAGGCTACTATGGCCAAGCTGTCTTGCTTGTTCATAAGGGGCTCTGCGGGTCCTGCCGGCTCGTCGTTGTTATTGCAAGCGCAGACAAGCAGGCATGCCGATAATAGGGTGAGTATCTTTTTCATGACCGTAATGTTTTTAGTTTAAAATCCTTGTCCCGGAAACTCCTCCATGAACTCCAGCAGCGGCTTGTCGTGGTTGTACTTCACCTCGCACGCGCTGTCGAACACCATGGTGGCGCCTTCTTCCGGCTTGTACTCCGGCCACTGGGGCAGGCCGTCGGCATTGGGGTTGCCTGTGCGGGCAAAGTTTATCCAGGCGCGGCTCATCTTCCGGGCCAGCGTCTGTGCATCCTGGCCGCCACCGGTCATGGAGGCGTGGCGCAGGGCGTTGTCAAACACAAAGGGAATCTCCATGCAGTGGGTGCTGCGCAGTATGCCGTCCATCACGGGCGACTCCCAGGCAAAGAGGTACATGTAGACCGGCGCGCCGCCTTGGGTTGCTTTCATGGTGGCCTGCTTCACGGCGTTGGGACGGAACTGGAAGTCTACGTCTATCAGGTCCTTGGGCTGGTAGTCCGGATACACCTTGGCAAAGGTCTGCACAAACTCGTCCGTGCAGTCGCCATACTTCTGGCGCAGCATCGTTACGGCCTGCTCCCGGCCTATGGTGCGCAGCGCGGGCACGTAGGTGCTGGCGGTGAACTCGTGCAGGGTGGTGCCTATCATCACGGGGATGTCCTTGCTTTGTGCGGGTGCCTGCGGGTCGAAGGGGTGCGCGGGCATTACCTGGCCGTCTACCGTGGGCGCCCAGCCAAAGAGCAACATGGAGGGCTGGCCGTCGGCTTCGGCCTCCTTCTTCACGCGGGCAATGGCGCGCTCGCCGGCAGCCAGCAGCTGCTCGTAGGGCACGGTGGAGAGCTTGTCCACTTCAGCGGGCGTCAGTCCCAGTTCTTCCACTGTCAGCTGGCCGATGCGGCGCGAGTACTTGGCCTCCATGTCGTGCAGCAGCGAGCCGCTCTGCACGATGGCCTTGTGGAACAACCCCTTGGCGGCCGGGGTGGCGAGCAGGTTGGTGACCTTGCCGCCTCCGCCCGACTGGCCGAAGATGGTGACGTTGGAGGGGTCTCCTCCAAAAGCTTCTATATTCTTGTTTACCCATTGAAGTGCGGCTACGAGGTCCAGCAAACCGGCGTTGCCCGACTTGGCATACTTCTCGCCAAAGGCGGAGAGGTCGAGGAATCCCAGCACGTTGAGGCGGTGGTTCAGGGTGACAACCACCACGTCGCCCTCCTTGGCCAGGTTGGTGCCGTCGTACGAGGGCAGTTCCTGTCCCGACCCGGCGGCATACCCGCCACCGTGCAGCCATACCATGACGGGACGTTTCTTGCCATCATTCACACCGGGCGTCCAGATGTTGACGCGCAGGCAGTCCTCATCGGGAAAACCGTCGTCCCAGTTGAACGAGAAGGCCGACTCGTCGCTGTACCACCCCGTGCGCTTGGCTTGCGGGCAGGTAGGCCCGTAGGCGCGGCTGCTGCGTATGCCCTCCCAGCTGTCGGGAGCCGTGGGAGGCATGAAGCGCTTGGCTTTGGCGTAGGGAATGCCTTTATATATGTACACGCCGTTTTCGATGTATCCGGCCACTTGGCCCGACTGGGTTTGCACTACGCCTTTCGAGTTGGAGGCAATGATTTCACCCGGAGTTTCGGGCGTGTTCTGCTTGGCCGATGCCACTGCGGGCAGGCTTGCGGAAAGCAGCAAGGCAGCTGCTGCGAAGATGGATAAATAATGCTTTCTCATGGCATTGTTTTTAGTGATTTTTTCGAGTGCAATATTAGAAAGATAACATTTTTCGGGCTGTCTTACACGTTCAAAACATGTGTTTCTATGTTCAAACGGGCTGTCCTCTGTGTTCAAATGCTGGTCTGTGCGTTCAAAATGTGTTCTTTTTCTTTCGCTTGTCCGAAAGAAAAAGATGCCAAAAAGAAAGGACCCCGGCTGTGCCCGTCGGGCTACTCCGGTCGGCGTTCAGGCTAAACGGCAGAAACTCGCTTCGCTCAGACAGTCTGCCGTTCTTCACGCCTGCCCGTCGTCCTCCGCTTCACGCCCGCCGGTCAATGCCGGAAGCCATGCGGCATCAAGCTGTACTATGTAGAGACGTGGCGTGCCGCGTCTTGTGAAAGAAATAATCTGCTTGCTGTTGCAGAGGCGCGGCGCGCCACATTTCTATAGGTCAATGCCTGCTTTTGTTGAGATTTGCTACCTGCCTGCATCGTCCCTTCTTCGGTCTATAGGGAAGGAGGATGACCGAATGAGTACCGAATGGGGTACGAATGGGGTAGGTAGAAGAAGGGTATGGGGTAGGAATTTGCACTGTAAATGGCTGATAATGAAGGAGTGAAATGGGAAATTGGGCGTGTTTCCCGGAATTTCCGGCAGGAGGGGCGTGTAAGGAAAAATGAGTGTCTGGATGGAAAACGGGGAGGATGTATCAAAATGGGGTTTGATTATCGTTTTGCCCTGTCATCCTGAACGCAGTGAAGGATCTCCCATTTGCTTCTGCTATTTGGAGATGCTTCACATACGTTCAGCATGACTGCGTGATAGCGTGATAGCCACCCTACTATTTTAATACATCCTCCTCCTAAGTTTTGCGGCTTGCCGCAGCTTTACTTGCCGTGGTAGATGAGCTTCTTGGTCTGCGGGTCGCGCGAGAATTGCTTGAAGAAGTCCCACATCATCTTGGCGGCGGGCTTGAAGTTCCAGTGGCCATAGTCGTTCACGGCCACTATCTTGATGAGGGGCACGCCGTTCTTGTGCAGTTCGCCGGTCTCCATAGAGATGCCTTTGTTGGTCTGGATGGTCTGGCGGTTTTCAAGCGCGATGCCAAAGGTGGCGTCTTTCGTGAAGTCGGCCTCTTGTACTACCTCCATGCCGTTCATCGTCTGGTACACCTGCCAGGCGTTGAAGAAGGAGTTTTCGCGCCAGTTGTCTTTGTTGATGTAGGGCACTACCATGTCGGCGGTGCCTGAGGCGGAGAAGTAGGGCATCTCTACCGTGCCGCGCTTCTGTATGGCTTCGTTCATCAGCGATTCCTTGTTGCAGTCGAAGCGGTAGCTGCCGGGCAGCACGCCGGCCGAGAATCCGCCCACGGCGGCAAAGAGGTAGGACTTGCGTATGCCCAGCCCCGTAGAGGTAGCCGAGCCGGCCGAAAGGCCTTCGGTGTAGATGCGCGAGGGGTCGAGCTGCGGGTAGGTGCGGAGCAGGTGGTACACTACTTGCTCCACGCCGTCCATGCCCATGGCGGCATAGTCCTTGCTGCCTTGCCACTCCATTTCGACCACTACGAAGTTCTCTTGGGCGCAGAGCTCGATGAAGCCGGCTGTCTCGGCCTGTGTGCGCGGGTCGTTTTCGTTGCCGTGCAGCAGCAGGAGCAGGGGCACGCTGTGTTCCTTGGCGTTCAGCGTGGCCTGCGGGTGGTATTCATACCACAGGAAGATGCCTTTGCCGAAGAGGTCGTTTTCCACCGTTTTGCGGACGATGCCCCATTCTTCGGGCATGATGTAGGGCTCCAGTTCGTAGGGGCCGTATTGTTCGGGCGTGCCGCCCATGTACCACGTGTGCTTGTAGTTGTTGAAGCGGTAGTTCTTGCTCAGCACGGTGGTCCAGGCACGGAGGAAGGTTTCCTTCAGCGTGGCCTTGGTGTCGCTGCTCACCACTACTTGCAGCAGGGGCTCGTCGGGATTGGTGTAGGTGGTGAGGCCGTCTTTCTCGGCCGTCTTCTCGGCCTTGTCCAGCTTGATGTAGGCTTTGGCCACACGGCTGCTGCCCTGTCCGGCTATGAAGGCGGGCACGGGGCAGTCGTCGGCTGCCAGCTTGCCGGCCTTTCCGCCGATGGAGACAATGCCGGCCACGGCTTCGGCTTGGGGGGCGATGGCTTGGTTGACGAAGGTGGCGCCACGGCCTATGCCGATGACTTTGAGGTTGTTGGCTATGCGCGTGCGCTTCAGGTAGGCGGAGAAGGCTTCACCGTCTTTCTTGGCGTCGTAGGTCTTGCCCAGGGGATTCATGACGCACACCGCTGCCGAGAACGTGTGCAGCAGGCTGTCCATGCCCATCTCCTTGACGAGGGCTTCGGCCTGCAGGGAGTCGCAGGGCTGGTCGGGGTACACCAGGAACATGGGCGAGAAGTTGTTGAAGCGGCCGTCTACCTGCTTGCAGGGGTCGCGATACATGTAGGCCTCTTGCTCGATGCCGGGCAGGCGGTTGAGGGTGATGGGGTGGTGGGGGTCGAACACTTCGTGCTTGATGACGATGTTTTGGGCGTCATACACAATCTTGCACATGCCCTTGGAGATGCTGCGCGTGGTGGGTGGCTGGGGAATGGCAGGATTGTCGTAGGGCTGCCAGCCTTTTTGCTCGCCCCGGGCCAGGCCGTCGGACAGCTCTATCATGGTCTGGATGTAGCTCAGGGGCAGGTAGGTCTTGAGGTAGGGGTAGTGGCCGCACCATATACGGCTGATGCCTTCCTCCTTCATGAGCTTCTCCATGCGGCGGCACGACTGGTTGAACACCTCGATGGGCAGCATGGGCACGCATTGCAGCCACACTTCGCCCGAGCCGAAGGCGTCGCCCGAGTAGCAGTCGCCCTGTGCGCGGTCCAGCAGCACCACCGAGCCGGGGGTGTGTCCGGGCATCAGCGCTACCTCCAGCTGTCGGCCGCCGAGGTCGAACACTTGGCCGTCTTCCAGGTAGCGCACGGTGCCGCGGTAGTCCTTGGTGCGTTCCTTGATGAGCACGCTGTCGTTGCGGTGCATCCACACTTCATCGAAGTAGCCTATGCAGCCTGCATGGTCGGGGTGGGCGTGGGTGATGATGACGTCGTAGGGCTTGGAGGTAATGCTCTCCACAATCTTGTCCAGGTCGGCGCAGCGGGTGCCCGCGTCTATCAGCGCGGCGCGGTCGTTGCCCTCCAGGAGGTACATGGTGGTGTAGTCCCAGGTTTCAAAGACCCAGGTTTTGTCTTTTAGCTTGGACACGGTTACGTCGTCGTTCTTGAAGACGACTTGCGCTCCTGCCCCGATGAAGGGAAGGAGTGCCAGGATGAGTAATACGAGTTTCTTCATAATTAACAGCTATGTTATTGGAATTTTGCCCTAAAGGTACAAAATCAATGAAAAACGAAGAATGAAGAGTGAAGAATTTTGGACTTTTTTGCACGACCCCCGGGAGGTGTCCTGCGGATTATGCAAAAGCCATTCTTCACTCTTCGTTCTTCATGCTTCATGAATTAGTATCCGGGGTTCTGTACTAATTGCGAGTTGGCATTCATTTCGTCTTGCGGATAGGGGAGATATTCATCCCTGTTGGGAGTCCATCCGGAAGCTTCGTAATTGTAGTCGTTGTCTGTCCACTCTACCGAGCAGTCATATTTGGCATTGTAAACGCCCTCGGCGGTGGTGTAGTCGTTGCCGGGGTCGGGAGTTACGCGGAATGTCGGGATTTGGCGACCCTTGTCTGCCAATGCCGTAGGCGCATCTCCCCAGCGTTTCAGGTCGAGGAATCTGACTCCTTCCATGCAAAGTTCCAGCTGGCGCTCTTTCTTGATGTCGTCCATCGTGACGTTGGACTTGGAAGCCAGCCGGGCGCGGGTGCGCACTCTGTTGACGCATTCGTCGGCAAGGGCCTGGTCTGTACCGCTCTGTACGCAGGCCTCGGCCATCATCAGCAGGACGTCGGCATAGCGCATGACGGGGTGGCACTGGCGTGCTCCCGACCAGTCGGTTACGTTCTCATCGTCTTGGGTGGGCAGCCATTTCAAGCGGTAGTATCCCTCGCACGTGGGCGAAGAGCCGGAGGACGGCATGTAGACGTTCATGGCTACTACCTGGTCCCAAGTCTTGATCCAGTTGGTCAGGCGATAGCCGTCTTCTCCCTCTTCTGCCACAAAGGCATCGTAGATGGTGCCTGTGGGGTTGAACTTGGCATAGCCTTGCGGGCAGAAGTTGTAGTGGCTGAGCGCTTCAGGACCCATGAACAGCGAAATGCTGAAAGGCCAGTTGCCCAGAATCTGGTGGGCACCGCTTTGTCCGGTTCCGCCGTTTACGCCTCCCCATAGGTTGTTGGGGTCATTGTGGCGCACATTCTCGAAGATGTACTCTTTGCAACCGTTGCCGGCCATGTGGTAGAGGATGGTGATGTCGTCCACCAGGTCGTACTTCCGGGAGTCGATGACGGCCTTGAACTGTGCCTTGGCCTCGAGGTACTTGCCTTGGTAGAGGTATACCTTGCCCAGCAGTGCCTGCGCTGCCTCCTGGGTGACGCGTGTCCCGGTATCTTTGTCATCCATGTTGGTCTTGGAAACCAATACTCCGGCATTGATGGCTTCAGTAAGGTCTTTCTCAATGAAGCTGTATAAAGCCGCTTCCGAGGAATTGCCCTGCTCGTATTCGCTTGCCGTCAGCACGTGGTCCACCAAGGGCGGGTTGCCCCACAGGGTGACCAGTTCAAAGTAGCAGATGGCGCGGAAGAACTTGGCTTCCGCAATGTTCCTTTTCTTGATGTCGGACGATTCATCAAACTTCTCGAGCACGATGTTGGCCAGGTAGATGGTGCTGTAGAGCTCGCGGTAGTACAGCTTTACCCATTCGTTGGTGGTTGTGGTCACGCTTTGTGCCAGCTCCTGCGGGGCGGGTTGGTCCCATGCTCCGCCGCAATACAGGTCGTCGGCCAGCATGTTTTTCAGCAGGAAGCCGTTGCAATACCTCCAGTCGATGTCTCCCGAATAAGCATTGCGGAAGGAGTTGTATACGGCGGTAATGGCCTCGTCGCAGTCGGCATCGGTTTTATAGAAATTCTCTTCGCTGATAACCCCTTCTTGGGGAATGTTTAATAAGTCGACGTTGCAACTTGTGATGAACAAGGCTGCAGACAGACATCCGATATATAATTTGTACTTTTTCATAGATACATATGTTTGTTAGTGTGTTGTTAGAATGTTACGGAAAGTCCGAATACTACTTTTTTGGTGGTAGGATAGTTACCAAAGTCTACGCCCATACCGCTGGTGGCGGAAGCAGACACCTCAGGATCGATGCCCGGATAGCTTGTGAAGGTGAAGAAGTCATCCAGCGACACATACAGGCGGCATTTGTCGATAAAGGCTTTCCGGGTGAGGTTCTGCGGGAGCGTGTAGCCTAGTTGGATTTGCTTGATGCGGAAATAGGAGGCATCGAATACATAGGCATCGGACATGGCGTATTTGTCCACACCCGTCTGTGTGGGGGCTGCATATTTGCGGTTGGTGGAGCCGTCGGCCGTCCAGCGCTGGTCGTACAACTCTTTCAGGGTGTAAGAGATGTCATGGTATTCGTAGGCCATGAAGGCATCGTTGCCGATAGAGCCGCTGCCGAATATCAGGAAGTCAAAGTCCTTGTAGTTGAAGCTGGCTGTCAAGCCGAAGGTGAAGTCCGGCATAGGTTTGCCTATTTCCACGCGGTCTTCATCGTCGATGCTGCCGTTGTTGTCCTGGTCTACATAAACCGGAGCGCCCTTATCGTCCAGGTGATCTACTTCATAGCCGCGGAAGTACCACACGGGGTGGCCTACCTCGAAGGCTGTGATGCTGCCGTAACCGGCAATGCGGGTGGCACCTTCTATGCGTCCGTTGCTGACTCTGGAGTCCAAATAGGTCACTTTGTTTTTCAAAGTGGCCAGGTTGGCATTAATAGAGTAGCTGAAATCTTTGTGGGGCTTGTCTTTCCAGCCTAATTCTATTTCAAAACCTTGGTTTTCCACGCTACCGGCATTCAAGGGTGCAGAAGAGTTGCCTACCTCGAAGGGTATGGTGATTTCGGATACAATCAAGTCCTTGGTTTTCTTCTTGTACCAGTCAAAGCCCAATGTGAAGCGGTCGTTGAATGCGCGTACGTCGAAGCCTAAGTCCAGTTGCTCGGAGGTTTCCCACTTCAGCTCGTTGTTGGCAACCTGGTTGGGACGTGCCAGCGATGCATAGATCATCTGTGTGGTATAGTAGGAATAGCCGATAGAGTTGGAGGTCAGTGAGTTGGAGTAAGAATAATTCCCCAGGTTGCTGGTACTGCCATTTTGTCCCCAGCTGGCACGCAGCTTGACGAAAGTGATGGGCGTGTTGTTATTGTCCTGGAAGAACTTTTCGTTGGACAGCACCCAGCCGGCCGATACCGACGGGAAGTAACCCCAGCGGTTGTTCATGGGCAGGATGGAGGAGTCGGCAGCATCGGCACGCATGGAGAACTGGGCCATGTAGCGGTTCTTGTAGTCGTAGCTCAAACGGCCGAAGTAAGAGAGCTTGCGGGCCACGTTGTCGTAACCGGCCACAGTTTTGGCGGCAGTTCCTGCGGGGTAAGATACATCTTGGAACAGCGGGTCGTCTTTAGCTACCTTGTCTACGCCTGCCTGTACATAGGTGGTATTGGTCTCGGTGAAAGACATACCCAACATGGCGGACAAGTTATGGTCTTGTGCGATGGTGGTGGTATAGTTGGCGAAATTTTCCCACTGGTAGTATGTCACAGAGGTATTGTTGCGCTGTGCGCCGTTCTGGTCTTGGTTGAGAACTGAGGATGAGCCGTAGAACAGATTGTCATACTGGTAGTAATTGTCGTTTGACTCACGGTAGCCCAGGCGGCTGGTGAACGTAAAGCCCTTGAAGGGGGTGAAGTTGGCGTAAAGGGTGCCGCTCAGGGAGTTGCCGAAACGCTTGATATTGCTCTTACGCAGGTTTACTTGCGGGTGTACGGATTCTCCATCGCCTAATGTCATGTAGTAATCGCCGTTTTCATCGGTAAACAAGTTGTAGCCGGAGTCGAGCAATCCCTGCATTTGGGCAGGCAGCGCATCGGGGGCATAGGTGGAACGCCAATAAGGTTTCATCGTCATGATGCGCGAAATCATACTGCCGTAGGAGGAGTTAGAGCTACCATCGGAGATGGGGCGTGTGGTGTACTTGTTATAATTGGCGGTAACACCCACTTTCAGCCACTTCTTGATGTTGTAGTCGGCATTCAGCATGATGGACAGCCTGCGGTAGGTGTCGTAATTGCCCCGCAGGATACCATCGTTGTAAAGGTTGCTCAACGAAAGGTAGAAAGACCCTTTGTCGTTGGCGCCTTGCAGGTTGACGCTGTGGCGTTGCATGGCCGAGTTGGTGAAGGCCACGTCGTACCAGTCGGTGGTAGATTCACCATCCCAAATGCCTGAGTCAATGAGATTTTGGATATCCTGGTCGGTGAAGGTGTTGCTTACTTCCTTCTGTTGCGACAAGGATTCCTGTGAATTAATCAGCTTGGGGCGGTTGGCAAGACTGTTTATGGTATATTGGAAGTCATAGGTGATGCTGCTGCTTCCCTTGGTACCTGTCTTGGTTGTAATCAAGACCACACCGTTACCGGCCTGGGCACCGTAGATGGCAGCCGAGGCGGCGTCTTTCAGAACTTCCATGCTCTTGATGTTGTTGGGGTCGATGCTGCTCAAGTCGGACACAATCAGGCCATCTACTACATACAAGGGGTCGGAAGTACCGTTGGATGAGTAACCACGGATACGGATGCTGGGCGAAGAACCGGGCTGCGCACTCGTCGACACCAGTTGCACGCCGGCCGTCTTGCCTTGCAGGGCTTCTTCCGCGCGGGTGATGGTACGGTTTTCAATATCTGCCGTCTTTACGGAAGAAATGGCTCCTGTCAAGTCACTTTTCTTCTGCACACCGTAGCCCACTACTACTACCTCGTCGAGGGTTTCGGTGTCTTCCTTCAAGGTGACATTCAGGGTGCCTCCGCTTACTACGTGTTCCTGCGTCACGTAGCCTACGTAGGAAAAGACGAGGGTTGCCCCTTGGTTGACCGACAAGGTGTAATTACCATCGATGTCGGTCACTACGCCATTGGTGGTACCTTTTTCCAGAATGCTGACGCCAATCATGGACTCGCCGAGGTCGTCAGTTACTTTACCTGTCACCTTCACCTGGTTTTGGGCCAATGCAAAGGGGACACACATCAATAAGAAAAGCGCTGTTCCCAACAGCCTTCTCAAACTTGTGTTTCTCAAGTTGCTTTTCATGTTTGTAATACAGTTTGTTTTGGGTTAAAAGAATTAGTTTATTAGGCGTGCAAATTTTACAAAATAATAAATAAGAGGCTTATCTCCAAATACAAAATGCTTGTCTGTATGTTCAAACGGCGCTGTCCTGTGTGTTCAAAAGTTTATCTATTTGTTCAAAAAATGCTGTAAAGCAGCATATCGGGACAGAATTATTACTATTTTCGCACAGTATTACAGAATTTGACTGAAAACCTAACGAGCTAACCGTACTGTTATGAAAGCACCAACCGGTCTCTTATTATTGCCTCTTTTCTTTTTGATGTGGACTGTCATCTCGTGCCGTCCGGTGGAAGATGACCGGCAAGGACGTGTGGACGAAAATCCGCTTATTGCCACCGACCTGTCCAACCAGCAAGTGAATGCTTTTGCCGAAGACGAGCAAGGGCATGTGTGGATTGGCACGTTCCGCGGGCTGAACAGGCATAATGTATATGAATTCCACCAATACTTCTGCACGGAAGACCCGACATCGCTGCCCGACAATCAGGTGAAAGACATGCTGCGCGACTCGCAGGGGAGGCTGTGGATTTCTACCGTGAACGGCCTGTGCCGTTATACCGACCAAGACAATTTCCTCGATGTGCCTACTGATACCCCCAACCGCAACGGCCAGCAGCTGCTGGAGAGCCGCGACGGGCGCATCTTCCTGAACTATATTACTCACCTGTCGGTGTACAATCCGGCCTCGGGGCAGATGGAACAGGTTATCCCGCAGCTCGACCCGCAGGGGGAGATGAACATCAAGTGCTTTGTAGACCTGGACAACGACCTGTGGGTGGTGACGCCCACAGCCTTGCGTTGCTACGACTCGTACACCTGGCAGCTGAAGGACTCTGTCGCGCTGGAGGGCAGGCCTTGGTATTACCACCTTCAGGCGGACGGCAAGCTGTGGCTTACGGGCGTGCGCACGCTGATGGTGTATGACACCCGCACGCATCGTTTTGCCGAGGTGCCCGAGGCGTTGAGCGGGCACCCGGTGCTGTCGCAAAGCGAAATCAATGTCATTCATCCCTACGGCGAGCATTGCCTGCTGCTCAATACGTCGGCTCACGGCATGTTTTGCTATAACTATGAAGAAGGTACGGTGGTGGCCCAGAATGAGGAAGGCTTCCCCTTTGAAGTGCCCGGATTCCGCATCAGCCGGATGTTTACCGACTCGCGAGAGAACCTGTGGATTGGCTCGGCCGACCAGGGCTTTGCCGTGTGCTACCACTATAAAGAACGCTTTAACAACGACAACTACCTGCGCACGTTCTTCCACAACAAGTCGGTGGTGTCGCTGGCGGCGGGGGCCGACAACATACTGTGGGTCACTACGCTGAACGACGGGGTGTATCGCTACGACCTGGCGCGGCGCAAGATAGTGAAGATAGACATGCAGCAACTCTTTGCCGACTACCGGCAGAAAGATATCCGCGTGAACCAGTTGCTGGTGGATGCCGACGACAACCTCTGGATGACTGCCAGCAGTAACGAGGTTTTGAAGTGCAGGTGGCAAGCCGGCCGGCTGCAGGTGGAGGCGCGCTACAACGTCTACCTGCCCATGTCGATGGCCAGAGACACGCTGGGCGGCATCTGGATAGGCACGGCCACCCCCTATGTATATACGCTGAAGCCGGGCGACAAGGATTTCCGGCCAATAAAGGCATTCGACGTGAGCCAAGGCTCGGGCTTTACCTTCATCCCCGGCCTGCTGCCGCTGAAGAAGGAGGGCAAGATGCTGGCCGCTGCCTTCTACAAGCCCATGCAGCAGATAGACATCCGCACGGGGGAACTGCAGCCGCTGGCACCGGACTCCGCAGGGGTGAAGGAGGCCATCAAGCGCTCGGTGTTCATCCCTACGGCCTTGTACGAGGACTCGGCAGGCGAGGTGTGGATAGGCACCGTGGCCAACGGGCTGCTGCGCTACACCCCCTCCACGCGGCGGCTGCAGGCTGTGCCGGGGGCGGCTTGCTCGGACATTTCGAGCATTGAGGAAGACAGCCAGGGCAATCTGTGGGTCAGCACCCTTTACGGCCTGAGCAAGTATGACCGCGCCACGGGCCGCTTCACCAATTACTATGAGGCCGACGGCATTGGCGGAAACCAGTTTTACGACCGTGCCTCGTGCCATCTGGCTGACGGGACACTGGCCTTTGGCGGCACGCACGGGCTGACGCTGTTCCAGCCTATCGGCGTGCCCGCCGAGCGGGACGTCACCGTGCTGTTCGAAAACCTCAAGGTGCACAACCGCCTGGTGCGCCCCGGGCGGGACGGGTGCATTGACAAGCTGTTGTCTTACAATCCCGACATACGGCTGAAGCATGACCAGAATGGCTTCAGCATCTCCTTCCTGGCTTTGGACTACGGCGAGCACGAGCGCGTGCACTACTTCTACAAACTGGAGGGCTTCGACCGCTACTGGATTGACGCACACAACAACCGCGAGGCTTACTACGCCAACCTGCCGGCGGGCGACTACGACTTCAAGGTGCGCGTCATGGACAACGACCGGCGCGTGGTGCTGGCCGAAAACTCCATACGCCTGCGTGTGGAGCCTGCCCCCTGGGCCACGTGGTGGGCCTACCTCATCTATGCGCTGGCTTGTGCAGGGATTGCCGCTCTCTTTGTAAGGGCTTGGCGGCGCATCCGCGCTGAAAAGGCGGCAGCCCTCCAGGCCGAAAGGGAGAAGGAGCAGGAGCAGCGGGTGAACCGCATGAACATGAGCTTCTTTGCCAACGTGTCTCACGAGTTCCGCACGCCGCTCACCATGATTGCCGGCCCTGTGGCCCAGCTGTGCGACAGTCCGCGCATAGATGGCAACGACAAGAACCTGCTTTGCATTGTGCAGCGCAGCGTGAACCGCATGCTGCAGCTGGTGAACCAGATGCTGGACTTCAACAAGCTGGAGAACGACACCCTGAGGCTGCAGGTGAAGCAAGCCGACCTGATAGACGTGCTGAGGCGGCAGACGGACATCTTCCGCGTCAACGCCCAGAACAAGAACATCGCCTTGCTGACCTACGGGCTGGAAGACACCTTCACCATGTGGCTGGACGAGGACAAGATAGACAAGATATTTGCCAACCTGATGTCCAACGCCATGAAGTTCACCCCCGCGGGCGGCAAGATAAAGGTGGCCTTCGACGTGCTGGCGCGCGAAGACGTGGCCCGGCAGTTCCGCCTGAGGGACGACGACACCGCCACGCAGTATGCCCAGGTATCGGTGGCCAATACCGGCGAACCCATCCCTGCCGACAAGCTGGAGAAGATATTTGAGCGCTACTATCAGCTGAACAACAACGAGAAAGGCGTGTACAACTGGGGCACGGGCATTGGCCTCTACTATGCTCGAGCCTTGGCCGTGCTGCACCATGGCTACCTTAAGGCTGCACAACTGGAGGGGGAGAAGGGCACGGTGTTCACCTTCATTCTGCCTACCGACGACGGAGCCTATGCCGCCGACGAGCGCGCAGCCGAGGCTGCCCGTCAGCCCGAAGCCTTCCCCCTGCCCGAGGCACAGGCCGGCACGCCCGGTGCGGCAGCCGGAGACGGTGAGGAAAAGCCTTACACCATCCTCGTGGTGGACGACGATGCCGAGGTGGCCCACTACCTGCAGGCCCTGCTCTCGACCGAGTACCGCGTGGTGTGCAGCTACAATGCCGAGGGTGCCCTGAAGGCCATGGCCGAGGAAGCGCCCGACCTGGTGATAAGCGACGTGGTAATGCCCGGCAAAGATGGCTACTGGCTGTGCAGCTCCATCAAGGAAGACCTTCAGCTGTGCCACATCCCTGTTATTTTGGTAACGGCCAAGGCCACCATCAACGACCAGGTGGAGGGGCTGAACACGGGCGCCGACGCCTACGTCACCAAGCCCTTCGACCCCACCTTCCTGCAAGCCTTGGTGAAGTCGCAGCTGAAGAACCGCGAACAACTGCGCAGCCTGCTGACCCGCGCCACGCAGACCGACACCATCGAGGAAGACATGCTGTCGCCGCAGGACAACGTCTTCATGACCGAGCTGTATCAGCTGATGGAGAAAGAGTTGTCCAACCCCGAGCTGGACATTATGCACATGACGGAGATGTTGCACATATCGCGCACCAAGTTCTACTACAAGGTGAAGGGACTGACGGGCGAGAATCCCAGCGCCTTCTTCCGCACCTACAAGCTGAACCGGGCGGCCGAATTGATTGCAGACGGCAAGTACAACGTGTCCGAGATAGCCGACATGACGGGCTTCAGCACGCACTCCTACTTCTCGCGGGCCTTCAAAAAACGGTTTGGCGTGGCGCCCAGCGAGTATGTGGCCAAGCAAGAAGCGGGCAACACCCGGAACGAAACGCCGACGGACCAGTGAAGGCTGCCTATCGAGGCCGTTGAAGGGAGGCAAATCATTTATTCATAGTACCTCTGCATAAAGAGCAAGTCATATTTTTCATTTATGGGTAAAGGAGAAATAAGTCGTCAAAGAATACTAATGGAGGCATTCAGGCTATTCGCCACCCTGCCTTATGAACGTGTGTCTTTCAGTGTCATGGAGAAAGAAATGGGAATAAGCCGTGGGTCCATGATTTATTATTTCAAGAATAAGGAAGGTCTGTTCAGAGAAGTGGTCCATACTTTTGTATATGGAGCATCGTCTGTAAAGGCAGTTCCCGATGCCTATAAACTATCTCTTTGCTCGTTTTATAATTATTTCATTGAAACGCTGGACAGCGAACAGAAACGGCTGTCAGGCATCGGCATTGCGAACATCAATGAGGCTCTGATGCGTATTGAGAACTCGGCCCTTACTTATATACCGAATTTCAAAGCACAAACTGCCCAATGGTATGAGGAAGAGTTGCAAATCTGGAAATCTGTTATTGAAAACGCCATTTCTATCCGAGAAATCAAGAGCCCTGTTGACCCGGTTGCTCTCAGTTATCTTTTTGAGGACTGCTATATAGGCCGTTCTTTTCATGGAGTTTTTACTAAAACCGGATGCGACATTGATAAGCTGAAACAAACTTATGATGCTATCTACGCACTGCTGAAATGAGCAATCACTTCTTAAGGTACATTGAAACCATAAATTCACGCCCACGGAGCTTGCTGGAACGTTCATACTGTGATACAGTGCCGTATGAAGTATAGCTATATTCTTTTCTGTTGAACAAATTGGTGACAGAAGCGGAGACCTCAATCCGTTTGCTTATGTTGAATGTCAGTTTGGTGTCCAGCATGAACATTTTCTTGTAGCGTCCTTCTTCTATCTGGTTACGATAGTATTCGCCTCCTGTTGTCCAGGTTATCAAAGGGCAGGGCGTGATGGTCACGCTCCCTGAGTAGATGAGGTTGTCGGAACTGCGATTGGGCATATCTGATATATTCAGCCAAGATTTATCCCAGGTAAACCGGAAATTCCAGTTCAGATAAGTGGATATGTTTCCATTTATGAAAGGAGACAGGGAGAAGGAGTCATGGCAATAATCGGTAGGAAGCCCTTGCGACAACAGGTTGTTTTCCATTCTGCTATAGATTCCCCTCAACCCGATGGTGCCTCGCATAAAATCAAGAGTCTTGCTTGCATTGAAAAACGCCATTGCGTTGCGCGAATCCGACGGTTGTGATTGATAGGAGTGGAACACGTAATCGCCCACCACGTTCTGCACTGTCCCGAATTTTGATTTGTTCCATCCATAGCTTCCCATGGCCGTCACAAATATTCCGCTTGGGGCATTCCGATAACTAAAGGAAGCGGAAAGGGACTGTCCGGACGAGGTGTAGTAATCTTCCACCCCGGAGCTGAACGACCGGTAATCGGTAAGTATGGAAGAATCGTGAATGTCGTGCAAAGCTGCTGGAGTGCGCCGTGCACTCCCCCGCAAGGTGAACGACATTCTGGGCGTAATGCGAAACCTTGCCGCCAGCGAGGGAGACAGGAAGAACTCCGTGCGGTTGCCTATGGCTCCGGAAAAGAAATAGGAATACAGATTGACCGGAAGGTTCAAGGTGAGTTCCAGTTTCTTATGCTTCCACTCGAATTTCGGAGAAGCGAAGACGCGCAGATAATCTGTGGTGAGCGCTTCTGTCCCTGTCACATCCGTCCTGTCCACGCCAAACAGGTTGGTATCGAGTTTCCTGAAGTATCCGGACGCTCCGGCTTCGAGAGACAGGAGTACCTCGTTGAACACAAAACCCAGCGAGGCTCTCTCATCGGTGTAGAAGGCATGTTGCTTTATCTTTTGTCCGTAATCCTGCCCCTCGTGGCTTACTGTCAGCTTCTCGGGCAAAGAGTTCCATTCGTTGCGGCTGGTGAAGGTAACCAGCTTGTTGTTGCCGAAGCGCTTGATTACTTTCAGTAGGTTGCTTACGGCATATTCCGGCATCCGGGCTGACTGGGTGTTGGGCAACGAGCCTGTGGTGTTCAGCGTCAAATCGTTCCATGAAACATCAGCCGATAGGGTGTTGTTGAGGAAGCAGGTCTTTTCATTGACTTCGTAAGAGAACTTCCCGCTCAGGGCATTGCGGCGTGACAGCGAGTTCTTGTCTTTAAGAACAATCTTGTCGCCCGATTCCAGGAAATAGGTCGTTGAACTTGCTCCCTGCGCGGAAACGCGGTCATGGTTGTAGTCAATCTGGGCTTTGAATTCCCCGCCACCCTTTGTCTTGAGGAGGTGGCTTGAAGACACCATCCACGAGCGGTTGAAGTAGCTCCTGCTCCGTTGCAAGTTGGGAGTAGCCGGGGTTGACAAAGCTGTGTACCCGTCCAATGTCTCATCTGGTCGTTCAGAGGTGAAGTCCAGAAGCTGGTCCGAAAGGCTCAGCCCGGTGTTGTTTCCTTTGAAGGTGGTTATCATCTGGTACTTCCCCGTGACCATCATGGTGAAGATGTCCCCTTGCCAGAGTGCTCCTTTCGGTTGTTCGGACCGGCCTCCGCCCAATGTGCCGTGCACAAGAAAGGTGGCTTTCGCACTGTTCTTCATCTTCAGGTTGATGGCTGCCTGGTCGGAGAAACTCAGTCCGCGAAGCACCTGCATGGGCTGATGGTTTTCCATGACCTCCACGGCGCCGATGTCGTCGTAGGCTATGCCGTTGGTCGCAATGCCGTATTTCCCGCCCAAGAGGTCGTTGCCTTCAATGTAAAACTTGTTGATGTCTATGCCTTGATATTGTATTTTCCCGTTGTTGGCCACGTCGATGCCGGGCATGCGTTTCAGCACATCGCCTATTGTCCGGTCTTGCTTCTGGGCAAATCTGACCACGTTATAAGTCACCGTGTCGCCGCTTTCCCGTATGCGGTCTGCCTCGACAACTACTTCCTGCAACTGGAAAGCGCCTTCTTCCATCCTTATTACGACAGGCTTGCCATCGAGCACCAAGGGAGCGGAATAGATGCGATAGCCCATCTTCGTGACATGAATGGACAGATGCTCATCGGCCGAGGGCAGCATAATGGAGAAACGCCCGTTAGCATCGCTCACCCCATAGGCCAATAGCTTCCCATCGGCGTTTTTCAATAAGACATTGGCGCCTGCTATCGGTGACCGGTTGGACGCTTGAACGACGGCGCCGGTTACAGGATTACTCGCAAAAGCGTCCAGACTTATTGCCACCGCCAATAGGATTGCAAATAACAGCTTCATATCATGATTTATTTGAAATCCGGCTCCAATCCATCCAGGTAGCGGGTATCCTCACGTTGGGGAACATCGATACCTGTTTCAGCAGTAAAAATCAGACTGAGATTTTTCAGGTATTGGTAGTTCTTCTTCAAGAAAGAAATCCGGTCTGTTTTTTTCCCTTTGCCCAGCCAGTCCTTTTTAGGTGCTGGGTTGGACATCAGCCCGACCAAGTGGAAAGTAAACAAATAGTCTCTGTCGTGTGCTTCAAGAATCAGTCCCGGAAGCCCGCAGAACACCCAAGGCCCATCGCTGAAAGGTATGTCGGGCGAGTACCAAACCGTCCATTCCCTGCCATGGTAATTGCAAGTAGCCCGGTAGGCTTCAAAGCCACTGATGGTTTTTGTAGAATCGCACAGCTGCCAGTGGAACTCGCTCTTGGAGGCGCTGTACTCATAAATGTCTTGGTCAATGGCGTCTTTGACATGTATGGTGTCGGATGCATAGCGTTTGGTTATCATGAATTTGCTGCGCTTATAAGGAAAAGATGTGGCATTGGTTCCATCTTTTGCGATGGCGGCCGAGAAGAGTTTTCGCCATACGGCCCGGCCATTGGGCGTATTGCTCAGGGAGTCGCTGTAATAAGTGTAATAGCTGAAGCAAAGCGAACTATTTTCAGACAGTTCCAAGTAGAGGATGTCTTTTTCTTTGGTAGCATTGATGCTGTCTTTCGTATATTCAAAGTGGTAAACGGCGCGATAGTTGTTCGTGCTTTTTGAAGACAAATCAAGTGCAAACAGGCAGATTGAAATGGCCCATAAAATCGTTTTCATCATGGTTGTTACGCAGTTATAACATTCCTACTCGTATCGCTTTTCGGATTCTTCGTCTTTACAGTCTGATCTGTTGGCACTCTTTGCCGCAGCTTGGGGGGCACCGATAATGCATCCGACTGCAAAGTTAGCAATTATTTTATAACAATCGTTATAAAACGGTATATTTCTACCAAGCTGTCATTTGCTTGGTATTTTGTGCATCATGGAATTATGGCTATGTAGTAGGCGTTTGATGGCTAAAACGTATAGGATTAGGTCGGTTTTATTTATAATAAGTGTTCTATTGTCCGGTCCAACATCAGCATCGCTGAAAGGGTAATCCATACATTTAAATAACTACCGGCTCATATTTATTGCCTTATAGCAGACTTACATCGTTTATTATTGTACCTTTGCACGGATTAGTTCTTTTAAACCGTACAAACTTATGGCACACCGCTTGAATACCAACAAACAGTTTATGATAGGCAACGGCATACTGGGGTTTGCCGTTATCTGCGTCGTCGTCATCTTCTCGTACATGTCCATGCGCCTCAGCCAACAGAAGGAGCAGGAACGACGCTTCCTGGAGACGTACACCATCACTCTGGAGCAAGGCTTCGCGGGGCGGTCGGTATCGGTCTACCTCAACGACAGCCTGCTGCTGGACAGCCTGCTGCAGCACGAGCCGCTGACGCTCACCGTGGGCCGCTTTGCCGAGCAGAACGCGCTGATGATTGTGGACAACCCCACGGAAAAGATTGCCCTCTTCGAGCTGAGCGAGCAGGGCGGACACTACCGCTTTGAGCGCGAGGGCGACAAGGTGAAGCAACTTTCGCAGCAATAATCCCTCGGCCAGATTGCCTGAGGAGTCTTAACAGCTTTTATTTTTCAACCGCAGAGGACACGGAAGATGCTGATTTTATGTTCTTATCTGCGTAATCCGTGTCCTCTGCGGTTGAAAAATTTCTTTTTGATATCAGCATAAGTGTCTTCGGATGCACTCCCGCTGGGCTTCTGATAGTCCGTGTTCCGGCATAGTAACGCCCGCTTGGTAGCGTAGGAAAGCTACCGGGCGGGCGTTTCAACGTTAGCACGGTGGGGTTTCAACGCTGCCGGGCGGCTCATTGTCAGGCAGTTTCGTCGGCGGCAAGTCGGTGTGGTGTAGCTTCAGTTCGCGGCGCAGGGCTTGTGCCTGCCCGCCGGTCAGCCGGTCGAGCAGCGCCCAGAAGCCCGGGCCGTGGTTCATCTCGCGCGTATGCGCCAGCTCGTGCAGCAGCACGTAGTCCGCCAGGTGCGCGGGCAGTAGCAGCAGGTAGCACGACAGGTTGATGCTTCCCTTGGTGGAGCAGCTGCCCCAGCGGGTGTGTCCGGTGTTTATCTTCACGCTGCGGAAGACCAGTCCGTGGCGCCGGGCCAGTTCGCCGAGGCGGGGCGGAAGGATGGCTTTGGCCCGATGGCGCAATGCCTCCACGATGACTTTGCGCAGCCAAGCCTGCAGCTCCGCATTGCGGAAGTCGGTGCCTGCCGGGCAAATGATTTTCAGCCTGTCCTCCCCGCCGCGCGCCAGGAAGCGGCTGCCCGTGCCTTCCTCCAGGCTGAGGTGAAAGAAGTCCGTGTCGATGCGGTAACTGGTGTCGATGAGTGGCAGGCTTCCGACCCCGCGCAGGGCTTGCAGGCGCGGGCGCAGCTGGTCGACGGCCTTGCGCACCTCGGCCACAGGGGTGCCCGGCGGCAGGTTGACGTGCAGGCGCCCGTCGCGCATGCGGAAGGTCAGTCGGCGGGCGCGTGTGTCGGGGCGCAGCACAATGTCGCCCAGCTCGGGGTCGTGTAGTGTGGATAGGGTCATGGTGTAAAAGAAGTTTTTCCGGGGGGCAAAAAAAGGAAATTTCTGCGAGAAAAGCAAATGCCCGGCTGTCCGCCCGCCGCCTGAAACCGGACATTGTGTGCGGAAATGGACACCCTATTTCTGTCTCTCATACATCATTTTCAACGGAATACGGTTTTGGCATGCCTTTTGGTCTTTCTTTGGCGTGACAAACTTGCCCGGGGATGGGGAAGAAAAAAATGCTCCGCCGTGCAACTTTTTGCACCCGTGCCCCGTCTAACAGGTAAAACAACATTTAAAGCAGAAACACAATGAAGAAACTTACTACACTCATTGCCGCCTTCGTGGCGGTGCTTGGCTTGGCTTCGTGTGGGCAAACCACGTACAACTCAGGCGATTGGTTTGGCCGGAAGACCGTTAAGGCAAGCAAGACTTATGTGACGAAAGACATCCGCGTGGACAACTTTACGCGGGTGGAAATGGCAGGCTCGTTCGACGTGACCTATGCCCAAAAGCCCGGCCGCCCCACGGTGGAGGTCTATACGTCGGACAACATCGTGGACTTGCTCGACATCTACGTGAAGGGCGGCACGCTGCACTTGGGCTTCAAGAAGAACGTCCGCGTGTCCTACAACAAGCTGCAAGTGCGCATCTCGTCGGAAGGGTTGAATGGCGTGGCTTTGTCCGGCTCCGGCTCCTTCATGCTGCCCGGCGAGCTGAATACGGGTGAGCTGAAACTCTCCGTCACGGGCTCGGGCGACCTGACGGTGAACCGTGTGGTGTGCACTGCCTTGAAGACCGCCGTCACGGGATCGGGCAACCTTAGCGGCACGGACCTGGTGTGTGGCTCCGCAAAGGGCAGCATTACCGGCTCGGGTGATGTGGAGTTCAGCCACCTGCTGGCCAGCGGCGAGGTGAAGGTGGAAGTGACCGGCTCGGGAACTTTCAAGATAAACGGCGGCAAGGCGCAGCAAGCCGACTATGGCATTACCGGCTCGGGCGACATCCTGGCTGCCGGGCTTGAGGCATCGCGCGTGGATACCCACATCTCCGGCTCGGGCGACATAGAGTGCCATGCCGTGGACTTCCTGAAGGTGCGCGTAAGCGGCAGCGGCGACGTGGGCTATAAGGGCGACCCCGAACTGGACGTGCCCAAACGCCACCTGCATAAACTCTGAAAATCTCTCTCTTAATCAACTACATCTGACATCCCCCTGCGTGGGGAAAAATAAAAGGGACGCTGCATCACGCAGAGTCCCTTTTATCTTAGTTAGTTTTCACAAGTGTTGAGAGATATTGAAACTTCACAGCCTCAGGTTTCCTTAATAAAGCACACTAACTATAATCTTATGTTTAAAGCAAATGAAAATGTCTGTTTACTTGGTGCTCACCTTCTCCGTGGGCGGCAGTTCGGCATGCGGTATGCTGTCGGACAGCTGCTTTTCGGAGGCGTTGGCGGCTTCTTGCGACAAGGCTACCGACGGCGCGGTGATTTGCTCGCCGATGGTGTCGGGCACTATGCCCTCCGCGTTGTCTGCAAAGAATGAGCGTTGCATCAGGTTGCCCAGCCCCACCACGAGGGCTATGACGGCCGCAGCTTTCAGCAGAGGGGTGAGGCGTACGCCGGACGATATCCGCCGGGCTTTCACCACTGCGGGCTCGGAGGCCTTTATGCGGGCCATCAGGCGTGCGTCGAAGTCATCGCTTACCTGCACCTGTTGTTGCTCTTCCTGATACTCGAACAAGCTTTTGTAGCGCAACAGGTGGGCGGGCACTTCTTCTTGTGTGAAGAAGCGTCGCAGCCGTGCCTCCTCTTCAACAGAGGTGTTGCATTGCCAGTAGCGTTCCAGTAGTTGTTCGATATCGTTATAGTCCATAATTCTCTATTTCCAGTAGTTTTTGCCTTACCTTTTGCCGGGCGCGGAATATGTTTACTTTTACCTGTTCTTCCGTCTGCCCCAAGGCCGTGGCTATTTCTTTATAATTCTTTCCCTCGATGTCCCTCAGCTGCATGGCCAGGCGTTGCTTTTCGGGCAGGCGGTTCATCAGGCGGTTTATCCACGCCATGCGTTCGTCGTGCACCATCTGCTCGTGCGGCCCTGCCGTCGTGTCGGGTTGCTCCATGTCGTCTGTCAGTTCAACAGCCTGGGCTCCCTTCCTTTCGCTGTGGTCTATGGCCAGGTTGCGTGTCACAGCCAGGCAATAGGCTTCCACCGAGTCGAGTTGCTGCCACTCATTGCGTTTGCTCCACACCTTTATCAGCGCCTCCTGCACCACGTCTTCCGCTTCCGCCCTGTCGAGGGTTATCCGCAGTGCCAGCCGGAAGAGCTGGTTTTTCAGCGGGAGGATGTCGTTGAGAAAGCTGAGTTCCTGCATCTCTAATTAGTTGACGGTTGAGCCTGTGGAAAGTTACAATAGCGCGTGTGCTTTTTGCGTTTTTTTAGAATTGCAGCCGTATTCGGGTGCCCGCCTTCCGGCCGATGGCCGAGGCTTGCGTGATGACCACTTCGGATACGCCTGCCCTGAGTGCGTTGAACGAATTCTCCAGCTTGGGAATCATGCCGCCCTGCACCGTGCCGTCGGCCACCAGCTGGTTGAACAATTCGGGAGTGATTTCGGGGATGAGGCTGCTGTCGTCGTTCTCGTCGCGCAGCACGCCCGGCTTTTCAAAGCAATACACCAGGGTGACGTCGAAGCGCCGGGCCAGGGCTTTGGCCGTTTCGCCCGCTATGGTGTCGGCATTGGTGTTCAGCAGGCTGCCCTGCCCGTCGTGGGTAAGTGGAGCCATGACGGGCACCACGCCCTTATAGATAAGGTCAGCCAGCAGGTCTACATTCACTTGGCGCACATCGCCCACAAAGCCATAGTCCACCTCCTGTACGGGGCGCCTGACCGAGCGGATGACATCCATGTCGGCTCCCGTCAGCCCCAAGGCATTGACGCCGCGTGCCTGCAGTCCGGCCACGATGTTCTTGTTCACCAGTCCGCCATACACCATGGTCACCACCTGCAGCGTTTCGGCGTCGGTGATGCGCCTCCCGTTCACCATGCGGCTCTCTATGCCCAGGCGGGTGGCCAACCGTGTAGCCGAACGCCCGCCGCCGTGTGTCAATACCTTGTATCCGCCTATCTTGGCAAAGTCGTCCAGCAATTGCTGCAGGGTGTCGTGCTCTTCCACGATTTTTCCACCCACCTTAATGACTGTAAGTTTATCCATCTCCTTCTTGTGTCTATGTACCGTTTATTCCAAATAAGTGTACCCATACAGGCCCGAGCGGTAGTTGGCCAGAAATTCTTTGCCTTCTTCCAGCGAAATCTTGCCTTCTTTGACCGACTGGCTGACCCACGTTTCCAGCGTGCGCACCAGCTTCTTGGGGTTGTACTGCACATAGTCCAGCACCTCGGCCACCGTCTCGCCGTCTATCTGCTGGTCGATGGTGTAGCCTTTGCTGTTCACCGAGATGTGCACGGCGTTGGTGTCGCCAAAGAGGTTGTGCATGTCGCCCAGTATCTCCTGGTAAGCGCCTACGAGGAACACGGCCAGGTAGTAGGGCTCCTTGTCGCGCAAAGAATGCACGGGCAGCGTGGTGGCATCGGCCCGCGAGCTGACGAAGTTAGCTATCTTGCCGTCGGAGTCGCACGTCATGTCCTGTAGCGTGGCTTCGCGGTCGGGCTTTTCGTCCAGGCGCTGGATGGGCATGATGGGGAACATTTGGTCGATGGCCCACGAGTCGGGCAACGACTGGAACAGCGAGAAGTTGCAGAAATACTTGTCGGCAAGTAGCTTGCTCAGCTTGCGGAACTCTTCCGGGCAGTGCTTCATGCCGGCGGCAATGGAGCTTATTTCGCGGCAGATGCTCCAATACAGTTTCTCTATCTGTGCCCGCGTGTTCAAGTCCACAATGCCGTGGCTGAAGAGGTCGAGTGCCTCTTCGCGTATCTGCTGTGCGTCGTGCCAAGGTTCGAGCATGCTGCGCTGGTTCAGGTTGTCCCATATTTGGTACAGTTCTTTCACCAATTCGTGGGCACTTTCATCTGGTTCCCAATTGTCGTCCATTTCGGGCAGGGAGGCTGTCTCCAGCACCTCGATGATGAGCACGGAGTGGTGGGCTGTCAGGCTGCGCCCCGTCTCGGTGATGATGTTGGGGTGGGGGAAGCCGTGCTTGTCGGCCGCGTCGACGAAGGTGGACACCACATCGTTCACGTACTCCTGTATGGAGTAGTTCACCGAGCTTTCGCTGTTGCTCGAGCGGGTGCCGTCATAGTCCACGCCCATGCCGCCGCCGGTGTCCACAAACTCCAGGTCGAAGCCCATCTTCTTGAGCTGTACGTAGAATTGCGATGCCTCGCGCAAGGCGTTCTTTATGCGGCGTATCTTGGTTATCTGGCTGCCTATGTGGAAGTGTATCAGCTTCAGGCAGTCCTTCATGTCCTTCTTTTCCAGGAAGTCCAGCGCCTCGAGCAGCTCGCTGGACGTCAGCCCGAACTTGCTGGCGTCGCCTCCGCTTTCTTCCCACTTGCCGCTGCCGCTGCTGGCCAGCTTGATGCGGATGCCTATGTTGGGGCGTACTTTCAGGCGGCGGGCTATCTTGGCGATGAGGTTCAGTTCGTTCAGCTTCTCCACCACGAGGAAAATGCGTTTGCCCATCTTCTGCGTCAGCAAGGCCAGCTCGATGAAGCTTTCGTCCTTGTAGCCGTTGCACACCACCAGCGAGTCGGGGTCAGTGTTGATGCCGATGACGGCGTGCAGCTCGGGTTTCGAGCCCGCTTCCAGCCCCAGGTTGAACTTCTTGCCGTGTGTAATCATTTCCTCCACCACGGGGCGCATTTGGTTGGCCTTGATGGGGTAGATGATGAAGTTTTCGCCCCGGTAACCGTATTCTTCCGCCGCTTTCTCAAAGCAGCAGGATATTTTCTCGATGCGGTTGTCCAGTATGTCGGGAAAGCGCAGCAGCATAGGTGCAGTTACGTCGCGCAATTGCAGTTCGTCCACCAGTTCTTTCAAGTCGATGGCCACGCCATCCTTGCGCGGTGTCACTACAGCATGTCCCTTCTCGTTGATACCGAAGTAGGAAGTGCCCCATCCGGTGATGTTGTACAACTCCTCGGAGTCTTCAATACGCCATTTTCTCATCTATCAAATACGTGTTTACGGGTGAATGTTTGAGTACTACATAATTTATTGGGACAAATGTACGGATAAATCCGCAATCTGCCGCGTTTCAGGGGGAAAAATGCAGCCATGATACAATGTGTCCTATCGGCATGGCGGCAAGCAAGTGTTGCTTGATAATGAAGAGAGGTAATAGAGGGAATATATCCGTATACCTCTCTATTACCTCCTATGACGTACCGGCGCAATTCAACATATCCGGCAGATGGCTGTAGTCGGTTTATTCCCTGTAGTTATATTCATACCTTTCCAGCGTTTTCCCTGCCGTATCGCGCACTTGGGACAGCCGTCCTGCATCATCATATACATGCAGGTAGGTATTCCCGTCGGGGTCCACGGCACCTTGGATGCCAATTAGCGGTCTATAGCTCCATGCCGTCACGATGCCTTGCCCCAGTTGTCCCTGTATGTTGCGCAGTTGCGTCACCCCTTCAATGCCGTTGTTTATGGAGGATACGTAGCTTGGGGTCAGTGCATTCACCACGTCGTCATACGCCATGCCCTCCACCTGCGCCACCGGATAGTAATTCTTGTACGACCACAGGTAGGATACCGTCACCCGATCGGGGCGCACCAGCTCCAGCAGGTTGCCGTCGCTGTCGTAGCGCGTGTACTGCATCCGCGTCTCGTAGCTCCCGTTGCCTTTCGCCTGCCGGATGCTGCCCAGGCGGGGCATGTTGTCGAACAGGGCATACTCATTCTTGCTTTTCAAGACAGTTTCCCCGTCCTGCTGTTCCACGGTCTCTACGGGATAATCCAGCATGTTCAGGCTGCACATCCTGTCGTAAACCCCGGTACCCTTGAACGCGTCGGCATAGCTGATGGTAGTCTTCTTCGTGCCACCCCCGCTGGTGCTTTGGGTGATGGCCGTAGGCTGCTTGCCTTCTGTGTCATACTCATATTGCGTGCAGCGGGTCACCGTGGGCGTTCCGTTGCTGTCATACTCGGTGACCTGCTCTTCCGACACAGCGCTCCACTCCTGGTAGAAGGGGTATGCTTGGATGCGGTAGCGCTTGGTG